>DASUGW010000055.1:0-3074 GCA_036273805.1 Mycobacterium sp.
GGCCGGGCCGCCCCCGGCGCTCGGGGCGCCGCCGCCACCCGGGGGCACACCCGCACCTCCCGCGCCACCGCCACCACCTCCGCCGGTAACCATCACCGAGGTCCGGCCTGCTCCGCCGCCGCCTCCGCCACCACCTCCGCCGCCGCCGGACCAACCCTCCAGCGGGCCCGGGGATCCCACCCCGGGCGCGCCGGACAACCCGGCGGTGCCCCCGCCGGCGCCCGGCGCCCCGGACGGCGTCGCCGGTGTCGCCCCGCACGCGACCCTGATCTCCATCCGCCAGTCCTCTCGTGCCTACGAGTTCGTCAACCCTCAGCCAGGGGTAAATAACGAGGTACGTCAGAAAGCCGGCACCATCTCATCGCTAGCGCAGGCCATCGTGCATGCCGCCAACCTCGGAGCCAAGGTCATCAACATCAGCGTCACTGCATGTCTGCCTGCAACAGACCCGATGGACCAGCGCGCGCTGGGCGCGGCTGTCTGGTACGCGGCAACCGTTAAGGACTCCGTGGTGGTGGCCGCATCCGGAAACGAAGGCGAAGACAACTGCGCGCAGAACCCGCTGTTCGATCCGCTGAACCCGCATGACCCACGCGATTGGGGACAGGTCAAGACGATCTCGTCGCCGTCATGGTTCTCTGACTTCGTGCTCTCGGTCGGAGCCGTCGACAACGCCGGCGCCCCGTTACCAAAGAGCCTGTCCGGACCGTGGGTCGCCGCCGCGGCTCCGGGCGTCGGCATCATGGGACTGTCCCCGCAGAACGGCGCCCCGGTCAACGCGTATCCGCCGAGCCGCGCTGGCGAGCCCAACACTCCATTCTGGGGCACCAGCTTCTCGGCCGCCTACGTTAGCGGCGTCGTCGCCTTGGTGCGCGCCAAGTATCCGGAGCTGTCGGCACATCAGGTGATCAACCGCATACTGCAGACGGCGCACAACCCGCCCCGCGGCGTCGACAACCAGGTGGGCTACGGGGTCGTGGATCCGGTAGCCGCGCTGACGTTCGATGTTGCCCCCGGGCCGCGGGAGGCACCGGAAGCCCAGTCCCGAGTGCTGCAGCCGGCACCGCCGCCGCCCGGCAAGGACAACCGCGCCCGCAACATCGCGCTGGGCTTCGCCGGGGCCGTGGCTGCCGCAGTACTCATCGCGTCCCTTGTCGGCCGCGCTCGGAGGGCATTGTGAACAACATGACGGTCCGGATCGCCGAAGTCGCCGCGGTCCTGGCGCTGATTCTGGTCGGCTGGGCGGTCGGCGGGGCCGAAACAGCCGGATACATCGGCGCCGCAGTCGGTTTGATGCTCGGCTTGGTGCTAGCTGTCATTCCCTGGCGAGGGCAGCCGCTGTGGTCCTGGGTGCTGCTCTACCTGCATCGCAAACGCACCTTCCTCTGGGCCGAACCGGTGACCGTCGCCAATGACCGCACCGGCGGCGGCATCCGCTACCAGGACGGAGTCGCCTGCGTCGCCATACAGGTACTCGGAACACCCCACACACCAACCGTTTTCACGGGTTCAGCGACGACGTACACCGAGAACACACTCGAGGTCAGTGATCTGCAGGCACTCTTGGATCAATGTCTGGGGCTGCAGCTCGACACGCTCACCGTGGTGACCACAGGTGCCCGTCGGCGCAGCACCGGCGACTACCCACGCGTGTACGACACCATGATCGGGCCGCCACCCTATGCCGGCCAACGCGAGACCTGGATCATTGCGCGAATTTCGTTGTACGACAACGCCGATTCCCTGCGCTATCGACTGACTGCAGGCACCGCCGCGGTTGCCGCGGCTCAGCGGATCAGTGCGGCACTGCGACGCCGCGGTGTACGAGCCCGAGTTGGGACCTCCACCGACATCGTCGAACTCGAGCGCCGCCTCGGCAGTGCGGCCCTAAAGCCAGGCGGCCAACAGTGGAAGGGCGTCCGTGCAGACGCTGCGTGGCTGACCACGTACTGGTACCGCAACCGCGACATCAACCCACACACATTGGCCCAAGCCTGGTCGATGCAGGTAGACGGCGTGACCCAAGGCGTCACACTGTTCCGCGACGGTACGGTCAGCGCGACCGTAACCGTGCGAACCGCCCAACCGTTGCGCACACCGCCATCGGTGATCCTGGGCACGCTGCACGGCGAGCAGTCGGCAGCACTGGCGGCGAATATGTGTGCGCCGGTGCCCTTGTTGCGCGGTATCCAGCGCGGGCCGCTGCCGGAGAGCCTGACGATCCCGGTCGGCCCATCCGGCGTGCTGCTCGGCAAGGTCGGGGAGGGCGACCGGTTGATGCTTCCGCTCAGCGATCCGGCCGAGTTGAGCCGTGTCCACATCGCCGCCGACGACAACCTGGTCAAACGTTTAGTGATCCGGGCCGCAGGCGCAGGCGATCGGGTAACCGTGCACACCCGCGACCCCTACCGCTGGGCCAGTGTGCGGATGCCCGACGTCACCGTCACCGATCGCCCCCGGCCCGCCCCTGGCACCACGATCAGCGTGGTGGACGGGTCGATGTCGCCGGCGCCCCGTCCCAACACCGTGGTTTCGGTCGGGCCACCCGGGCAACCACACCGCGGGCCGGCCGATGTTGTGATCACCCAGATCGGCCCGGCACTTCTCGAGGTCAACGTGGGGAACCGCTCCGCCACTGTGGAGATGGAACTCTTCCGCGCCGAAAATCGTTATGTTTCTTCGGAACCCATCAGCATGATGTCGGGTTCTGAGTTTTCCGACGAGAGACGATAGCCGCCCACGATGACCCCCAGCAGTAGTGCGATCACCGCCGCCCGCAGGCAGTTCGATCAGGGTATGGCGGCGCTAGATACCTATCCCGATGCTGCACGAGCACGGTTCAGCGAGGCCACCGAGATCGATCCGTCCATGGCCGACGCCTGGCTGGGCAGAGTCGCCGCCGGCGATGAATCACTGGCAACGCTGCGCGAGTTGCACGCCTGCGGTCAGCGGCTGCATCGCGAGACCAACCGACTCGGTGTGACGCTCGCTGCGCACATCAAGGCGGGTCCGTACCTGGCGATCACCGTGACCGAAGCCGCCCACGCCGGCCTGGCGCTGGCCAGCGCCTACAT
>DASUGW010000056.1:0-22936 GCA_036273805.1 Mycobacterium sp.
CCGCTCATCGCAGTGGCCACCGTCACCGAGTGGGCCATCGACGATGCCGATTTTCCCGCGCCGCCGGCACATCCCTGGGCGGCCAGGCCGTGCATGAAAAACAACCCGCAAAGCACCGCACCTACGGCGACCAGACGGGCGGTAGCCCGCGCCGAGAGTGCGCTGCCACTCACCGTGTCTCTCGTCGCTGTTCCACCGGCCCGGTGCCGCCCACGGTACTCACGCCAGCCCGCTATCCGGGAGCTCGCCGGGACAGGAACGGGGTGACGTGTGCAGCAAATCTCCTTCGGGACACGGCACGCCCTCGACGCCGACCACATCGAGCGGGCGGGCGCGAGCCGGCCGAGACCACCGCGCACAACGGCGACGAAGCTCCTCATGCGAGACACCGTGACAAGCGCGATCCTCCAGACTACAGTTCCCATCGATAGATACCCCCATAGGGTATATCATGGAGGTGGTTACGGTGGGCGCGATCGGTCACGCGCTGGCGTTAGCGGGGTTGATGACCTGGGAGATCCTGTGGGCTTTGATCCTCGGGTTCGCTCTGTCCGCGGTGGTGCAGGCGGTGGTGCGCAAGTCCACGATCGTGCGGCTGCTCGGTGATGGCCGCCCCCGCACCCTCGCGACCGCCTCCCTGCTGGGGGCGGCGTCCTCCTCGTGCTCCTACGCCGCGGTGGCGTTGGCGCGGTCGTTGTTCCGCAAGGGCGCGAACTTCACTGCGGCGATGGCCTTCGAGATCGGCTCCACCAACCTGGTGATCGAGATGGGCGTGATCCTGGCGCTGCTGATGGGCTGGCAGTTCACCGCCGCCGAGTTCGTCGGCGGCCCGATCATGATCGTGCTGGTCGCTGTGCTGTTCCGGCTGTTCGTGCGCAAGCAACTGATCGACAAGGCTCGCGAGCAGGCCGACCAGGGCCTGGCCGGCTCGATGGAGGGCCACGCCGCGATGGACATGTCCATCGCGGCCGAGGGCTCGTTCTGGGCCAGGCTGGGTTCGGCCGAGGGGTTCACCGCGGTGGCGCACGTCTTCGTCATGGAGTGGGCCGCGATCCTGCGCGATGTCGTGATCGGCTTGCTCCTCGCTGGGGCCATCGGTGCGTGGGTGCCCGATTCGTGGTGGCGTGTCTTGTTCTTCACTGAACACCCGCTGGCGTCGGCGCTGTGGGGGCCGATCGTCGGGCCGCTCGTGGCGATCCTGTCCTTCGTCTGCTCGATCGGCAACGTCCCGCTGGCGGCCGTGCTGTGGAACGGCGGCATCAGCTTCGGCGGCGTGGTCGCGTTCATCTTCGCCGACCTGTTGATCCTGCCCATCCTAAACATTTACCGGAAGTACTACGGATCCCGGATGACGCTGGTGTTATTGGGTACCTTCTATGCCGCCATGGTCGGCGCCGGATATCTCGTGGAACTGCTCTTCGGGGTCACTGGACTGATTCCCGCCCAGCGGTCGGCGATGGTGATGGCAGAAGGCATCACGTGGAACTACACCACCTGGCTCAACATCGCCTTCCTGATCCTGGCGGTCGTACTCGTCGCTCGGTTCGTGCGCACCGGTGGGATCGCCATGCTGGCCATGATGGGCGGCTCCCCCGATGCCGCAGCCGTGCACGACCACTCCCCCCACACCGGGCATCCGCACCGAACGGACGAGAAATCCGCCCCACTCAGCGAGCACCACGTAGGCCAGAAACACGATCGGCAGCATCGCTGACGGCTCTCTCACTCTCGGCTAAGGGGCACCCATGCGCGCGCGGATGTCGAGATCACCTAGGCCGCGTATGTCACCTCCTGGCCTGAGGATCCGCTCTGTCGAGGTCACGCCGTCGTGATCGCGGTGCTGTGCTGCTGCAGCCGCCCTGCCCGATCGAGCCCACCGACTCCCGCAGCGCAAAGCACGCCGAGACCCGCGAGACCCAACCATGGCAGCACTGGCAGACCAGCGGCGCGGCCCAGGTCCAGCGCGGTCCCGGTGAGCAAGTTCCCGAGCATGATCCCGATCCCGCACACGGTGCTGTACAGACCGTAATGCGTGGCGACCAACCGATTGTCGGACAGTGTGACGATGGTGTCCATCTCGAAGGGGAACACGATGATGGTGCCCAGCGCGAGCAGCGCCGCGGAGACCACCAGCGGAGCCAGCAGCACCGCGGTGGGCAGTGTTGAGCTGCCGGCCGCGGTGGTCGCGGTAGCCAGCGGCGGCAGGAACGACGCGGCCATCAGGCCCAGGCCAACCACGAGGCACCGGCCCGGGCCCCAGCGGTGGCGGCACCATGCCGTGATCCGCATCTGCCCGGCGATGGCGAGCAGTCCCGAGACCGCGAACAGGGCGGCCACCCCGATCGTCCCGGCCGCGCCGCTGCCGGCGAGGCGACGTACCTCCAGCGGCAGGGCGAGGTAAACCTGAAAGGCCAGCACGTAGCTGCCGATCATCGCGATCGAGAACAGCACGAACGAACGGTTGGCCAACACCGAGCGCCACTGCGTCAGCACCGAGCTTGCTCCGCCGTCGGCGGAGTCGCCGCCCCGGCGCTGAGGCAACGCCCGCAGCTGCGCAACGCTGAGCACCGCGAAGACGCCCGCCGCCACAGCGCAGGTGAGGCGGAAGTCGATGCTGGTCAGCGCCAGCCCGATCAGCGGCCCGACCAGGATCCCGGTCTGGTAGAAGATGTTGAACAGCGCGAAGGCCTCGACCCGCCGCTCGCCGGCATCGTGGGCGAGGTAGGCGCGGACCGCGGGGTTAAACAGCGCCCCGGCGAACCCGATGGCGGCCGAGGCCACGATCAGCGCGGGCACCGAATCCACCAGACCCAGCAGCCCGAACCCGGCGGTGCGCAACACGCAGCCGGCCACGATCAGCGCTTTGTAACCCAGCCGGTCGGCCAGCGTGCCGCCGATGAGGAACATGCCCTGCTGGGCGAAGTTGCGCACCCCTAGCACCAGGCCGACGACCCAGACGGCCAACCCGAGATCACCCGCCAGGTATCCGGCGAGATAGGGGATGAGCATGTAGAAGCCGATGTTGATGCTGAGCTGGTTGACCAGCAGCAGCTGCACCGGCCGGTCAAAGGAGCGGAACTGCGCGATCGTGCGCATCAACGGTCCTCCTTCCCGATCATCGGGTCGAGCACGCGGCGACACCGGGTCCAGCGGGTGACTTCGCGCTCGCTGGGGTGGGTGATCTCATCGGGTTCGGTCGGCAGTTGCGCGGTCAGCAGCCCATGTCGGTGGCAGTAGTCGTCGTTGAACACGGTGTCGAAGTAGCGGTGCGGACCGTCGGGGAAGACCGCAGCGATCCGCGTGTCCGGTTCCTCGGTGCGGGCTAGCCAGCTCGCAACCAGGGCGACGGCGCCCACACTCCAGCCGCCGCTGGCGTACTGCGCGGTGGCGAGCATCCGCGCCGCACGGACCGCCTCGCCGGGCGCGACCCAGTGCACCTCATCGAACGCCGGGTAGTCGATGTTGCGTGGGTGGATGCTTGATCCGAGCCCGCGCATCAACCGGAGCCTGGCGGGTTGTCCGAAGATCGTGGAACCTACCGAGTCGACACCGATCAGGCGCAGGTGCGGGAAGTATTCCCGCAGCAACCGGCTTATCCCGGCTGAGTGACCGCCGGTGCCTACCGAGCACACCAGCACGTCGATGCGGCCGAGTTGGGCGACGAGTTCTAGCGCCAGCGGCACGTAGGCGGTCACGTTGTCCGGGTTGTGGTACTGGTCCGGGCAAAATGAGCCTGGATGCTCGGTCAGCAACTGCGCTACCCGATGCCGGCGGGCCTCCTGCCAGCCCCCGCTGGGATGGGGACTGCTCACGACGTCGATCCGTGCCCCGTAGGCGGTCAGTAGCCGGTGCATGATCGGCTCCAGACCCGGGTCGGTCACCAGGGTGACGGGATGGCCGTAGGTGATGCCGGCCAGGGCCAGGCCCAGACCCAGACCCAGACCCAGACCCAGACCCAGTGTGCCACTTGTCGACTCGATGATCGTCGCACCTGCAAGCAGGTCACCGCGCTCACGGGCGCGCTCGACCATGTGCAGCGCCGCGCGGTCTTTCATTCCACCGCCCGGATTGTGCGTTTCAAGCTTCGCCCAGAAGCCGCGCCCCTCAGGGTTTAGCGGTCGGTCGATCCACAGCACCGGAGTGCTGCCGACGGCGCCGGCGACTGTGTCGCAGCGGGGCGCGTATCCGGTGGTCAGGACGTGGGCGGCAGACGGGCTGATGCGCCACGCGTCGAGCACGCGGTGAAGCACTCTCTCCATAATCTGATCTCTCCTGGGAACGTGGGGAGGATGACGGCGCAGCAACGACCCACGTCTGCCCTACCGGCAGTCGGTCAGGTCGTTGCGGTGGCGCGCCTCAGGTCCGCGCGACGCACGTGGAGATCAGGATGTGACGTCCGGAGAGGGACGATCGGGAAGCCGAGGGCGGAGGGCCTCGCCGCCGGACTCGGAGAAAGATCAGGACGCCGGCCGCTGACCAGCCAGCCGTGTCGAGGCCAGCCGGATCTGGGGCCACGCATTCGATCATGGGGCGTGACGAGGCGTACAGCTTGTCGCCAGCGCCCATGTGCTGGTGACCGGCGTCGTGGTGACACCGATCGCCGGCTGGTCCGATTCCCTCAGCCTCGCTGTGAGCCTGCCCCACGGCTGTGTGAGCCACGGCCGTGGTGTGCGCACCGCCGTGCGATCCAGCACCGGCAGCAACCGCGCACTCGGCGGCATGCACGATCATGAAGGCAAAAACGGCCCAGAGGGCGAGGCCACCGCTCAGCGTCCGCAGACGGACGATCCTCCCCTCACCCCGCACGGCGCCACCCTATCGAGAGCGAAGGGGCACCGTGCGCGCGCCGACCTCTGGAGCACGATCTCACTCGATGGTGACCACCAGGATGCACACACAGCCACCGCAAGCACCGAGAGGGGCGGCTAGGTCGACGGCCAGCAGCCCACAGCGTCGGGCTCATATACTGGCCGTACCAAAATGCAGAGACCACCGAAACCTGGTGCTCGTTGTCCTCGTCGGTGGGCACCTGACTGCGCCGCAAGCCGGCGCGGTTACCCAGCCGTGGTCGACATTACCGTGTTTTCCGGAGGATCTGACGTGACCCGACTCTCTTGGTCACCGTCGCGCCCCCGCGCGAGTTCCGGACCCCGCCACCCCCGGACGGACCGCGCACGATCATCGAGGGCTCGCTGGACGTTATGGGGTGTGGTGATCGCGGCCATCATGTTGACCGGAGTCGTGTCCTGTACCGACCGCGGTGGCACGAACACTGCATCCCAGCAGGGCTCGGTGGCACTGGGACACGTGCACGGCCTGGGTGTTGATCCCGGCACTGGTGACCTCTACGCGGCCAGCCACTACGGCCTGTTCCGGTTCCCGCAGTCGGGGCAACCGGCCCGAGTAGGGCCCGTACAAGACGTCATGGGGTTCACTGTGGTGGGACCGAACCACTTCCTGGCCAGTGGGCATCCGGGGCCGGATCAGGACGGACCGAGCAACGTCGGCCTGCTCGAAAGCACCGATGGAGGGCGGAGCTGGCAGACGCTGTCACTGGCGGGACAGGCCGATTTCCACGCCCTGACCACCAGCCACGGTGTGATCTATGGCTCCAACGCCGGGCAGCTGATGGTCTCCCAAGACGGGAAGACATGGCAGACCCGCGCTCGGATTGACATGGCTGACCTCGCCGCCAGTCCCCAAGAACCTGACACGCTGCTCGCGACGACCGAACAGGGCCTGGCCCGCAGCACCGACGGTGGGCGCGCCTTCGGACCGGTAGCGGGCTTGCCGTTGCTGCTGCTCATTACTTGGAGCGACGGTGCGAGCCTTGTCGGACTCACTCCGGAAGGTGCCGTGCAGGTGAGCGAGGACGGTGGGACCACCTGGCAGCAGCGCGGCTTTGCGGGAGCGGCACCCGAGGCGCTCACTGCGTCCGGTGACAAGGTCCACGCCGTTGTTGAGGGCAAGATCGTCAGCAGTGACGATGGCGGCCACACCTTCCGAACCCGGTACTCGGTGAGCTGACCAACGGACGTCGCTGGGCGACCACCGGCGTGGTTCGGCCAGTGCACTTCGTGCGCTGATGATCCCTGCCAGCCGAGACGATCCGCGACCCAGCTACCGCGAACCGCGGTTGAGCGCCGAAGGTCTGTCGCTGTGATCCGCGCTGCTGCCCACGAGCGTGAGTCACACCCCCACGCCCGTGTCAGCCTCCGCGCCTGAACTCAGGGCTTAGGACCGCGCGGACATCGACACCCACTTGTCCCAAGGCGCGGTCTAGTCGTAGATGTCGCCGTCCGCAGCCGACACCTGGATGTTGCTGTGGGTTACCTCGACCGGGTCGCCGAAGATCGCACTGTCGAAGTACTGCTTAGCATTGGCCGTGGACAGGTTGACGCAGCCGTGGGTGACGTTCGCCGAGCCTTGCACCCCGGTGGTCTCGGGATTGGCGTGGATCAATTCGCCGTTGTTGGAGATGCGCACGGACCAGTGCGAGGGGAAGTTGACATACCCGTAGGCCGGGTTCGACATCAGATACAGCGGGCTTTTGCTCATCACCACGTGGGTGCCGTTGCGGGTGACCCGGTTCGGGTCGGATCCCAGCCCGTAGCTGGCCGGAAAGTCCATGACCACCTGACCGTCGCGGACCACGACCATCCGGTGGCTGGTGACATCGGCCTTGACGATCTGCGCCCGCCGACGGTGAAGTGCAGACGGAGGTCTTCCTGGCCCCACAAGCCCGCGCCGTAGTTCACCCCGTAGAGCTTCGCGGTGACGGTGACTTGCGTACCGGATTGCATGTAGTCCTTGGACCGCCAATGCACCCGGGAGCCGCCCTTGTCATCGGATAGCCAGGCCCAGGAACCCTCCGTTGGCACCGAGGCCTGCACCTGCAGCGCCCGCTCCATCACCGGCTTGTCAGAGACGTGGTCGTCGAACTGCAGGATGATCGGCCGCCCTTGCCAGCATGCCGGTCTTGTCCATCACCACGGTCGGATCCGCGCAGCGGACTCCAGCGCGGTGGCGTTTTTAACAGCATTCCCCGGCGAGCGCCCAGCCCGGGGCCGACCATGATCGCGGTCGGGGTGGCCGCTCGGGCCGCCGGATCGGGCTTTCCACCTGTGGCCCCGGATGACCATCCGGGGCCACAGCCGTGGTCAATGGAAGCCGCGCCACTCACCATGTGCGATGCACCGCAGCGGTCACCACGGTCGAGCCACTACCCGCCGAGGAGGGTCCGCATTTCGGTGATCTCGTGCTGTTGGGCGTCGATAATGCGCTGGGCGAGCTGGCGAGCGTCGGGGTTTTGTCCATTGTTCAACTCGGTCTTGGCCATCATCACAGCCCCTTGATGATGGCTGATCATCATCTGCAGGAACATCCGGTCGAACGCGGCGCCGGTGGCCTGCCCGAGCTGTTGCATCTCGCCGCTGGTCATCATGCCGGGCATCGCGCCGCCCATCGAACCCATGTCGCCCTGTCCCATCCCTGCCATGGGCGGCACCGGGGCGTTCCAGGCGCGCAGAAATCCGCTCAGCTGATCGATTTCGGGTTGCTGTTCGGCCTGGATGCGCGCAGCGAGGTCTTTCACCTGGGGTGACGCCGCCTGTTGGGCGGCCATTTTGGACATCGCGATGGCCTGGGCGTGGTGCGGGATCATGCCGTGGGCGAAGGTGATATCGGCCTGGTTGTGGGTCTGAGCGACTGTCGAGCTGCTGGAGGGTGAGCTGATGGAGGGTGGGGTGGCGGTGGTGCCGCAGCCGGTGAGTGCGCCGCTGACGGTGAGGGCGGCGGCCGCAGCCGCGACCATGGTCATGATCGTGCGGGTGGTCATGGATGTATTCCTCTGCACATGAAGGTTGGCTGAATCGGTCGCTGAAAGATCAGCGGTGATCAGCGCCTCAGTACGCAGAGTTGGGCAAGCCGGGGGCAGCCAAGGGGCGGTCCCCGCGCTCCGAGCGCGATGACGGCCGCAAGCAGATGCCCCGGCTCCCGCGGTCGATGCCACGCTGCCGCAACGATCAGCGCGGCAGCAAGGGTGACGATGGCGATCAACACGGCCAAGCACGCGTGCCCCACCAAGTCCATCGGATCACGGAAGTCCGTCTGTGACGCCACCACCGAGGTCGAGGTCGCCTCAACCGGAGTGATCCCCACCGCTTCCGGGTCGCCGTGCTGGATGGGCGTGGCGCTCGCCGTGGTCATCGGCATCGTCTGCGCAGTGGGCGCGTGGACCAGGTGATGCATGCCGACCAAGCCGGCCGCGATGAAGACGATCAACCACCACTGATATCGGGTCATGCTGGCCGCCCCCCGCACCCCGCCGAGTGTAATCCGATCGCGCACGCACCGATGTCATTGTTCCTAGGCGCGGTGGGGGACGTCCTCAGCAGCAGTCCTCGCCGCGCCAGGCGTGGCGGCCTTCCCGGATGGCGAGGGCGGGGCGCTGTGGGCTCATGAGCGCAACGTGGCGCCGAGAGGAGGCCCGTCCGTCTCACACCGTCCACCTGCCACCAGCTGCGATGCCGCGTTGGCTACGATCAGCGCGCGGGGCCGTTAGCTCAACTGGCAGAGCAAAGGACTTTTAATCCCCTTGGTGGACCCGGCGTGACGCGCGGGGTGTGCGCCCTGGTGGTTTCTACCTGCTGGTTCTCGGACAAGTGCCCAGCGACGTCAGCCGATGTGTGCGATACCGGGCTCAATTCGGGCTCCTGCGTTGCGCGCCGCGTGCGGGGGACGATGCGGGCTGCGGCTTCGGCGGTTTCGCGGGCGAGTTCGGGTAGGACGTGGGCGTAGGTGTCGGCGGTGATGGTGATCGAGGAATGTCCGAGCAGGTCTTGGACGACTTTGAGGTCCGCACCGGTAGCGAGGGTGAGGGTGGCCGCGCCATGCCGGAGATCATGCAGCCGGATGGGTGGGAGATCGGCTTCGGTGATGAGGTCCTGGAACCGTGTGGTGATCGTGGCGGGGTGCAGCGGGCTGCCGTCGGCGCCGGTGAACGCGAGTCCGCTATCGGTCCAGGCGGTGCCGAGGGCAAGGCGGGCTCGGTTTTGACGCGCCCGGTGGGCACGCAGGACGTGGGTGGTGTCGGTGTCGAGGGACACGACGCGGCCGGAGGCGTCGGATTTGGGTTCGCCGAACTCGGCGGCCCAGCCGACCTGGGTGATCTGCGCGGTGATGGTGATGGTCTGGTTGGTGAGGTCGGTTTCGCTCCAGGGCAGGCCGCAGGCCTCCCCGCGGCGTAGCCCCCGCAAGGCGATGAGGTGGAACAGCGGGTAGAGCGCATCGTCGGCGGCGTGGTCGAGGAACTGCCCGGTCTGGTGGGGGGTCCAGATCATGACGCGGGAAGGCTTCTGCCCGGTCTGGCGCCAACGATGGATGCGTTCCTCGGTCCACAGCAGCGCTTTGGGTCGTTTCCCGGAGGGTAGTTCGACGTAGCTGGCGGGATTGAAGGTGATCTTTTTGGCTCGGATGGCGGCGTTGAGCGCCGCCCGCAGAGTGGCTCGGTAGCGCTGCATGGTGGCCGCACCGGCGATGCGTAGGCCCGTGACGCTCGCCCGCACCTTGGGGTCGTCGCTGGCGCGGGCGGCTTCGATCTCGTCATTGCGCTCGGCGATGGCGTCGAACAGCGCGGCCACATGCTCGACGGTGAGCTTGTCTAAGGGCAGGTGCCCGAGTTGGGGTTTGAGCCAGCGGCGGATGTGGATGCTGTAGGCGCGCACGGTGCCGTTGCGGAGTGTCTTGCGGCCGGTGAGCCAGCGGTCCAGCCACTGCCCGACGGTGGGTATGTGATCGAGGTCCAGGCCGGCGTCGAGTCGCTGACGGGCGTCTTCGGGACTGGGCAGTGGTTGTTTGGTCCGGGTGGCTTGTTCGATGAGGTCACCGATTCTGACTCGCGCGGTGGTGTCGCGGGGATCGGCAATGGCGATCAAGGTGCCGATCTTGTCGATTTCGGTTTCGGCGTCGCGGAGGGTGGTGAAGCCTCCGCGCCGCATGGGGCGGCGGGTGCCGTCGTCGCGGCGGGGAAGCTCGACTTGGATGTGCCACACGCCGTGGTCGGCGCTCCAGGTGCCGTTACGGCGGCGGAGTTTCGGGCACGCGTTTCCCAGTTCCTTGCCGGTCTGGGAGTCGGTGCAGCCGCACCGTTTGAATGTTCGTCCCTTCATCGGGTGGTCCCCTTTTTGTGGAATCCGCTGGCTGGACGACGCATATGGACGCTCCAATACACGCGAAGGGGAAGCCCCTACTCACCAGTTGTCCTGGCCGAGCAGACGCAGCAGATGGGTCACCGCGACGAGGTACCGGCGCCCCGCGCGGCTGACGGGCACCGGGAATGTATTGGTGCGAGCCAGTTGGTATGCCTTGGTGCGGCCGATACGCAACACCGATGCCGCGGTGAGCAGATCTGTGGTGGCGCCCAGAGCACGAATGTCCTCCAGCGACCAAGCGGATTTTCGCGAGGTCGGGGTCGGTCCTGGTTTGTTCGCCGGCACGCGCACGAGGGACCGTCCTTTCGTTGTGTCCAGTGAATTCGTAGGGCGCCGGAATCAGGGTGGCTTTGCCTTTTCGAGCCCGGCTGCGGGGTCCACGCCCAGTGGCCGGTGTCTGGAGATGCCGCCGGGTCGCCACTGCGGGCCACCGGGCGCGGACGGGCCCTAATAACACGGCGCCTGCCGCGACGTTGGAAATAGGTGGCTGGCTTGGCCTGCGTGATGCCACCGGAACGGTTCGCTAGTGATCCGGGCTCACGCTGCCCACTCCCGCTGCGGGATCGCGGCGGTCTGTGATGCCGATCGGGTCTGGGCCCGTTGGAACACGAGTACGTCTTCGTGGGCGATGAGGTGCAGGGGCAGGCCGGCCTGGCGTTGTTTGCGGATGAAGTCGCGTTGGAAGAAGCTGCCGCGGGCGACCAGGTCATCGTCGGCGACGCGGGCGAGCAGGGCGACGCAGCGCTCGACGGGGATCAGGCCGGCGTGGCGGCCGCAGGCGAGGATCTGGGAGGGCAGGTCGATGAGTTCGGAGTGCTCGCGCCAGGGCCGGATGGTGATCACGACGTGCCCGCCGGGCCGCAGGTAAGCCGCTGTGCCGGTGAGGATTGTGGTGAACCCGGACAGCAGGCGGTGGTGGCCGATGTTGGCGAGGTTGCCGCGGTCGAGGGTGTTGCCGTAGCGGTGGTGGTACTTGTGCACCCCGATGTCGGGTGCGGCGGTCACCTGGCCGTGGGTGGAAGGTCCGTAGGGCGGTGAGGTTACCACGAGCGCGGCCTGCCCGACGTACTCGGTTGGCACGAGGGTCGTCAACTGCCGGGCGTCACCGTGGAACACCCGGCCTTCGGTGTCGACGCCGGTCTCGCGGGCCAGTTCCAGGTTCGCTTGCGTGACGTGGACCCAGTGTGGTTCGTACTCGACGCCGAGCGCTGGCCGTCCTTGGTGGAGGGCTTCGATGAGGGTGGTGCCGATGCCGCACATCGGGTCGAGCACGAGGTCGCCGGGTTGGGTGTAGTGGGCGATGGCGTGGGCGGCGACGGCGGGAAGCATCTTGGCCGGGTGCGCGGTCGAGGCGGCAACGTATCGGCCCTTGCGCTGGGCGGCCGGTGAGGTTTGTGCGGTGGCCCAGACCGACACGGCCGCGCACCGCGATTCGGAGATGACGGGGTTCGCGCGGTCCGTGACCGGTCGTGGGATCGAGCCGTCGGGGGCGGTTTGGCTGGGGATTGGGGAGGTGGGCTGATCAGCCATGGGTGCGCCTTTCGGAGTGCCGGCGTCGGGGTGGGCGGGGGTTGGTGTTATGAGCGGGTCCCTGGCGCGGGAACGGTGGTGGGTGGCAGCGGCGACGGCTCGTGATCGTGTGGTTGGGCGAAGACCAGGACATCGGAGGAGATCCGGTGGTGCGGTGCAGGCTCGTCGGGCTGCGGTGCCCGGTTCCGTGGGGGCGCCGATGTGCCGTGGGAGTGCGGTAGTAGGTGCCCGCGGTGGATGGGGACGTGCAGGGCGATGATGTGCTGGAGATAGAGCAGGTCGGCGTTTTGCGCGCTGGCCACGACGGGCCCGGTGGGGTCCAGGAGTTCACCCGATGCCCAGTCACTATGGGTGAGCAAAACGAGGATGCCGCCGACGCGGAGTTGGCGCGCGGCGAGCAGTGCGACGTGATCGCTGGAGCGCTCGCCGCTGTCCTCGGGACGCAGGCTGGCGATGATCAAATCAGTCTCGGCGGTGGCGGCGTCGAGCCGGATGGTCGCCGCACCGGAGGCGCCGCCGGGGAGCGAGTCAGTGCCGGGCGGACGGGCGTCCGGGAGGGTGGGGAGAAGATCGGCCCAGAACGGTCGTGAGGCTGGCCCAGAGTCGGTTGGGTCTGGCTGGATGTGGATCACCGTCGTGGTGCGGTCAAGGTCGTCGATCGCGGCGAGCGCGGTGGCTAGGTGATCGTCGGGCGCGGCGGTGGGGGCGGGGTCGGCGGACTCGCCGGTCCCCGCCGAGGTGGGCTGCGGCCGGGGTGTGGTGATCGGCCAGGGCATCAGGGCGACGCGGTGGCCGGGTTTACTGAACGAGGTGACGATCTTGGTGAGGATGGGTGTGGGCCAGGGCGCGTCGGGGTCGATGGGGGTGGGTCCGCATGTCCAGACGGTGGCGGGGATGGGCGCTATCGAGCCGGTGCGGACACGCCTGCGGGTGCCCGCGCGCGGCGTGCTGTGCCGGAATGATGCGGTTGGGGTTGGGGCGTTGGGGTAGGGCTCGCGGTGCCCGCCGTGGTGAGCGCGGGGTGGCCGGCTGGCGTCGGTGCGGCCCAGCGGTGCGGGGGTCGCGGATGGGTGGGAATGGGTCACGGAATTCCTCCGCTGGTCGGATGGTGCGCCGTGGCGCATGGCGCTGATGACGCCTCTGAACTCCGCCATACCGTCGCCTTTTCAACAGCCGGGCTATCGACTTTTTCCACGAACCTATGGGCGACCGGCCAACAGGAGCGTGGATGCGGACCTGGACTCGTATGTGCGTTCAGGAAGAGCGTGTCGGAGTTTTTCGGCCCGTGTCAGCAGCGATCGATGCAAAAATTCTTCCGCACTTGACGAGCCAGGCCCGTTGACGCGCTGCTGACCTGGCGCGCCGGGCAAGCTGCACCGGGCAGGGCTACTACGCAACCGCTACCGACCTGCTGCGGGCGTGCTATCAACGCAGCTCATCGACTACTACGGTGGACTATCGGCTGCGCATCGCGCGCGGGTGCCGCGACCGAAGCTGGAGCGCGTGGTTGATCTTCGTAGTCTCCGGATAACGATCACTGAAGATCCGCGTGGTCGTGTGGTAGTAGCTCGGTAGCGGTGTCGTAGTGCTTTCGTAGCAATTCGGTAGCAGCGGGTGTGGCTTCCTTGCGGCGTCGTTGTTCCCGCTGTCCACAAGGAGCCATTCATGGCCGTCAATTCCCATGTCCGGCGCGCATCAGTCGAGCGCGAGGCGATGCCGTTGGATGCCGCGCGAAACGCGTTTACCTGGCTGGTCACCGGCCCTGATCCGGTCTCGATCGAGGGCCGGTTATTCCCCGGTCTGCCTGATCGCCGCCTGCCGTTGGATGAGGTGCGGGCGCGGTTGCTGCGCCGGGGATGCGGGCAGGCAACCCGGGACGCGGTGTGGGCGCATCTAGTGCTGCGCTCCCGCACCGACGGGGCCACCTGGACGGTGGGCTGTGTGGGTGTGGCGATGCCCGCGCTGACCCGGATCGCGGCCACCCTCACGGCCCGCTTCGTCGGCGACCGCTGCGACATTCACGCCGCTGTACTGGCGGGTTTCGTGGCCGAGCTGGCGCATGTCGATCTGCGCAAGCCCCGGGTGATGTTGCGGTTGCGGTGGGCGGCCTACCGCGCTGGGCACACCGCGTTGCGGGAGGCACTTGATGCCCCGGTGCCCGCCGGCCACCGATGCCGCTGCGGCGAGCCGGCGCCGCCGTGGGGGCACCCGGATTTCGTCCTCGCCCGCGCGGTCGCCGAGAACGTGATCACTGCCAGCGAGGCGGAGTTGATCGGCTCCACTCGCCTGGAAGACCACCCGCTGGCCGAGGCGGCGCGCCAGCGCGGCGTCAGTTACGGCGCCGCCGCGCAAGCGCGTCGACGCGCCGAACACCGGCTGGCGGCCTATCTGTGCGCCGACGCCCACCGCGCGCCCACCACCGAGTGCGGTGATCGGGAGCTGGAAACCCACGCGCTCGATTCAGTGATCATCACCACCGCCGCGCGGCGCCCGACCGTCCACCGCCCTCAGTCACTTTCGGTAGCCACCCAGGGTCGACGGGCGACGCGGAAACCTCCGGTCGGCGTGTTGAAACACGGTCCGCATACCGGAGTTCAGGGCTGCGCGGGGACATCAGCCACCTCGGCTGCCTGTTCCTCGGCCGCTGGGCCGCTCGCGCCGTCCTCACCGACCCCGGAGGTGTCCCGATGCGCCTGACCGACCACCTCACACCTCCGGCCGGGCTGAGTCCGGCCAGAGACCGAAGCAAACCTTGCACATCGCCCCTGGCGCAATCCGCCACTGTGCACAGCGGTGCACCAGTGGTGTCTCACCCCTGCGGTTGCTGGTGTCGAGGCGCGCGGCACCAGTTAGTGGTGGTCCTCGCGTTGACCGTGCTGGTGGTATTGGTGAGCGCCCCAGCCGCGCATGCGCAGCCCAGCCAGGTCCTCGCGCTGGCCGGGAGCATTGATCAGGTTCTGACCAATATCCGCACCTGGGTGATGGGCATCCTGGCCAGTCTGGCAACGGTGTTCCTGTCCCTCGGCGGGGTCCGCTACGTGATGGGCGGGGGCGACCCCGGGGAGATCGAGAAGGCCAAGACCGCGTTCAAATCCGCCGCCCTCGGCTACGGCCTGGCGGCGCTCGCGCCCGTGGTCGTCACGGTGCTCCAAGGCATCGTCGGGGCCTGACCAATGTCGACCACTACACCCTCATACCGGCGGGTACCCGGTGCACCGCCGGTCGGCATGGCCCGCAGCGCCCAGCCGAGCCAAGCCGTGCGCACCGACGGGCACCCGGAGACGCTTTCGCTCCCGCCGGCAAGGACTGCCGGACCGTGCCCTCGTCGGGGGTGGCTGGCGCCTAGTACGCGGGTCCTGGTCCTGGGGGTGGGCTTGATCGTCCTGCTCGGCGGCGCGCTTGCCCTCAGTGCGGTTGCCCCACTTCCCGCGTTGGCCGCCCCCGACCCGTGCCCGACGGGATCGCCGTCCGTGGGGTGCCCGCCGGTCACCGTTCCCTTGGGTACTGCACTGCCAGTCTCTACCGGGCCGCCGACCTCGGTGGGCTGCCTGCCCGGATTACCGCAGCCTGAGTGCGCAAGTCAGGGCGGCACCGCGGCGTCTGGCGGGCCGTGCCCCTGGCTGGGATGCCTCCCACAGTCGCCCACCTCGCCACCCCCACCCACCCCTCCGGGCGCTGGCCAGGCAGGTCAGGGCAGCGTGGGTGACGCCGAGTGCGGGGTTACCTCGCTTGGTGGGTGCGTCACGAACGCGATCACCGTCTTCTTCCGGGACCTGGTCACCACCGCCCTGAACCCGCTGCTGGACCTGCTGTCCACGACGCTGCTGACCACACCAACCCCGCAGAGCCTGCCGCGCATCGGGGAGCTGTGGAGCAATTCCTGGCAGATCCTGCTGGCCAGCTACGTCTTGCTCATCCTGATCGCCGGTGTGCTGGTGATGGCCTACGAGAGTCTGCAGACTCACTCCTCGGTCAAAGAGATCGCCCCTCGGATCGTGGTGGGCTTCCTCGCCGGGGCGCTGAGCCTGTGGGCAGCCAGCCAGGCCATCGACGTCGCCAACGCCCTGGCCCAGGCCATCATGGGCAGCGGCCTAGACGCCAATTCGGCCGGGCAGACCATGCGCAACCTGGTCCTGGGCCCGCTCAACGGCGGGATCTTCATCATCTTGGTCGGGCTGTTCGTGGCCGGGATGCTGCTGGTCCTGCTGTTGACCTACATCGTGCGGGTGGCGCTGACGATCGTGCTGATCGCGGGGGCCCCGCTGGCGTTGATGTTCCACGCGCTGCCGCAAACCGAGCCCATCGCCTACTGGTGGTGGAAGGCGTTCGGCGGGTGCCTGGTCATTCAGGTGGTCCAGAGCCTGGCCTTGATCACCACACTGAAAGTGTTCCTCGCCCCGGGCGGGTTCAGCGTGTTCGGCCCGACGACCACCGGGCTGATCAACCTGCTCGTGGCCCTCGCCCTGTTCTACATCCTGACCAAGATCCCGTTCTGGGTCCTCGGGTCGCTGCGGGTCAGCAGCGGGCGCCGCTCCACGGTGGGCACCATCGCCCGCGCCTACCTGGTCGGCACCGCGCTGGGCTGGATCAACCCCCGCCACCACGCGCCGTCCACCGGACAACGCTCATCGCCGCAGCGTGGCCCCAGCGGCCGTGGTGGTGGCCCCCGGGGCGGAGGCCCCTCAAGCGGCGGTCCCCGCGGCGGCGGGGGCCCCTCGGGCCCGAATCCCTCCGGCGGCGGTGGCCGAGGTCCTTCCGGTGGTAGTGGCCGGGGTCCTTCGGGCGGTGGTCGTGGTCCTTCCCGTGGTAGTCCCCCCGGTGGTGGACGCGGGCCCGGTCACCGTGGCCAGGTAAGTCCCTCCGGACGGCTGTGGCCGCAACCAATGTCCACCCGTGCTATGAGGCCCGCAGTGCCCGGTCGTCCGGTCCCGATGACCGGCATCGCCGAGCCTGGTGGGCGGCGCGCACCGGTGGCGAACCCGGGTGCCCGCTCGGTGTCACCACGCCAGCCCGGCGTCCATCCGGCTGAGCCGCCACCCGCACCGCCGCTGAGACCTTCGCGAGTTCCGCCGCGGCAGCTGCCGGTGGATCTGCCCGCGGCCCGACGCGGCCCCACGCCGCGGCCGGTCCCCACTCGTCGCGCTCGTCGATCTGGAGGTCTGTGGTGAGCGCTCCTGTTCGGATTCCCGCTGATGTCGACCTGCCCGATCGCCTGATCGGGCCGTTGACCGCCCGCCAGGTCGCGATCCTCGCGGTGACCGGCTTGGTCCTCTACACCGGCTGGACCCTCACACGCGCCCTCGTGCCGATGTCGGTGTTCCTGGCCCTGGCCATCCCCCTCGCGGCGAGCGCGGCGGTCGTGGCGCTCGGGCAGCGTGACGGGATCTCCCTGGACCGGCTGCTGCTGGCCGCGATCCGCCAACGCGTGGCCGGTCGCCACCGCTTCGCGGTACCTGAGAACGCGCTGCCAGCGCCGGCCTGGCTGCGTGCCGCCGCGACCGGCCACGACCCCACAGGACCCGGATTTGCCGGGCGAGAACCTGCCACCAGGCTGCGCCTGCCTGTGCAGGCTGTCACCGACACCGGGGTCATCGACCTCGGCGACGATGGGCTGGCGCTGGTTGCGGTGGCCTCCACGGTGAACTTCGCGCTGCGCACCCCAACCGAGCAGGACGCCCTGGTTGCCAGCTTCGCCCACTACCTGCACTCCCTTGCCGCTCCCGTCCAGATCCTCATCCGCACCCATCGCCTGGATCTCTCCTCCCAGATCAGCGAGCTGCGCCAGCACGCCGAAACGGTGGAACACCCGGCGCTGCACACCGCCGCGCTGGAACACGCGCGGTTTTTGACGCAACTCGGCGAGCGGGCCGAACTGCTGCACCGCCAGGTTCTGCTGGTGTTCCGCGAGGACCTGCGGCCAGCAGCTGCCGCAGCCGAGTTGGGTAGTGGCTCACCGTGGGCGATGCTGGGTTCGCTGACTCGGGGCCAGCGCCACGCCGAGGCCGACGGTGAGCGGATCGGGGCACGTCGTACTGCGGAGGCCCGTCTGGTGCGCCGGCTCGGTGACGCCATCGAACTGCTGGCCCCCGCCGGGATCGTGGTCACCGCGCTGAATGCTGGGCAGGCTGCTGCGGTGCTGGCCACGGCGTGCAATCCCGACACGCTGCTAGGTCCCTCGGCGCGACTCGCGAGCGCGCACGAGGTCATCACCACACCCCGCATCCAGGCTGGCCACGATCGGCACGGCGGCCGGCACCACGGCCACACCGCTGGGCCTGACGACGCAGCGCAGGACGACTGGGGCTACCCCGACGAGGACGACGAGATCATCGGCAGGGAGTGGGGTCAAGGTGCGCCAGCCACCCCGTCGCCGAGCAGTGTTGGGGGGGTCACCCCGGACACGCTAAGCGTGGGTACTCGGCACCTGGAGGTTGGAAGCGAGTGGGTGGCCTCCTTCGCCGTGGCCGGCTTCCCCCGCGAGGTGCACCCCGGCTGGTTGACGCCGCTGCTGACCTACCCCGCGCGCCTGGATGTGGCAGTGCATGTGGAGCCGATCGACCCGGCCACCGCCGCATCCCGGCTGAAAAAGCAGCTGGCCCGCCTGGAGTCCGGGCGCCGACGGTGCGCCAAGTACGGCCGGCTGGAAGACCCCATGGTGGAAGCGGCCACCGAGGACGCCTACGAGCTGTCTACCCGGGTGGCCCGGGGTGAGGGCCAGCTGTTCCGGGTCGGGCTCTACCTCACCATCCACGCCGACTCGCAGGAGGCCCTGAGTGAGGAGGTCGCGGCGCTGCGGTCGCTGTGCGCGTCGCTGTTGCTGGATGCCAAGCACACCAGCTACCGCTCGCTGCAAGGCTGGGTTGCCACCCTGCCGATGGGTCTGGACCCCATCGGCATGCGCCGCACCTTCGACACATCGGCGTTGGCGGCGGCGTTCCCGTTCACCTCACCCGACCTGCCCCCCGCCGATCCGACCAGCGTGGCCGCCCCCGCGGGGGTGTTCTACGGGCACAGCATCGGCTCTCAGGGGCTGGTGCACTGGGACCGCTTCGCGTGCGATAACCACAACTCGGTGATCCTTGGGCGCTCCGGCGCGGGGAAGTCCTATCTGGTCAAACTGGAGCTGCTGCGCAGCCTGTACCGGGGTGTGGAGATCCACGTCATCGACCCCGAGCAGGAGTACGCCCGGCTCGCGGGCGCCGTCGGCGGCACCCAGGTCCAGCTCGGCAGCGCGGGGGTGCGGCTCAACCCCTTCGACTTGCCCATCACGGTGCGCCCGGACGGGCGGCGCACCGCACCCCAAGACGCCCTGATCCGCCGCTGCCTGTTCCTGCACACCGTCATCTCCGTGCTCCTCGGCACCGAGCTAAGCGCCGGCGAACGGGCCGTGCTGGATCGCGGGATCACCGCGACCTACCAGCGTGCCGGGATCACCGCCGACTCCCGGACCTGGACCCGTCCCGCCCCCACCCTGGCCGACCTGCGCGAAGTCCTCGCGGCCGCTGGCGACCCCGCAGCTGCCGAGTTGGCCACCCGGCTGCACCCCTGGGTCCAGGGCGCGTTCCGGCAGCTGTTCGACGGCGCGACCACCACCGAGCCAGACGGTCACCTGGTGGTGTTTAGCTTGTGGGAGCTGCCCGAGGAGCTCAAAGCGATCGGCACCCTGCTCACGTTGGACGCGGTGTGGCGGCGGGTGCGCAACCCGGCCATCCGGCGCCCCCGGCTGGTGGTGGTCGATGAGGCGTGGCTGCTGATGCGACAACCCGCGGGAGCGGAATTTCTGTTTCGCATGGCCAAAGCCTCCCGCAAACACTGGGCCGGGTTGACCGTCGCCACCCAGGACAGCGCCGACGTCCTGGGCAGCGATCTCGGGAAAGCGGTCGTGGCCAACGCGGCCACCCAGATCCTGCTCCGCCAAGCGCCACAAACAATCGACGAGATCACCCGCACATTTGACTTGTCCGCCGGGGAACGACAATTCCTGCTATCGGCTGATCGAGGGCAAGGATTGCTCTGCGCGGGAACTCACCGAGCGGCATTCCACGCCGTGGCCTCACCCACCGAACATTATTTAGCCACGACTGACCCCGCCGAACTCGCCGATAACGCGCACGGGCCGAACCCTGACACCGCGCCAGCGTATGTCGATCTCGGATTCGCCAACGAATCAGGCTCGTATTCCGAAGGCGGCGAGACGCACATCGACCTCGGCGTCGCCTGAACCCCGCCGCGCTTTCCCAGCTCGATTCGCCCGTGGCCGCACCTGGAGGCTCGACATGCCCGCTTCACTTCTCGCTGCCCTCGCCGGGAGGCTTCCGCCCAACAACCGTGCCCCCGCAGTTCGTGCCGGCCGGCGTCCAAGCGGGTGGATCGGTGACTACCTGCGGGACCCCGGCGGCACCCTGCTCACGATCGCTCATCACCTGGGCGAGTGGGCGATCGGCTCGGGGCCGGCTCTGGGTCTCGGTCTCGTCCTCGGTGTGGGTGTGCTGGTGATGGCCCGGCGGTGGTCGGCGCGGCGCTGCCACGCCCGACTGCTCGCCCACGCCCGGATCATCACCGTGCTGGCCCCACCTTCTGTGGACCCCGCGGGCGGGATCGCGCTGTGGTCCAACCTCGTCGGCCTGCTACGCCCTGCGTGGCGGCGCGCTGTGTCCGGGCAACCCCACCTGGCGTGCGAGTACGTCTTCTCCGCCACGGGTGTCGGCATCCGCCTGTGGGTGCCCGGGGTGATCCCACCCGGTCTCATCGAACGGGCGATCGAGGCCGCATGGCCCGGCGCCCACACCCGCACCGGCCCCGCCAGCCCACCACTACCGACCCCCGGGGCAGGGCAGCGGCGGCTGGTGGTGGCAGGTGAGCTGCGGCTGGCCCGCCCCGAAGCCCTGCCCCTCCGGACCGACTTCGACGCCGACCCGTTACGGGCCCTGCTCGCAGCCCCGGCCGGACTCGGCGGCGGGCAGTACGCGTGTCTGCAGATCCTCGCCCGCCCGGTCACCGGCCGCCGCGTCGCCCAAGCCCGCTACACGGCTCGTCGGATCCACACCGGCGGCTGTTCGCGCCTGGCCGGCCGGCTGCTCGACCTGATCACCCCCGGCACGACAACCACACGCCGCACCACGACCTCCTCCCGAGCCCGTGATCCGCAGACCTCGCTGGAGCACTCCGCGACCAACCGGGCGATCATCGGCAAGCAGCGCGGCCCCCAGTACGAGACCCGCATCCGCTACGCCGTCGCCACCCTGCTGCCCGCCACCACCTCCCAGACCGACAGGCGCACCACACGGGAGGTGGCCCGCGGCCGGGCGCACGCCCTGGCCGCCGCCGTCGCCTGCTACACCGAGCACAACCACTACACCCGCCACCGGCTGCGCCGACCCACCACCGCCCTCACCCAACGCTGGCTGCGACGCGGTGATCTGCTGTCGGTGCCCGAACTGGCCGCCCTGGCGCACCTGCCCACCGACCCGGCCATCCCCGGCCTCCAACGCGCCGGCGCCAGAGCCCTGGCCCCACCACCCGGTATCGCCGGTCCCGGCCCGGCGGCCAAGCCGCTCGGGGTCACCGACACCGGCCAGCGCCGACCCGTGGCACTGCGGGTCGCCGATGCCCGGCATCACCTCCACGTGCTCGGCGCCACCGGCTCAGGCAAGTCCACCCTGCTCGCAAACCTCATCCTCGCCGATATTGACGCCGGACGCGGGGTCGTGCTGATCGACCCCAAAGGCGACCTGGTCACCGACCTGCTGTCCCGGATGCCCCGCACCGCAGCCGACCGGGTGGTGCTTTTCGACGCCGACAGCCGCGCTCACCCCCCGTGCCTCAACCCCCTCGACGGGCCCGACACCGACCGGACCGTGGACAACCTCGTCTCGGTGTTCCGCCGCGTCTACTCCGCGTTCTGGGGACCTCGCACCGACGATCTGATGCGCGCGGCATGTTTGACCCTGCGCGCCCAGCCCGGTGCGCCCACCCTGGCCGATGTGCCGAAGCTGCTGGCCGACCCGGCCTTCCGGTCCCGGCTGACCGGCGGGCTTACCGACCCGGTCCTGGCCGGGTTCTGGAGCTGGTACGAGCAGCTCACTGACCCCGCGCGCGCCCAGGTGATCGCCCCGCTGATGAACAAGTTGCGCGCGTTTTTGTTGCGGCCCTTCGTGCGCGACGCGCTGGCCGGCCTGCGTTCCACGGTGGATCTGGGTGCGGTGCTGGATGGGGGGATCTGCCTGGTGCGGATCCCGAAAGGCTCACTCGGCGAGGAGACCTCCCGCCTGATCGGCTCGCTAGTGGTGGCCCGGACCTGGCAGGCCACCACCGCCCGCGCCCGCATCCCGCAATCCC
This sequence comes from Mycobacterium sp., assembly GCA_036273805.1. Taxonomy (GTDB): domain Bacteria; phylum Actinomycetota; class Actinomycetes; order Mycobacteriales; family Mycobacteriaceae; genus Mycobacterium. The sequence continues at coordinate 22,080 of DASUGW010000056.1, forward strand.
AGCGCCGCGACGCCGGCTTCTACATCGACGAGTGCCATAACTTCTTGAACCTGCCCTACCCGATCGAGGACATGCTCGCCGAGGCCCGCGCCTTCCGCCTGGCCATAACCCTGGCCCACCAACACCTCGGCCAGCTCCCCCGCGACCTGAGAGAAGGCATCAGCACCAACGCCCGCAACAAGATCTTCTTCACCGCCAGCCCCGAAGACGCTCGCGAGCTGGCCCGGCACACCACACCCCGGCTGTCTGACCATGACCTGGCCCACCTCGGCGCCTACCACGCCGCCGTCCGTCTCGTGCTCCACGGTGCACACGCCGAGCCCTTCACCATGACCACCTCGCCCCTGCCGCCGCCCACTCCCGGCCGGGCACGGGAGATCCGCCGCGCTCTGCGCGCGCAGACCACCCCGGCGTCGGTATCCCCAACGGGCAATGCGACAGCGCCATCCTCGGCGCATCCGATTAGCCCACCGCTGCGGGCCCCCTCCACCCGCGCCGTGACGCCCATGTCCTCACCACGCAGCACCGACCCCCGCCGCTGTCGCTAAACCAAGTTCACCGCCCCGCCGTCACCCATAGGGGTGGCGCGCGGTTCCCTGCCCATCACCCCGTCACCGGAGGCCACCTCGCCATGATCACCAATCCGACCCGGCAACGCGTCCTGCGCGGCCACCAGGCCACCCGCCCCACCCCCCGCGCCGCGAACACCGCCGACCACTGAGGTGCCCCGTTGTTCACGGACCACGGCCCCGATAGGGTCGGATCCGAAGGGTGGCATGGGGAATGGCTCAGAAGTATCGGAAGTTTAGTCCCGAGTTTCGGGACGAGGCCGTGCGGTTGGTGATCGAGAACTCACG
>DASUGW010000057.1:0-2207 GCA_036273805.1 Mycobacterium sp.
ATCACTGCGTTGCAACAGCTTTGGATTGATTGTCTGCGGGAGATGGTGATATGAGCACACTTGCGATCCTCGGCGCCGGTGCCAAGGCGGTTGCGGTGGCCGCCAAGGCGGCGGTGCTGCGCGACATGGGTGTCGACGCCCCCGAGGTGATCGCCGTGGAACGCACCGGGGTCGGGGCTAACTGGCACGCGAGCGGCGGCTGGACAGACGGGGCGCACCGGCTGGGCACCAGCCCGGAAAAGGACGTCGGGTTTCCCTACCGGTCGTCGCTGGTGCCGCGCCGCAACGCCGAGCTCGACGAACGGATGACCCGGTACAGCTGGCAGTCCTATTTGATCGCGAACTCCTTGTTCGCCCAATGGATCGACCGCGGCAGGCCGGCTCCGCCGCACCGCCGGTGGAGCCAATACCTGGGCTGGGTGGCCGATCAGGTCGGCATGAAGGTGGTGCACGGCGAGGTCGACAAGCTGGCGGTGACCGGCGACCGGTGGGCGCTGCACACCCACGAGACCACCGTGCACGCCGACGCCCTGCTGGTCACCGGCCCGGGCCAGGCCGAAAAGTCGTTGCTGCCCGGTAATCCGCGCATGCTGTCGATCGCCCAGTTCTGGGATCGCGCCGCCGGACACGACCGCATCTGCGCCGAGCGGGTGGCCGTGATCGGCGGCGGCGAGACGGCCGCGTCGATGCTCAATGAGCTGTTCGGACACCGGGTTTCGACGATCACCGTGATCTCCCCGCAGGTGACGCTGTTCACCCGTGGGGAGGGGTTCTTCGAAAACTCGCTGTTCTCCAACCCCACCGACTGGACCGCGCTGACGCTGCAGGAACGTCGTGACGCGCTGAACCGCACCGACCGCGGCGTGTTCTCGGCGAACGTCCAGGAGGCGCTGCTGGCCGACGACCGCATCCACCACCTGCGCGGCCGGGTGGCCCACGCGATCGGCCGGGACGGGCAGATCCGGTTGACGCTGTCCACCAACCGGGGCAGCGAGAACCTGGAAACGGTCCACGGTTTCGATCTCGTCATCGACGGCTCGGGCGCCGACCCGCTGTGGTTCACCTCACTCTTCAGCCAGGACGCGCTTGACCTGCTGGAACTGGGCCTGGGCGGCCCGCTGACGGCCGACCGCCTCCAGGAGGCCATAGGCTATGACTTGGCCGTCAGCGACGTCGCGCCGAAGTTGTTCCTGCCGAACCTGTCGGGACTGACTCAGGGTCCAGGATTTCCCAACCTCAGTTGCCTCGGGCTGCTGTCGGACCGGGTACTCGGTAGTACGACCAGCCCCTCCAGCCACCCCACGATGAGGAGAAGTGATGAGCATCAATCCCTTCGATGACGAAAACGGCACGTTCTTCGTGCTGGTCAACGATGAGGAGCAGCACAGCCTGTGGCCCACGTTCAGCGACGTGCCGGACGGCTGGCGCAAGGTCTACGGCGAGGCGACCCGGGCGGAGTGCCTGGACTTCATCGAGCAGAACTGGCCCGACATCCGGCCGAAAAGCCTGCGTGAGGCCGTAGACGCGCGCCGTTTGGGCGAGTAGCGCGGCGAGTAGCGCGCCCGAGAATTCTGGGCTGCTACACAGCTTGGGCACAGACTAGACAGGCAAATCCCCCGTAGCATCTGTCACAAGGTGCGCAATTGCACCATCTACACCATGCGGTGGCGCGGCTTGCGCACATCCATGGCCAGCGAAGGGGGAACCATGAAGTCCGTCAAAGCCATCGCCACCGGTGTGGCGGCTGTGGGCGCCATCGGCGCCGCGGCCGTCGGCCTTACGTCGATCGCATCGCTGCCGGGTAGTGGTGCAGCTCAGCTGCAGCTCGCCGCGGTCGGAGCGCCGCTTCCGCAGGATCCGCCGCCCGCGCCCGCCCCGGCGCCGGCCGCCAATGTCCCGACGTCGGACCAGCTGACGGGGCTGCTGAACACCCTCGCCGACCCCAACGTTCCGTTCGCCAGCAAGAGCAACCTGGTTGAGGGCGGCATCGGCGGGACCGAGGCGCACATCGCCGACCACAAGCTGCAGAAGGCGGCCCAGAAGGGCGACCTGCCGCTGTCGTTCAACATCACCAACATCCAGCCGAGCGCCAACGGATCGGCCACGGCCGACGTCGCGGTGTCGGGGCCGAAGATCCCCAGCCCGGTGACGCAGAACGTCACGTTCATCAACCAGGGCAGCTGGATGCTGTCCCGCGCGTCGGCCAT
>DASUGW010000058.1:0-41050 GCA_036273805.1 Mycobacterium sp.
CCCGAAGCCCATCAGCTTGTCTTTGCGGTCGAGAATGCCGGCGACCACCGCGCGGGCATTGCCGGTGCGCTCGACCTCTTCGATCATGGGCAGCACGCGGGCAGGTGCGCCGCCGTGCAGAGGACCGCTCATCGCGCCCACAGCTCCGGACAGCGCTGCGGCCACGTCCGCACCGGTCGAGGCGATGACCCGGGCGGTGAACGTCGAGGCATTCATCCCGTGCTCGGCGGCCGAAACCCAGTAGGCTTCGATAGCCTCGATGTGCTTGGGGTCCGGATCACCCTGCCATCGGGTCATGAAACGTGCTGTGATGGTGGAACATTCGTCGATCCGGCGCTGGGATACTGCCGGCTGGTAGATGCCGCGAGCGGACTGCGCAACATAGGACAGCGCCATCACCGAGGCACGGGCCAGCTGATCGCGCGCAGTCGTGTCGTCGATGTCCAGCAGCGGGCGGTATCCCCAGATCGGCGCCAGCATCGCCAGCCCGGCCTGGACGTCGACGCGCACATCGCCGCTGTGGATGGGCAGCGGGAACGGCTCGGCGGGCAGCAGGCCGTCGCCGAACCGGCCGTCGACCAGCAGTCCCCACACGTCGCCGAAGCCGACATGGTCGGCCACCAGGTCTTCGATGTCTACGCCGCGGTAGCGCAGCGCGCCTCCGTCCTTGTCCGGTTCGGCGATGTCGGTCGTGAAAGCCACCACGCCTTCGAGGCCGGGGACGAAATCGTCTGGCAGCTCAGTCATGCGCAGATTGTCGCACTGCGGCGCAGGAAGGTTGCTACCGGCTGGTAACTGCTGTCCTCCGGGGTCTCGGGCGTCGGCCGCTGGCGTAGCGTTTGCGCAATGGCCGGACCGGAGAGTGAGCATCTGGCAGATATGCGGGTCGAGTACGGCTCGGCGGAAAAGGACGGCAGTGTCGATCTGGACGTGAACTGGCTGGGTGCCGACGTAACCGGCACCGGTTGGTTGTCGTTGTTGCGCACCTGGATTGGTGACGCCGAACGCGCGGGTCTGGCCGAACCCAATGCGATGGTGCTGGCCACCGTGCGCGAGGGCCGGCCGGTGACCCGCACGGTCCTGTGCAAGGGCGTCGACGAGGCCGGTGTGACCTTTTTCACCAACTACGACTCCGCCAAGGGGTGCGATCTGGCGACCACGTCGTACGCGTCGATCACCTTTCCCTGGTATCAGCTGGGCCGGCAGGTGCACGTGCGCGGCGCCGTCACCAAGGTCGACGCCGAGGCCACCGCGGACTACTGGGCCAAGCGACCTCGCGGCTCGCAGCTGGGGGCGTGGGCCTCGCATCAGTCGCAGCCGATCGCGTCCCGCGCGGCGCTGCTCGATCAGCTAGCCGAGGTGACGCGTCGATTCGCCGCCGAGGAGTCGGTTCCGGTTCCGGAGCAGTGGGGCGGTTATCGGGTGGCACCGGAGGTCATCGAGTTCTGGCAGGGCCGGGAAAACCGGCTGCACAACAGGATTCGGTTGAGCGCCGTCGACGGAGTGCCCGGCGGGGAGTACCGCGTCGAGCGTCTGCAGCCGTGAGGCGGCTGTTCGCCGACACCACACCTCTGCGTCAGCCGGACTTCCGGCGGCTGTGGTGGGCGGGTGTCCCGACGGTCATCGGGGCCAACCTCACGATCTTCGCCGTCCCTGTGCAGCTCTACGAGTTGACCGAGAACTCCGCCTACGTCGGACTGGCCGGTGTGTTCGGGTTGGTGCCCCTGGTGGTCTTCGGTCTGTGGGGCGGAGCCTGGGCGGACGCCATGGACCGGCGCACGCTGCTGATCATCGCGTCCATCGGGCTTGCGCTGTCGTCGGTGCTGCTGTGGGTGCAGGCCGCACTCGGGTGGAACAACGTGTGGGCGGTGTTGTGGCTGTTGGCACTCCAGCAGGCGTTCTTCGCAATCAATTCTCCGACCCGCTCGGCCGCCATCCCGCGGATGCTGCCCGACGAGCAGCTGCCCGCGGCGAACTCGCTGAACATGACGGTGCAGCAGTTCGGTGCCATCGTCGGCCCGCTGCTGGCCGGCCTGATGCTGGCCTGGGTCGATCTGTCCACGCTGTATTTCGTCGACGCCCTCACCTGCCTGGCGCCGATCTGGGCGACCATCCGGCTGACGCCGATGCCGCCGACTGAGTCACCGGCCGTCGAGGGGGCGTCGCGGTGGGGCTTCGGCGCGGTATTGGACGGGTTCCGGTACCTGGCCGGCAATGTGGTCGTACTGATGTCCTTTGTGGTCGACCTCATCGCCATGATCTTCGGCATGCCGCGGGCGCTGTTCCCGCAGATGGCACACGAGAGTTTCGGCGGCCCCATCGAGGGCGGCACCACGATGGCACTGCTGTCGGCGGCGATGTCGGTCGGCGCGGTGGCCGGCGGGGTGTTCTCGGGCTGGCTGCCCAGGGTGCGTCGGCAGGGTCTCGCGGTGGTCGCTGCGATCTTGGTCTGGGGCGTGGGAATGGTCGGCTTCGGGATCGCGGCCGGTCAGGGTCACGGCGGTACCGGCGTCGCACTGTGGATCGCGTTGGCGTTCCTCGCGATCGGGGGCGCTGCCGACATGGTGTCCGCCGCGTTCCGGTCGACGATTCTGCAGCAGGCGGCCTCCGACGACCTGCGTGGCCGGCTGCAGGGTGTCTTCACCGTGGTGGTTGCCGGCGGCCCTCGGATCGCCGACACCCTGCACGGCGGCGCGGCTGCGGTGATCGGCACGACGGCCGCGGCCGCCGGGGGTGGCGGCCTCGTGCTCGTCGGGGTGCTGATCGCGACGGCGGCAGTCCCGGCGTTCGTCCGCTACCGGGTCAGCGTCGTCAACGATTAATGCCCCAGGGTCAATATGGCGGACCCTGCCATAAGCAGTGGACCGCGAACTGCGGGTTCACGTCATTTTCCCGCATCGGCGGACCGTTGCGCCGCTACCATTTGAAGCGTGGTGGAGATCGGGGAGAACGCCACGGTGGGGCTCCGTGAACGCAAGAAGCAGCGCACACGCGCGACGTTGATCGATGTCGCCGTTGAACTGTGTCTGGAGCAGGGATACGAGAACACCACTGTTGATCAGATCGCTGCACGTGCCGACGTGTCTCCGCGCACGTTCAGTCGTTACTTCGCAGCCAAGGACGCCGTCTTCATGGCATTGCTGGAAGACCTCGTCGAGGCGGTCGCCGTCGAATTGCGCGACATTCCAGCGGAGGTGCCGGAGCTGACGGCGATGCGCGACGCGCACCTCGCGGCACTGCGGCATGCCGGGGTGGTGCCGCGTCTCAGTGATGAACGAATCGGCCGCATGCTAAAAGTGATCAACTCCACTCCGGAACTGCGATTGGCGGCGGCCGAACTGCACCCGGATTCCATCGTGACCGTGATGGCCGAGCGCATGGGCGTCGAGCCGGACGACAGGCGGTTACGGCTGGTCATCGCGGTGTGGACAGCCATCATCGTGACGGGCTGCGCCGATCTCGTGGGGTGTCGGGATGGACGCGAACTCGGCGCAGTGTTGATGGCAGAACGAATCAGCGCCACATTCGCCCACTTCGCCGCGCTCACCTCGACGCTGCCGCGGCGACCGTCGTGACCGACGACCGAGGATCGTCTTCGCCCGGTCTGCGTGAACGCAAGAAGCTCAGAACGCGTACGACGTTGATCGACGTCGCTGCGGAGCTGTGTCTGCGACAGGGCTACGAGCAAACCACCGTCGAGCAGATCTCCGCGGCTGCTGACGTGTCACCGCGGACGTTTAGCCGGTACTTCGCGACCAAGGAGTCGGTGATCGCGGCCATGGTCACCGAGATCGACGAGCAGGCGGCCGAGGCGCTGGCCGCACAGCCGCGGGATATCACCGAACATGAGGCATTCATGCGCGCTCACCTGGAGATATTCAGGCCTGACCGGCCATCTCCGGCATTCGCCCGGATGGCCGTGCTGACCCGGATCGTCAACACATCGCACACCCTGAACCCGTTCGATTTCAGTCGGGGTCCGCTCGGAAAATGCGCAGCCGCCATCGCGCTGCGCATGGGTGTGCCGTTGGATCACCCGGCGGTGCGGTTGGTGCTGGAGTGCGGCATCAGCCTGCTCGACGCGGTGTTCCGGGACCTCGGCGGGCCGGGGCAAGAGCCGATGACGGCACCTGTGGTGCGCGAACGGCTGCTATCGGCGTTCGAGATGTTCACCCGGACGTGGCAACCTTGGAATCCAGCACCGGCGCCCTAGGGCAACCCCCCGCAGGCGGCCGGTGGGGATAGCGACTACCTTCAGCTAGTACACGCGGTGTACAACCGCACCAGTCGCCGATGAGCGCAGAAGGGGTTCTAGTGGCTGACGATTCAAGCCTCGACACCGCCACCCTGAAGTATCCGGGTGGAGAGATCGATCTGGACATCGTCCACGCGACCGAGGGGTCCGACGGCATCGCGCTGGGTCCGCTGCTCGCCAAGACGGGTTACACCACGTTCGACGGCGGCTTCGTGAACACCGCGTCCACCAAGTCGGCGATCACCTACATCGACGGTGACGCGGGCATCCTGCGCTATCGCGGTTACCCGATCGAGCAGCTTGCCGAGAAGTCCACCTTCATCGAGGTCACCTATCTGCTGATCTACGGTGAGCTGCCGACAGCCGACCAGCTGGACAAGTTCACCGAGCAGATCCAGCGGCACACGATGCTGCACGAGGACCTCAAGCGATTCTTCGACGGCTTCCCCCGCAACGCGCACCCGATGCCGGTGCTGTCCAGTGCGGTGAACGCGCTGAGTGCCTACTACCAGGACTCGCTGGATCCGCTGGACAAGGGCCAGGTCGAACTGTCCACGATTCGACTGTTGGCCAAGCTGCCCACCATCGCGGCCTACGCCTACAAGAAGTCCGAGGGACAGCCATTCCTCTACCCGGACAACTCGCTGTCGCTCGTCGAGAACTTCCTGCGGATGACGTTCGGGGTACCGGCCGAGCCGTATGAGGTCGACCCCGAGATCGTGCGGGCGCTGGACATGCTGCTGATCCTGCATGCCGATCACGAGCAGAACTGCTCGACGTCCACGGTCCGCCTCGTCGGCTCGTCGCAGGCCAACTTGTTCACCTCGATCTCCGGCGGCATCAACGCCCTGTGGGGTCCGCTGCACGGCGGCGCGAACCAGGCTGTGCTCGAAATGCTGGAGAAGATCCGCACCGGCGGCGATGACGTGCAGACCTTCGTCAAGAAGGTGAAGAACCGCGAGGACGGCGTGAAGCTCATGGGCTTCGGTCATCGCGTCTACAAGAACTACGACCCGCGGGCGCGCATCGTCAAGGAGCAGGCCGACAAGATTCTCGGCAAGCTCGGCGGCGACGACGAGCTGCTGGACATCGCCAAGCAGCTCGAAGAGATCGCACTGACCGACGACTTCTTCATCGAGCGCAAGCTGTACCCGAACGTCGATTACTACACCGGCGTCATCTACCGCGCGATGGGCTTCCCGACCCGCATGTTCACCGTGCTGTTCGCGCTGGGCCGGCTGCCCGGATGGATCGCGCACTGGCGGGAGATGCATTCTGAGCCCGGCAAGATCGGTCGTCCGCGTCAGGTCTACACCGGCTACACCGAGCGGGATTACGCGGCGCTGGACAAGCGCTAATTCACAGCACCCCCAACAGACTCCCCCCTTCCATGCGGAAGATGGGGGAGTTTGTGTCTGCCCGGCGACCGGGCGGTTTGCGCAATCAATAGTTGTGGTTTAACAATGGTTGTGTGACTGCAACCATCGGTGAGCTGAGCCGTCGACGCAAACTGATCATCCTTGCGTCGTGCTGCCTGAGCCTGCTGATCGTGTCGATGGACGCGACGATCGTCAACGTGGCGATCCCGTCCATCCGGGCTGAGTTCAACGCTTCACCTGCACACCTGCAATGGGTCATCGACATCTACACGCTGGTGCTCGCATCGCTTTTGCTGCTGGCCGGTGCGACCGGTGACCGTCTCGGGCGGCGCACCGTGTTCCAGACCGGTCTGGTGGTGTTCGCAGCCGGCTCACTGCTGTGCAGCCTGGCACCCGACATCGACATGCTCATCGGGGCGCGACTCGTCCAGGCGGTGGGCGGGTCGATGCTGAATCCCGTTGCGATGTCGATCATTACCCAGGTGTTCACGGATCGGGCCGAACGCGCCCGGGCCATCGGCGTGTGGGGCGCGGTGATCGGCATCTCGATGGCGCTGGGGCCCATCGTCGGTGGCGCGCTGATCGAATACGTCGGTTGGCGCTCGGTCTTCTGGATCAACCTGCCGATCTGCGCGCTGGGGGTGCTGCTGACCGCCCTGTTCGTACCGCAGAGTAGATCGGTCACCATGCGCGACCTTGATCCGGTGGGCCAACTACTCGGCGTAGCAACTCTTTTCGGCATCGTCTACACCTTGATTGAAGGGCCGGTCAGGGGTTGGACCGACCCTGTCATCCTGGCGATGATCGCCATCGCGGCGCTGGCGCTGGCCGGGTTCCTCTACTATGAGGCGCGCCGACGCGACCCGTTCATCGACCTGCGGTTCTTCCGCAGCATTCCGTTTGCTTCGGCCACGATGGTCGCCGTGTGCGCATTCGCTTCCTATGGCGCATTCCTGTTCATGATCTCGCTGTATCTGCAGGGCTACCGCGGATATTCGGCGATGCACACCGGCCTGCTCTATCTTCCGCTGGCCATCGGTGCCCTGATCTTCTCGCCGCTGTCGGGCCGGTTGGTCGGTCGATTCGGTGCGCGCCCGTCGTTGGTCGCCTCCGGTGTTCTGTTGACCGCGGCGACACTGATGATGGCGTTTATGGGTGACGACGCCCCGGTGTGGCAGCTCATCGCGATCTTTGCGGTTTTCGGTGTCGGCTTCTCGATGGTGAACGCCCCGATCACCACCGCAGCGGTCAGCGGCATGCCCACCGACCGTGCCGGCGCGGCTTCGGCGGTCGCCTCGACCAGTCGGCAGGTCGGGGTGAGTCTCGGTGTGGCACTGTGTGGTTCGGTCGCCGCGGGTGCCATCGCAGCGCCGGTATCGGGCTTCGTCACCCAGGCCCGCCCGCTCTGGCTGATCTGTGCGTGCCTAGGGCTGGTGGTGCTGGCTCTGGGCCTGTATTCGACCTCGCAGCGGGCGATGCGTTCGGCGCAACGCCTTGAACCACTGATCGCCGGAGTAAGGGGGCAGGATGCCGACGTCCACGCGTGATCGAGCCGATAAGGTCTGGCAAGACCTCAGCCGGATCGTCATGGACAACAAGGACACCTGGCGGCGATCCGTCGTTGCCGAAACGGGCCTGCCGTTCAGTCGGATCCGCATCCTGCTGCGGCTGTCCGGTAATGCGATGACGGTCAGGGAGGTGGCGGACGCCGCGACCATCGATGCCCCTGCGGCCACCGTCGCCGTCAACGATCTCACCGCCCGGGGGCTGGTGGTGCGTGAGGTCGACCCGAACAATCGGCGCTGCAAGCAGGTTTCGCTGACGCAGGCCGGCCGCGAATTGGTCGCCGCGGTGCGCGCAATCGACGACCCCGCTCCACCGATGCTCAATGCGCTCACCGACGACGAGCTGAGCACTTTGCAGGCGATCCTCGGAAAGCTCCGGCGTCACTGACGCGTCGGCGCCGCCGCAGGCGCGTCCCGGCATTGTCAGGGGCGCCTCAGCCGGTGTAGCCCTCGACCTGATCGGCCGGGCGTACGTTGGCTTCGCGCGGATCGCCGCCGGTGTCCCGAAGTGCGCGGCGTTGGCGTAACAGATCCCAGCATTGGTCGAGTTCGGTTTCGATCGCCCGCAATCGGACGTTCTCGTCGGATTCGCCTATTTCGTGATTTTGCAGTTTGGCGCGTAGTTCCTTCTCCTGGGTCACCAGGTCGTGAATGCGCGCCAGCGTCTCGGAGTCCTTGAAGTCATGCGCCACTCTTTCAGTCTGCCCTGTCGTGGCGGCGGCGGGTAGGCCCGGAATCTTCTCCGGACGCTGCGCCAAGCACATCGTCAGAGGACTAGCGTCTGACCTATGACGAAACCTGAGATCGATTTTCCCGACACTCCCGCACCCACCGAACTCGTGATCGAGGATCTGGTGGTCGGCGACGGGCCCGAAGCAGTCCCGGGTGGCACGGTGGAGGTTCACTACCTCGGCGTCGAATATGATTCCGGCGAAGAATTCGACAGCTCCTGGAATCGTGGTCAAACGATTGAATTTCCACTGCGCGGTCTAATTCAAGGCTGGCAGGAGGGGATTCCCGGCATGAAGGTCGGCGGGCGCCGGAAACTGGTCATTCCGCCGCATCTGGCTTATGGCCCATCGGGATCCGGACATCGTCTATCTGGGAAGACGTTGATTTTCGTCATCGATCTTGTCGGCACTCGTTAAAGCTCACAATCACGTTGCACTTTCTCCAAGGCGCTTAATCATCGGGCGATTTGATCTACAGTCGGCACGGCCATGAGGTCGATAGTTTTTCGTCGACGGATGGAGGATAAATGTCGAGTTCGGATGAAACTCGGACAATCACGGGGTGGCGGCGGGCAACGAGGTACTACCGGCGCTCGCCTGGCCTGGGGTGGTTACTCGCCCTCATCGCAATCCCATTACTGCTCGGCCTATTGGGCTGGGGGCTTCTGCCGAAGAAGAGCGTCGAGGTGACGACGCCCGCGGTGAGCCCGACGATGACCGTTCCCACCGCCACCGCGCCCAACGTCACTGCGCCCAACGTGGCGTGGAGTGCGCTGTCGCTTCTTCGCAACGGCAACGACATCACGTTGACCGGCGTCCTGCCCACTGAGGCGGCCAAGACATCACTCATCGACGGGGTCAAAGGCCTTTTCGGCTCGAACGTGAACGTGGTCGACAACCTGACGGTGCGTGACGGCGTGAGTGCACCAGACCTGACGGCCATCGGCACAGCCCTCAAACCAGACGTCGACATCCCCGATTTCGCCTGGAAGGTCGAGGGCGACACGATCACACTGACCGGTACCGCGCCTTCGGATGACGTCCGGGGCGCCGCGGAAGCCGCCGCAAAGTCGGCATGGCCGGATGCCAAGGTCGACAACCAGATTCGCGTTGTCTCGGCCACCCCCACCAGCATGACGCCTGCGCCGGCAGCTGGTGGCTGCGCCTCGCTGCAGTCGGACATCAGTGCACTGCTGCAGACACCGGTCAACTTCGATACCGACGGCTATTCGGTGGCATCCAGCTCAAGGCCGATGCTGAGCGAGGTGGCGGGCAAGATCAGGGCGTGTCCCGACGCGAAGATCACCGTGAAGGGCTTCACCGACAACACCGGTAACGACGCCGTCAACCAGCCACTCAGCGAGAACCGGGCGAAAGCCGTTGCGAACTTCCTGGTTTCGCAGGGTGTCACCGCGGGCAATGTCAGTTCGCAGGGCTTCGGCTCCACGAACCCGGTTGCCAGCAATGACACGGCTCAGGGCCGCGCCCAGAACCGTCGCGTCGAGATCGCGGTCAGCTAAGGAGAATCAGATGGCATTCGTAATCCAATGGCTGTGGTACCTGCTGGCGTTCGTGTTGGGCTCTGCGGTGGCCTGGGTCATCACGGTGTTCTCGATCAGTCGCACCAATGAGGAAGAGGCCCTCGCCGACCTCCCCGGCTCCCGTGAGATTGGAGCGTGACGATGCATGACCTGAACTGGTGGCTGATGGGACTGGCCTTCCTGCTGGGCCTGCTACTCACCTTCGCCTTCATGATCCGACCCGTCACCCGCGAGGTTCCGGTTTACGCGGCCCTGGGCCGTGGGCCGAAGGGGGAGGCGGCCAAACCAGCCGCCAAAGTGGCACCTGCCGTTGCACCGGCTGCCGGGGCGACAGCGGCCGGTGCGGCCCCCAAGCTGGTCAAAGACGAGCCGTACGGGGCGGGTTCGGTGCGCGTCACCAAGACCGTGGCCCCGCCGCGGTCCGAGTTTCTGATCAAGGGCGACGAAGAGACCATGCGGTACTTCAACGTCGACAGCCCTGACTACGAGAAGGTCGGGGCCGAGGTCTGGTTCGTCGACGAAGCGACAGCGGAGGCGGCGGGCTTCAAGAAGTACGACTAAGCGCTTAGCTCGGGCCGGGTAGTCGCAGTACCAATCTGGCCCCGCCCAGCGGGCTTTCCTCCAAAGCTGTTGTGCCACGGTGGATCGCGGCCTGCTGGGCGACCAGCGCCAAACCCAGACCGGACCCGGACCGCGACGCCGTCGAGCCGCGGGCGAACCGTTCGAAGACCACCGTGCGTTCGTCCTCGGGTACGCCGCTGCCGTTGTCGTCGACGGTGATCTCCACTCCCGCACGGGAACTGACCGCCGAAAGCTGGACGAGCGTCGCCTTGCCGTGCTTGACCGCGTTGGCGATCGCGTTGTCGACCGCCAGCCGCAAACCGGCGGGCAGCCCGACGATGATCACCGTCGGCGCCGGCACCAACGACACCTGCAGACCGGGGTACAACCGCATCGCGTCGTGTGCGGCGCGGTCCAGTAACTCGGTGATGTCCACGGGTACGTGGTCGTCGTCGGTGCTCAGTTCTCCTTGCGCCAGCCGTTCCAGCGCGCCCAGCGTCGCCTCGATACGGGTCTGGGTGCGGATCACGTCGTCGAGCACCTCTTTGCGTTGTTCGAGGGGCAAGTCCAGGGTGGCCAGCACCTCGAGGTTTGTTCGCATGGCCGTCAGCGGTGTCCGCAGTTCGTGCGCCGACACGGCCGCGAAGTCGCGCGCCGACGTCAACGCCGCCTTGGTGCGGTCCTGCTCCTCCCAGACGCGCGACAGCATGCCCTTCATGGCCTCGCCGATCTCCACCGCCTCGGTGGCGCCGCGTATCTCGATGTCCGGGGCCGCGTCGCCGGCGTCGATCATCCGGGTCTGCTCGGCCAGTCGCCGGAAGGGCCGCACCGCGAACGTGGCCAGTAACCAACCGAGCACCGCTGCGGCCCCGATCGCGAACGTGCAGATCACCAGCACGCGCCGGTGCAGACTGTTGGTCTCGGCGTATGTGTCGTAATAGGTTGCGCCGACGGCCACCGACATCGGGCCGGGTGCGCGGATCTCGACCGTACGGACCCGCCACCGGACTCCGTCGATATGGGTGTCGGCATAGTCGGCGTCGAGCTTGGGCAGGATGACCGCCGAGTTCGACTTGACCTGGTCGCCGGTGCGGACGGTGATCACCGCATCCTGGTCGTTGGGGGAACGAGGGATCTCGTCGAGGCTGCGGGGCAAGAACGGCACCGCGAAGCCGGCGGCCTCGTCGAGACGGCGATCCAGGCGCTCCTTGCGGTCGTTGGTGATGCCCACCCACACGATGGCACCGACGATCGTGACCACGATCGCCGCGCCGATGGCCGTGGCGAACGCCACCCGGGTCCGCAGTGACGGAGTCCGGGTGAAGATCCGCGACGGCACGGGTCTACTGCGTCCTCAGCACGAACCCGACGCCGCGGACGGTGTGCAGCAATCGGGGCGCACCACCGGCCTCAAGCTTGCGTCTCAGATAACCGATGAACACATCGACGACGTTGGTGTCGGCGGCGAAGTCGTACCCCCACACCAATTCCAGCAGCTGCGCGCGGGACAACACCGCGGTCTTGTGTTCGGCCAGCACGGCCAGCAGGTCGAACTCGCGCTTGGTCAGGTCCACGTCGATGCCGTTGACGCGGGCCCGGCGCCCCGGGATATCGACCTCGAGCGGACCGACGTTGATGGTTTCCGAGGAGAAGGTGGCGGTGGCCCCACGGCGGCGCAACAGCGCCTTGACCCGGGCGACCAATTCCGCCAGCACAAACGGTTTCACCAGGTAGTCGTCGGCGCCCGCCTCCAGTCCGGCGACCCGGTCGTCGACGGAGGAACGTGCCGACAGCACGCACACCGGGACGTCGTTGTCCATGGCGCGCAGGGCGGTCACCACGCTGACGCCGTCGAGCACCGGCATGTTGATGTCGAGCACGATTGCGTCCGGGCGGGTTTCGGTGGCGCTGCGCAGCGCCTCGGCGCCGTCGACGGCGGTCGATACATCGAATCCGGACAGCCGCAGCCCGCGCTCGAGCGATGCCAACACGTCCGGGTCGTCATCGACAACCAGCACTCGAGGGGAGGCCGTACCACTGTCCATGTGGTCATCTTGCCCGATCGAACGCGCCTGTCGGGGGAGGCGCGAGGGCTCCCGGAGTGCTAGCGTTCGACTCTTGTGTCCCCCGAGGTGATCGTGGAACCCGACGACGGGGTCGCCCCCGTACGGGCGTTCATTGCCAGCGCGCGAAAATCCCTGCTTATCAAGCAATTCACCTTCACCGAAGAGAGCCTTGTACAGGCGGTCATCGACCGCCACGCCAGCGGGGTTGATGTGCGGGTGATGCTAAACCCGGCGCGCTCCGCCGGCGATCGCGCCAACGACGACACCTTCGCACAGTTGAGCGCCGCCGGTGTGCCCGTGACGTGGTCGAATCCGAACTTCTACGTCACCCACGAGAAGTCGATCGTGGTCGACGGCGAGGCGGCGCTCATCGCCACCTTCAACCTGATGATCAAGTACTTCACGCTGACCCGCGACTACGGCGTGATCACCCGCGACCCGCACCACGTGGCACAGATCATCGAGGTGTTCGACGCCGACTGGAGCCATGATGACTGGCCTGCCGGCGCCTACACCGGGCTGTTGTGGAGCAATGCGAACTCCCGCTATCACATGGCGCAGTTCATCGATTCCGCCGAGCGGCATCTCGACATCCAGCACCCGAAGTATGTCGACGTGGCGATCCTCGACCGCATCGCGGCCGCCTCGGAACGGGGCGTCAAGGTGCGGGTGCTGTGCGGCGGCCGGCACGGCATCAGCGACTGGGATGTGCTCGACACGTTTGCCTCGCTGCGGACGCTGCGCCGTATCGGCGTCAAGGTGCACAAGCAGAAAAACCTGCGATTGCACGCCAAATTGCTGATCGCCGACACCACCCATGCACTGGTCGGCTCGATGAACATCGACCGCAGCGCATTCGACCTGCGGCGCGAACTGGGCGTCACGCTCGACGACCCGTCGGTGATCGCGCGACTGCAGGGTGTCTTCGACGGCGACTGGGAGTCGTCGCACCACTACGAGCCACCCGATCCGCTGGAGCCGTCCACCCACTTCGAGGATGATTTTCCGCACGATCACGACCTGCTCCATGAGTGAGTCGGTGGAGAACACCGAACAAGCTCGAACGGTGTCGCTCTTCGACTTGGCACGGGCGTTCAACCACATCGCGCTGGCATCGTTCGGCGGCGGGTTGTCGGCCTGGTCGCGTGAGGTGCTGGTAGTCGAAAAGGGTTGGCTGGGCGAGGAAGAATTCCTCTCGGCGATGACGATGTGCCGAATCCTGCCGGGCGCCAACCAGGTCAACATGGCGGTCTTCACCGGCACCAAGATGCGGGGGTTTCCCGGCGTCGTCGCGGCGGTGTTCGGGTTGTGCTGCCTGCCGGTGATCTTCATGCTTGTCGCCGCGTTCTTCTACTTCCGCTTCAAGGAGATCCCGGCCGTCAAGGGAGCGTTGCACGGCGCCTCGACGGCCGCCGTCGCGCTGACCATCGCCATGGTGATCAAGACCGGGCAGAAGTGTCTGCACTCCGTGGTGCCGGTGCTGCTGTGTGCGGGCGCATTCGTACTCAACGGGGTGGTGCGCTGGCCGCTGCCGGCCACGCTGGCCGTCCTGGCCCCGCTGGCGCTGCTGTGGGCCTGGCCGCGCAATCGCCAGGAGACCGCGGCGACGTGAGCACCTATCTGCAGTTGGCGGGTCTGTTCGGCATGCTCTCGCTGCTGTCTATCGGTGGCGGCAACGTGGTGCTGCCCGAGATGCACATGCGGGCGGTCAACAGCCAGCATTGGCTCACCAATTCGCAGTTCGCCGATGTCTTCTCGATCTCGCAGGCGGCGCCGGGACCGAGCATCCTGATCGTGACACTGGTCGGCTACGGCGCAGGCCTGCATGTCGGTGGGGTACCGACGGCGATCGTGGGCGCTCTGGTCGCGACGCTGTCGATGCTGTTGCCGGCCGCGGCGCTGGTCTACGTCGTGACGCTGTTCTGGCAGCGTGCCGAGAAGTCCAAATGGCGCATCGCCGTGGAACGCGGACTTGCTCCGCTGACCGTCGGGCTGATCGCGGCAACGTCGCTGGTGATGAGCCGCGCGGCCGACCATGACTGGCGGGCGTACCTGCTCACCGCCATCTGCACGCTGATCTTCGTCCGTACCAGCCTCAACCCGCTGCTGATGGTGGCGCTCGCAGCCGTGATCGGGTACTTCGGCATCGTTTGAGGCTCCGATCTTGTTGAGCATTTACCGTGGGACTCATGGATGATGCTGTGCGCGGGGAACCGAAGATTGCTCCGCCGCCACGGCGTCTGAACTCCGTTTCGGATCTGTTTCGGCTGCTGCCCTACCTAGCGCCCTACCGGGCCCGCTGGGTCGGGATGTTCCTGGCATCGGTGGCCAGCTTGGGCGCCACCGTGGCTATCCCGCTGATGACCAAGGCCGTCATCGACGGACCGGTGCGACATCAGGATCAGCGCGGGCTGTGGATCGTGGGGACGGCGGCGATGGCGGTCGGCGTCTCCGAGGCGCTGCTGTGGTTCATCCGCCGCTGGATCGTGGCCCGCGCCACCCTGGGGGTGGAGGCTGACATCCGCAAGGATCTCTACGCCCGCCTGCAGATCCTGCCGATGTCCTTTCACGGCCGCTGGCAGTCCGGACAACTGTTGTCCCGGGTCATGAACGATCTGGGCACTATTCGCCGATTTCTGTCGTTCGGTCTGGTTTTCCTGGTGCTCAACATCATTCAGATCGTTGTCGTCACCGCGATCCTGCTGTCGATGTACTGGCCGCTGGGGGTCGTGGTGTTGATCTCCATCGTGCCGATCACGCTGATCGTTTTGCACTTCGATCGGCAGTTCACCCGGTTGTCGCGCCAAGCGCAGGATGCCTCCGGTGTGGTCGCCACCCATGTCGAGGAGGCGGCCCTCGGTGTTCGGGTGGTCAAGTCGTTCGGACGCGAAGAGCATGTCTTCGACCGTTTCGACGCTGAGGCTGTTGCGCTCTATAACGTCCAGGTCGGCAAGGTCAAGGTGTCGTCCAGCTTCTGGATGCTGCTGGAGGTGATCCCCAACCTGACGCTGATCCTGGTGCTGGGTTTCGGCGCCTACGCCGCCGGGCACGGCCTGGTCACCATGGGCACCCTGGTCGCGTTCATCACCATGATGTTGTCGCTGGTCTGGCCCATCGCGTCGCTGGGATTCCTGCTGTCGATGATGCAGGAGGCGATGACCGCCTCGAACCGCATCGCCGAGATATTCGACGCACCAATCGAAATCACCGACGGGCCCCGGTCGGATGCGCCCCGGCGTGGCCGACTGGAATTCGTGGACGCCGGGTTCCGCTTCCCGGACGATGCACTGCCGGAGGCGGCCGAACGTCCGTGGGCGCTGCGGCACGTCAACCTCACCGTGGAACCCGGACAGACCGTGGCCCTGGTGGGTGCCACCGGATCGGGAAAGTCGGTGCTCGTAGCGCTGCTGTCGCGCCTATACGACATCACCGAGGGGAAGATTCTGTTGGACGGAACCGATATTCGCGAGTTCACGGTGCCCGCGTTGCGGGGCGCGGTCGCGACGGCCTTCGAGGATCCGACGCTGTTCTCCATGTCGGTCGCCGAGAATCTGCGACTGGGCCGGCCCGAAGCCACCGACTCCGAACTGGCCGAGGCCATCGACATCGCAGCCGCACAGTTCGTCTACGACCTGCCGTATGGCCTGGACACCCGGATCGGGGAACAGGGAATGAGCCTTTCGGGCGGTCAGCGGCAACGGCTTTCACTGGCTCGCGCCATCCTCACCGACCCCAAGGTGCTGGTGCTCGACGACACGCTCTCCGCGCTGGATGTCCACACCGAAGCCGAGGTGACCGCGGCACTT
Source organism: Mycobacterium sp. (assembly GCA_036273805.1). Taxonomy (GTDB): domain Bacteria; phylum Actinomycetota; class Actinomycetes; order Mycobacteriales; family Mycobacteriaceae; genus Mycobacterium. The sequence continues at coordinate 15,905 of DASUGW010000058.1, forward strand.
CGCACTGTGCTGGACTCGGTGACCGGCGTGGTGGTTGCCCACCGCGCTTCAACGGTGCTGCTGGCCGACCGCGTGGCCCTGCTCGAGGTCGACCATGCGGATGGTGGGCCTGGGTTTGGCACCATCACTCATGTAGGCACGCACGCCCAGTTGCTGACGACGGTCCCGCAATACCGCGACCTGCTGGCCGCCGACGAGGAGCTCGAGGACGGCACTGAGCCGACTCCGGCTTGGGAGGCCGACGGTGTGGTTGCCGCCGGGCCTCGTGCTCGCGGAACTACACCGCTCGCCGAACCCGACGATGAGTGGGATTTATTGCGCCGGAACCACGAACGCGATGAGGAGGTGAACCGCAGGTGAGCGATGCCGGAGAGTGGCGCGGACAGCTGCAGGCCCACCCCGACGACGATCCGCTGGCCGTGCCCGGCGGGGAGACCCAGCCGCGCCGTGCCGAGGCTCGCGGGTTGTTGTTTTCACTGCTGGCGCCGTACCGGGCTGCCGTGCTGGTGCTGGCGGTCGTCGTGGTCGTGGAAAACGCTGCCCGCCTGAGTGTTCCGATTCTGGTGCAACGTGGCATCGACCGGGGAATCCCGCCGCTGGCCGCCGGCGGATCGGGGCGCGAACTGATGGTCATCGTCGGGGTGCTGTGCGCGGTGGTCGCGCTGCAGGCAACGAGCCGGCTGGTGTTTCTGCGTCGTTCCGGCCAGATCGGGCAGAAGGTCCTGCTGGAGCTACGCCGTCGAGTGTTCAGGCACTTCGGCCGGCTCGATGTGGCCTTCCACGATCGCTACACCTCCGGGCGGGTGGTCAGCCGTTCGACCAACGATGTCGAAGCAATTCAGGAGATGCTCGAGACCGGGTTCGACAGCCTGATCACTGCGGTGCTGACCCTGTTCGGCACCGCCGTGCTGCTGGTCTATCTCGACTGGCAGCTGGGCCTGATGTGTCTGGTGGCGTTCCCGCTGCTGGTTGCGCTGGCGGCGTGGTTCCGCGGTGAGTCCGCCAAGACCTACCGAGAGGTCCGGGAGAGTGCGGCCCTGGTGATCGTGCAGTTCGTCGAGACGATGACCGGGATCAAAGCGGTTCAGGCCTACCGTCGGCAGCCGCGCAACCAGCAGATCTTCGATGAGGTCACCGACCGCTATCGCGACGTCAATGAGACGACGTTCAAACTGGTCGCGATCTTCATGCCCGGCGTCAAGCTGATCGGCAACATCACCACCGCAGTGGTGCTGCTCTACGGCGGTTATCGCGTGCTGCACGGGCACATGACCATCGGAACGCTCGCGGCGTTCCTGCTGTATCTGCGGATGTTTTTCGAACCCATGCAGGACATCACGCAGTTCTTCAACACATTTCAGTCGGCGTCATCGGCGCTGGAGAAGCTCGCCGGGGTGCTCGCGGTGCAACCGGCGGTCAACGATCCAGCACATCCCGTCGATTTGCGTGCCGGGGCGGTCGGCGGCGAGGTCTCCTTCGACGGAGTCGAGTTCTCCTACGCTGCTGGGCGACCGGTGCTGCCGGAGCTGAACCTGGTTGTTCCGGCCGGCCAGACGGTGGCACTCGTCGGTGCGACCGGGGCCGGTAAGACAACCATCGCCAAGCTCATCGCGCGCTTCTACGATCCGACGGCCGGTGCGGTGCGTCTCGACGGCATCGACCTGCGCGACATCGCCCAGGAAGATCTGCGCCGACACGTGGTGATGGTGACGCAGGAGAACTTCCTGTTCACGGGAACGGTGGCCGACAACATCCGCTTCGGACGTCCGTCCGCCACCGATGACGAAATCGTCTCTGCAGCAAAGGCTGTCGGAGCACATTCGTTTATCGCCGAGTTGCCCGACGGCTACGACACCGATGTCGCCAAACGCGGTGGGCGACTGTCGGCGGGGCAGCGGCAGTTGATCGCGTTCGCGCGCGCGTTCCTGGCCGGCCCCGCGGTGCTGATCCTCGACGAGGCAACCTCGTCGCTGGACGTGCCGAGCGAACGACTGGTGCAGCGGGCATTGCGCACGGTGCTGGCCGAACGCACCGCCCTGGTCATCGCCCATCGTCTGTCGACGGTGGAGATCGCCGATCGGGTGCTGGTGCTCGACGGGGGCCGGATCGTCGAGGACGGACCACCGGGTGAACTCATCACGTCCCGCGGTCACTACGCCGCCCTGCACGAGGCCTGGTTGCGGTCGTTGGCGTGAGTGCTCTCGGCAAGGAGGTCCAGGGGCCTAATATCGGGGCATGGTTGACCAGCCGTCGCGCCTGCAACTTCTCGGTGAATTGAGCCGACTAGACCACGAGCACACGGCGGCTGCGCTACTGGCGGGTAGTGCCCCGCAGGGGTTCGATCGGCTGCTCGAGCGTTACTCCTACGGTGAACTGCAGGTGATCGCCGATTTCCTGGCCGCCGACACCGTCCGGCTGCAGGGCTCGGGCGTTCGTTAGTTACGGCGAAAACCTGTCAACCGGGTAGTCCGAGCCTGCGGTAGCGCCGCATCCGTGCGTCGAATCTCGATGAATCAGGCTGGGCAACAAGCAAACTGACCTCATATCCGATCGCCTGCGCCAGGCGGCGGCAGAATTCCACCGGTTCGTCGGCGGCGTCGGGGTGCTCGTCCACGATTACATCGACGATGCCGTTTTCCAGCAGGTCCGCCGACCGAACACCCTGGGCGGCAGCAAGTTCGGGTGCGTGCGTGGTGTCCCGGAAGACGATGGCGCTGGCGCCCTCCGGCGGCAACGGCGCCAGCCAGCCGTGCAGCGCCGCCAGCACCCTGTCGGCCGGCACCATCGCCAGTGCGGGCCCTCCGCTGCCCTGACCGAGGAGCACCGACACGGTCGGAACCTCGAGGGTGACCAGATCGGAAAGGCAGCGGGCGATCTCGCCGGCCAGACCTTCTTCTTCGGCCTCCTCCGAAAGCGCGGGTCCGGCGGTGTCGATCACCAGCACCAGGGGCAGCCGCAGTCCGGCCGCCAGCGCCATCCCTCGGCGCGCTTCCCGGAGTGCGGCTGGCCCGACCGTGCCGCCGACGAACCGGCGCTGTCCCAGCAACACCACCGGCTGTCCGTCGAACCGGGCCAGCGCCAGCAGCGTGGTCGCGCCTTCACCCTCGCCGCTGCCGGCCAGCAGGACGTGCTCCCCGGCGCCGTATTCGAGCAGCTGGTCCGCACCGGGACGGTCGGGTCGCCGTGAAGCCTCCACCGACTGCCATGCGGGAATGTCGGGCACGGGTTCGGACGGAATCGGCGCCGGTGCGGGTCCGGGTGGGTCGGCCACCACCCGCAATGCCGCGTCCAGCGTGGCGCGCAGGGCATCGAGGGGGACCACACCGTCGATCACACCGTGGTGGCGCAGGTTCTCCGCGGTCTGCACGCCGGGTGGAAACGGCTGCCCATAGAGCTGCTCGTAGACGCGTGGGCCGAGGAATCCGACCAGCGCTCCCGGTTCTGCGACGGTGACGTGCCCCAGCGACCCCCACGACGCGAACACGCCGCCCGTGGTCGGGTGCCGCAGGTACACCAGATACGGCAAGTGGGCCCGCTTGTGCAGGGTGGCCGCAGCGGCGATCTTGACCATCTGCAGGAATGCGACGGTGCCCTCCTGCATCCGGGTGCCTCCGGAGCTCGGTGAAGCCAGCAGCGGCAGCCCCGACGCGGTGGCGCGCTCGATGGCGGCGGTGATCCGTTCGGCGGCTGCCACCCCGATGGATCCGGCCAGGAAGTCGAACTCGCATGCCACTACCGCGACGCGGCGTCCGAACACCGTGCCTTCGCCGGTCAGTACCGATTCGTCGAGCCCGGTGGCCTCGCGCGCGGCGGCCAGCTCGGCGGCATAGTGCGTGGACATCGGCACCGCGACCGGGGCGCTGTCCCAGCTGAGGAACGAGCCGGGGTCCAGCACGGCGTCGCGCAATTCATGGGCGCTGATCCGGCTCACGCTCAGAGGCTATCCAGCCACCCCCGTTAGGGTGGGGCCATGATCGGAATCACGCGCGACGAGCACGTCATGACCATCGAGATGCAGCGGCCCGAGCGGCGCAACGCGCTCAACAGCGAGCTGGTCGACAGCCTGCGTGAAGCCATCGTGCACGCCGGCGAACAGGACATCCGCGCCATCGTGCTGACCGGTCAGGGCACGGTGTTCTGTGCCGGCGCTGACCTGTCCGGCGACGTCTTCGCCGCCGACTTCCCGGATAAGGCGCTGGCGCTGAACCTGGCGATCGACAAGGTGCCGATGCCGGTGATCGCCGCCATCAACGGGCCGGCTATCGGCGCAGGATTGCAGCTCGCGATGATCTCCGACCTGCGGGTGGTCGCGCCCGACGCGTTCTTCCAGTTCCCGATCGCGAAATACGGTCTGGCCCTGGATAACTGGAGCGTCCGCCGGCTGGCGTCGCTGGTCGGTTACGGCCGTGCGCGCGGCATGCTGCTGGCCGCCGAGAGACTCGATGCGCAGACGGCGTTGCAGACCGGCATGGCCAACCGTCTCGGCACGCTGGCCGACGCCCAGGCCTGGGCCGCCGAGATCGCCGGGTTCGCTCCGCTGAGCCTGCAGCATTCCAAGCGGGTGCTCAACGACGACGGGGCCTACACACCGGATTGGCCGGATCTGCACAAGGAGATGTTCGACAAGGCCTGGGGCAGTAAGGACGTCGTCGAGGCGCAGGTCGCTCGCATCGAGAAGCGCTCGGCCAACTTCCAGGGCGCCTGAGTCTTGCTCCGGCAGGCGGCCCGATTCGTCGGCGGGACGGCCACGCTGGCCGGCGGCGGCTGGTTGTTGCGCGCCCTGCATGGCACACCTGCCGCCCTGGGGGCGGGGCCGGGTGCGATTGCCCCTGTCGCGCAGGGGTCGCCCAACTTCCGTGACGGGGTGTTCGTCAACCGTGAGCCGGCGTCGGGGATCAGTCTGAGTCGCGAAGAGCAGTCGATGCTGATCCGAGATCTGCTGTTGGGCCGTTCCGCCGGGCGACCGGACGCCCCGATTCCGCTGGCGGTGCCCGAACTCGCGGGTCCGGCGGCTGATCTCGCGGTCAGCTGGTTCGGCCATTCGAGCGTCCTCATCGAGATCGATGGGCACCGCGTGCTGGCCGACCCGGTGTGGAGTCGGCGCTGTTCGCCGTCGCAAACCGTAGGCCCGCAGCGCCTGCACCCGGTGCCGGTGGAACTGGAGGCCCTGCCCGCCGTCGATGCCGTGATCATCAGCCACGACCATTACGACCATCTCGACATCGACACCGTCCAGGCGTTGGCGCGCACCCAGGAGTGCAAGTTCTTTGTGCCGCTCGGGGTGGGCGCGCACCTGCGCGGCTGGGGTATTCCGTCTGACCGGGTCGTCGAGCTGGACTGGGAGGCCGAAGGCTCCGTCGGAGAGCTGCGGGTGATCTGCACGCCCGCACGGCACTTCTCCGGGCGCTTTCTGACGCGCAACACCACGCTGTGGTCGTCGTGGGCCATGATCGGTCCACGGCACCGCGCCTTTTTCGGCGGTGACACCGGATACACGCGGGACTTCGCCGAGATCGGTGCCGCCTATGGGCCGTTCGACCTGACGTTGATGCCGGTCGGCGCCTATCACCCGAGCTGGCCGGACATCCACATGAACCCCGAGGAAGCGGTCCGGGCGCACCGCGATGTCACCGATTCGGGCCTGCTCGTGCCGATCCACTGGGCGACGTTCCGCCTGGCTCCGCATCCGTGGCCGGAACCCGTTGAGCGGATGCTGGTCGCCGCGGATCAGCACGGTGTGGACGTGGCGGTGCCGCGACCGGGTGGTCGGGTCGATGCGGCGCCGGCCGTGCTGGATGCCTGGTGGCGGTTGTAGCGGAGCCGGGGTAGGCGCTGACGTGCCGGTGTGAACGGCGCGAGGCGATTTTGTCGGTTGTTCGAACTAGTGTTCGATGCATGGAGGAAGTTGCCGGTCTGGCCGCCGCGGTGGATGCGGTGGCTGGGCTGGACTGGGCGGCGATGCCGGTCGCGGACCGGTTGACTGTGTTGGCTGAGCTGGAGGTGTCGGCGCGGCGGTTGCGGGCCGTGTCGGGGGCGGTGATGGCGTCGCTGGCGGCGGAGCCATCGGAGGCATTGGGGCATCTGAAGCCGGCGAACCTGATCGCCGATACCCTGCGGGTGAGTCCCGCTGAGGCGCGGGAGCGGTTGCGGGTAGCCGGGTTGGTGGCCGAGCGGGTCGCGCTGAGCGGGGCGCCGATGCCGCCGCTGCTGGTGCGCACCGCAAAACACGTCCACGACGGCACACTGCATGCCGCGCATGTGGTGGTGATCGCGAACTTCCTGGGCGCGCTGCCCGAACACGTGCCGGTGGATGCCCGGGAATGGGCCGAGGGGTTTTTGGCCGACAAAGCGTGCGAGTTGCGGCCCGATCAGGTGGCCAAGTTAGCCGACCGGATTGCGGTCAACCTGAATCCGGACGGGCATTTCAGCGAGGTGGACCGTGCCCGCAAACGCGGCATCGTCATCGGTCGCCAGCACCCGGATGGGATGTCGCCGATCTTTGGGTGGTTGACTCCGCAACTGCGGGCCACGTTGGATGCGGTACTGGGAAAGCTGGCCGTACCCGGGCAATGCAATCCCGACGACGAAACCCCGCACGTGGATGGTGAGCCCAGTGAGGGGGCAGAGCGTCGCGACGTCCGTACTGCGCCACAGCGCACCCATAACGGAATGCTCGCGATGTGCCGGGCGGTGCTGGCGTCGGGGGAACTCGGGTCGCATCACGGGCTGCCGGTGACGGTCATCGTGTCGACCACGCTGAAGGAGCTGCAGACCGGTGCGGGGATGGCGGTGACGGGGTCGGGCACGTTGTTGCCGATGCCGGAGGTGATCCGGATGGCCGCCCACGCGTATCACTATTTGGCGGTGTTCGACGAGCATCGCAGTGAGCCGCTGTATCTGGGCCGCAGCAAGCGGCTGGCGTCGGTGGGGCAGCGAATTGTCCTGCACAGCCGCGATCGTGGCTGCACGTTCCCGGGCTGCAGCGTGCCGGGGTATCTGTGCGAGGCCGACCATATCGAGGACTATCGGCACAGTCGGCGCACCGACATCGACGACCTGCACTTCTGCTGCAAGGCGCACCACAAGCTCAAAACCAGCGGCGGCTGGACCGTCCGAAAACACCCTGACGGACGCATCCACTGGCACCCACCACCACAGCTGGACCTCCCCGGCGGCACCAATGACTACCACCACCCACAACGACTACTGCCTGATCAGGAACGACCACTGCCCGACCGTGAGTAAGAGTTCGGGTACTCGATTACGCGCGTCGCCGGCCGGGGGTAGGTCGTGGACATCGCCGGAGCGTCCAGATGTCTGATCCTCGACCACCCGATACGGTCGATGTTGTGAAGCGAACCGCAGCGCTGGTCGCACTCCTTGTCCTGGTGGCTGGTTGCCACTCCGGTACCCCACAGTCGACCGGGCCGGAGTCGACGTTGCCACCACCTCTGGTTCCTGCCATGCCGTTGCCGGCCGATGCCGTTGACAGGGCGGTGGCAAGACTCGACGGACTCGCCGACGAGTTGATGAAGTCGTCAGGCATTCCCGGCATGGCCGTCGCGGTGGTGCACGGTGGAAAGACGTTGTACGCCAAAGGTTTCGGCGTCAAGGACAACCGCAAGGGCGACGATCCCGCCAACCGGGTGGACACCGGGACCGTGTTCCAGCTTGCCTCGGTCTCGAAATCGTTGTCGGCCTCGGTGGTCGCGCATCAGGTGGGCGTCGGCGCGATCGGCTGGGACACGCCGGTGGTGTCCAAGCTGCCGTGGTTCGCGCTGTCCGATCCCGCCGTCACGAAGATGGTTACGGTAGGGGACCTGTTCTCGCACCGCTCCGGGCTGCCCGATCACGCGGGCGACCCGCTCGAGGATCTCGGCTATGACCGCCGCGCCGTGCTTGAGCGGTTGCGGCTCTTGCCCCTGGCTCCGTTCCGAGTTTCCTACGCCTACACCAACTTCGGGCTCACCGCCGCCGCCGAGGCCGTCGCCACTTCTGCGGGGGTGCCCTGGGACCAACTGGAGGATCAGGCGTTGTTCGGCCCGCTGAGCATGACCTCGACGAGTGCCCGGTTCGCCGACTACGTCGCGCGCTCGGATCGGGCCCTCGCCCACATCGGTGTCGACGGGCGCTACGAACCGCGTTACGAGCGGGATGCCGATGCGCAAACGCCCGCCGGCGGGGTCAGTTCGTCGGTCGACGATATGACCCACTGGTTGACGATGATGCTCGCCAACGGTAAGTACGACGGCCGCCAGATCGTCGATGAAAAGGCGTTATTCGCCGCGCTGACTCCGCAAGTTCTGTCCAGCCCGCCGAGTGAACCGGCAGCACGTCCGGGCTTCTACGGATTCGGCTTCAACGTCGGCACCACATCCGCGGCGCGCACGCAGTTCAGCCACTCGGGCGGCTTCGAGCTCGGTGCCGCCACGAACTTCGTCATCATCCCGTCTGCCGACGTGGCTATTGTCGCGCTCACCAACGCCTCGCCGACGGGGATCCCGGAGACGCTCACCGCCGAGTTCGCCGATCTGGTGCAGTTCGGCAAGATCCGCGAGGACTGGCGCACGCTGTACCGAAATGCCTTCGCGCCGATGGATGCCCCGACGGGCTCATTGGTCGGAAAAACGCCGCCTGCGCAGCCGGCGCCATCCGGACCGTTGACCACCTACACCGGCACCTACGCGAACGACTACTGGGGGTCGGCCACGGTAAGTGAACGCGGCGGAAAGCTTGTGCTTCAGCTAGGGCCAAAGGCCGCGCCCTGGCCGTTGACACACTGGGACGGCAACACGTTCACCTTCGACTTCGCTAGTGAGAACATGCCGCCGGGTTCGATTTCCAAGGCTACCTTCGATGGAAACAAGCTGACGCTGGAGTACTTCGACACGGACGGCAAGGGAGTGTTCTTCCGATGAGCGCTTGCGCGAAGAGTAGAGGGATCCGATGAGCGCTTGCGCGAAGAGTAGAGGGATCCGATGACCCAGGAGATTGCGCCGGTCCATACCGACGGTCTCACCGAGGCCGAGGTGGCTCAACGCGTCGGCGACGGGAAGACCAACGATGTGCCCACCCGGGCGGCACGCAGTGTTTCCGAAATCGTCAGATCGAACATCTTTACGCGCATAAACGCGATCCTGGGCGTCTTGTTCCTCATCGTGTTGGCCACTGGATCGCTCATCAACGGTCTGTTCGGCCTGCTCATCATCGCCAACAGCGGTATCGGCATCATCCAGGAGCTGCGGGCGAAACAGACGCTGGACAAGCTCGCCATCGTTGGACAGGCCAAGCCCGTGGTGCGCCGCAGTGAAGCGGGTCAGCGGGTCTCGAAAGCCGTTGCCCCCGACCAGATCGTGCTCGACGATATCATCGAGATAGGCCCGGGTGATCAGATCGTCGTCGACGGCGAAGTGGCCGAGCACCATAACTTGGAAGTAGACGAATCCCTGCTGACGGGTGAGGCCGACCCCATAGAAAAGGGTATCGGGGCCAACATCATGTCGGGCAGCTTCGTCGTCGCCGGTACCGGTGCTTACCGTGCGACCAAGGTGGGCCGCGAAGCATACGCCGCGAAGCTCGCCGAGGAAGCGAGCAAGTTCACTTTGGTGAAATCCGAACTGCGCAGCGGCATCAACAAGATCCTGCGGTTCATCACCTACCTGTTGTGGCCGGCCGGTCTGCTGACCATTTACACGCAGCTGTTCACCACGGACGTCGGCTGGCGGGAGTCGTTGCTGCGCATGGTCGGCGCCCTGGTTCCGATGGTTCCCGAAGGCCTGGTGCTGATGACATCGCTGGCGTTCGCGGTCGGGGTGGTTCGACTGGGACGGCGCCAATGTCTGGTCAACGAACTGCCCGCGATCGAGGGCTTGGCCCGGGTGGACATGGTCTGTGCGGACAAGACGGGCACCCTTACTGAAAACGGTATGCGGTTCAGCGAGATCAAACCCATTGATCTAGAGGAAAATTCGCAGCAGATCAGCGACGCGCTGGCCGCGCTGGCCGCCAGCGATCCCCGCCCCAATGCCAGTATGCAGGCCATCGCGGACGCCTACAGCAACCCGCCCGGGTGGCAGCCCACCGCCACCGCGCCATTCAAATCGGCCACCAAGTGGAGCGGTACGTCCTACGGCGAACACGGGAACTGGGTGATCGGGGCACCGGACGTCCTGCTGGAACCCGGGTCGCCGGCCGCGGCCGAGGCCGAGCGCATCGGCGCGCGTGGCTTGCGGGTGCTGATGCTGGGTTCCTCGGACCGCTCGGTGGACGCCGTGGACGCACCGGGCCGCGTCACCCCGGCTGCATTGGTGGTGCTCGAGCAGAAGGTTCGTCCGGACGCCCGTCAGACCCTGGAATATTTTGCCAATCAGCATGTTTCGGTGAAGGTCATCTCGGGCGACAACGCTGTGTCAGTGGGGGCGGTGGCGGAGTCTCTGGGGTTGCGCGGTGAGACGCTCGACGCGCGCAACCTTCCGTCCGAACCTGAAGCACTGGCGGACACCCTTACCGAATACACCACGTTCGGCCGGGTGCGTCCCGATCAGAAGCGGGCCATGGTGCACGCGCTGCAGTCCCGCGGGCACACGGTGGCGATGACGGGCGACGGCGTCAACGACGTGCTCGCTCTCAAGGACGCCGATATCGGTGTGGCTATGGGGTCGGGGTCGCCGGCATCGCGCGCGGTGGCGCAAATCGTCTTGCTTGACAACAAGTTCGCAACTCTGCCCTACGTAGTTGGCGAGGGCCGGCGGGTGATCGGGAACATCGAGCGGGTGTCGAACCTGTTCCTCACCAAGACGGTGTACTCGGTGTTCCTCGCACTGCTGGTCGGCATCGTGGGACTTGCTTCGGAAGTGCTGCACCGGCAGCCGATGTTGTTCCCTTTCCAGCCGATTCACGTCACCATCGCCGCATGGTTCACCATCGGCATCCCGGCATTCATCCTGTCGCTCGCGCCGAACAACGAACGTGCGCACTCCGGTTTCGTGCGTCGCGTGGTGCTCGCGGCGCTTCCCACCGGTCTAGTGGTGGGTATCGCTACGTTCCTGTCGTATGTACTGGCGTACCACGGGAAAGCTGCCGCACCCGCCGACCAGACCCAGGCGTCGACGACCGCGCTGATCACGTTGCTGATCGGTGCGTGGTGGGTGTTGGCGACGGTGGCGCGGCCTTACCAATGGTGGCGGGTGGCGCTGGTGTCGGCTTCCGGCCTGGCGTACGTGGTGATCTTCTCGATGCCTTGGGCCCGTGAGAAATTCATGCTTGATCCATCCAATATTCGCTTGACTGTTGCCGCCATCGGTATCGGGTTGGTGGCCGCCGCCGTCATCGAATTGCTCTGGTGGATGCAGGGCAAATGGCTGGGGGAGAAGCGCCGAATCTGGGCCTGATCAAGTTGCATTCGAGGTGACTGAAACCCCTTGTGGCGTCCGGTGAAAGCCGCGAGAATTGCGACCGCAGGAGTGTCAGACAGCGGCGTCGCACACTGTGCAGCGAGGATGCAACTAGAAGGGGTTGGACGAATGTCATTCCTGGACAAGGCAAAGGAAGCGGTTGCCGACGTGGTGTCGGAGGCCAAGGAAGCCCTGGACAAGGCCGCGGATTTCATCGAGGACAAGGCGACAGAGGCCAAGGAGGTCGTCGCCGACAAGCTGGCCGAGGCCAAAGGCGGCGCGGCTGATGCCGCGGATGCGGTGGAGGACAAGGCTGCCGAGGTCAAGGATGCGGTTGCTGATGAGGCGGCCGACGTGAAGGACGCGGTGGGGGATCACGCCGTCGAGGTCAAGGACGCGGTTTCCGACGAAGCCGCCGAGGTCAAGGACTCTGTGACCAGCTAGTGCCTATGCCCCGACGGGGCCCGTGTGACGCGGTGGTTCATGGGCCCCGCCGGTGGTAGGAAGGAATGCGTGCGGCAGTCGCCGCATTGCCGTGACGCGTCAATCTGCGAGAGGTGGGGAATCATGTCGTTCCTCGACAAGGCCAAGGATGCGCTCGAGAAGGTCGTAGCAGGAAATTCGGAGAAGGTCGGCGAAGCCATCGACAAGGCTGGCGACTTCGTCGACGAGAAGACCGACGGGAAGTTCAAGGACGCCGTCGACAAGGTCCAGGACGCCGCCAAGAACGCGGCTGACAAGGTCGGCCACGAGGACAGTCCGCCCGCCTGATAGATCATTGATCTATGGCGAAGCTTTCAGTCTCCGTAGACGTACCGTTGCCCCCAGACAAGGCGTGGGAGCACGCCGCCGATCTGTCGCGCTTCAAGGACTGGTTGACGATCCACCGGGCCTGGCGCTCGTCACTGCCCGAGACGCTGGAGAAGGGCACGACAATCGACTCGATCGTCGAGGTCAAAGGCATGCTCAATCGGGTGCAGTGGACCATCGTCCACTACAAGCCGCCGCAGGCGATGACGCTCAACGGCGACGGTCGCGGCGGCGTCAAGATCAAAATGATCGCCAAGATCACCCCGGCGACCGCAGACGCCACCAGCAGCAAGGTCACCTTCGATGTCCACCTCGGTGGGCCGGCCTTGTTCGGGCCGATCGGTATGATCGTCGCCGCTGCACTCAAAGGCGACATCCGCCAGTCGCTCAACAACTTCGTCGAGGTCTTCGCGCCCGCCTGATCCGCCCGCATCGCAACCGTGCAACCGCGGTCAGGGCAACGGCGCCGACCACACCAACCGGGCGCCACCAGCGGGTTCGGTGTCGATTTCGAGCGTGCCGCCGCATTCCCGCGCCCGGGCCGCCAGGTTCGCCAGGCCGCTGCGGGTGGTGTCGGGGGGAAAGCCGGAGCCGTTGTCGGTGACCGTGATGGTCAGGTTGTCGGCAACGGCGACGGCAATCGCCGCGGTGGTGGCGCCCGAATGCCGCACGATATTGCTGACCGCCTCGCGCACCACGGCCTCGGCATGGTCGGCCAGGGTGGAGTCCACCACCGACAGCGGGCCACTGACATGCAATGCGGCCCGCACTGGCGAATGAGCCGTCATCTGCGCGACGGTGGATTCGAGGCGCTGGCGCAACCGTGTCACGCTGCCGCCGTGCAGCCCGAAGATCGCGGTGCGGATCTCCTGAACCACCTCTTGCAGGTCGTCGAGTGCGCGGGAGATGCGGCCGTCGGCGTCGGTACGCAGCGCACCCTGCAACGACAGCCCGATCGCAAACAACCGCTGGATCACGTGGTCATGCAGATCGCGTGCAATACGGTCGCGGTCGGAGAGCACGTCGAGTTCTCGCAGCGTGGACATGGCCTGCGCTTGCGTCTGCGCCAGATGAAGCGCAAGCCCGCACTGGTCTGCGAATGCGACCATCATCGCGCACTTCTCATCGCTGTAGGGCGCAGCGTCGCCGGCGACGCATACCAGCACTCCCGACGTGGAGTCCGGTTCGCGCATCGGTAGTACCAGGGCGCTGGCGGGATCTCCGCCCAGATCGTCGAAATCGTTGATGGACAACGGGTTTCCCGACGCATATGTCTGCCCTACGCGGCTGTCCGCCAGTGGCACGCAGCGACCCACCACCTCGTCGGCGGTGGCTGCCACCACGGTCAATGCCGTCGGATCTGACTCGTCGGGCAGTAGCAGGGCGGCATATGCGCTGCCCGTCAACCCGGTGGCGCGCTCCACGATCTGTGTATGCACCACCGAAGAGTCCTCGCCGGCGAGCAGGTTGGTGCCGATGTCACGGGTGGCTTCGATCCAGATCTGCCGAGTGCGGGCGGCCTGATACAGCCGGGCGTTGTCGATCGCGATACCGGCCGCCCCGGCCAGCGCCAGCACCAGCACCTCGTCGTCCGCGGTGAAGCCCGCCCCGCCGGCCTTCTCGGTCAGGTACAGATTTCCGAACACCTGGTCGCGAGTACGTACCGGTACCCCCAGGAAGGTGCGCATCGGCGGGTGGTGCGGCGGAAAGCCCACCGACGCCGGATCCCGGGACAGATCGTCGATCCGAACCGGCGTGGACGTCTCAAACAGCAGGCCCAGCACGCCGTGCCCCTGCGGTAGCGGACCTATGAGGTCCCGGGTCGCATCGTCGATGCCCTCGTAGAGGAAGCGCTCCAGGGTCCGGGCCGGTTCGGCCGCCCGCACGCCGAGCGCTCCATATTGCGCGTCCACCAGTCGCATCGCGGTGTGCACGATGGTTTGCAGGGTCTGCTCCAGGTCCAGACCGGTGGTGACCGCCAGCATCGCCTCGATGAGGCCGTCGCGAACGGGCCCGGCCTGCGCGTCAGTCATGGTGTTTTTGGCGTAGCTCCGCTGCCAGCAGCGCCGCCTGGGTGCGACGGTGCAGTCCGAGCTTGGCCAGCAGGCGGGACACGTAGTTCTTGACGGTTTTCTCCGCCAGGAACATCCGTTCCCCGATTTCGCGGTTCGTCAATCCTTCGCCGAGCAACTCCAGCAGGGTCCGCTCGGTCGCCGAGAGTTCGCGCAGCCGCGGATCTTCGGCTGTCTCGTCTTCATGGGTCTCTTGGCGCAGCTTGGACATCAGTGCGGCGGCGGCACGGTTGTCCAGCAGCGATTTGCCTGCCCCGACCTCTTTGATCGCCTGGGCGAGTTCCATGCCGCGGATGTCTTTCACGACGTAACCGCTGGCCCCGGCCAGGATCGCGTCGAGCATGGACTGTTCGTCGGTGAACGACGTCAGGATCAGGCAGCGCAGGCCGTCGTTGGCGGCCAGCAGGTCGCGGCACAGGTCGATCCCGCTGCCGTCGGGCAGTCGGACGTCGAGCACGGCGACGTCGGGACGGGCAGCGGGGATGCGCGATTTGGCCTCAGCGACGGATCCGGCTTCGCCCACTACGGTCAACTCCGGCTCACCGGAGAGTAGATCCACCAGACCGCGGCGTACCACTTCGTGGTCGTCAACCAGGAAGACGCTGATCACCAGGTCAACCCTAGTGTGAACGGCCCTGACTTTGCCGCAGGGTGCGCTTCCTGTCGCCGGCGCGGATCTTCACCTAGACGAAGACCGCGGACGGGTGACCCGGGCGCCGCCCGATGTCCACGCCATGATGACGTCTGCGATTCCTTCGCCATCGCAGAGCAGGGCGGCGGCAGTGTTGCGGTGCGGCATCTCGGAAGCCACTGCGTCGAGGATGTCGCGGTCGAGTAGACCGGCGAGCGCGCCTTCGAATCGTGCCAGCTCGTGGTCCACGCGTCCGGCCGGGACGGTGCTGGCGATGCCGTCGATGCTGTGAATGAACTCCAGGTCTCGCAGCCTGATGCGGCCGGCGTCGACGAGTTCGGCGAGTTTGCCGAAACCGGCCAGCACTGCCGTGGGGTCGGTGAATTCGACCACCACAAGATCGCAGGCATCGGTGGGCTGGCTGTCCACTTCTTCGTTCTACCATGGCCGATGTGGCCGCTAAGAGCACTGAAAGATACGACTACGGCATCGATTTCGACACGGTCGACGCCATCGATATCCATACCCATGTGGAAGTCGATTGCCACGGGCACAAGGCCTACGACGACGAACTCGTCGAAGCCACCCGTTCGTACTTCCGGATGGGTGACCAGAGCGCGGCCACCGTGGACGAGCTGGCCGCGTATTACCGGGCCAACAATGCCGCGGCGGTGGTGTTCACCATCGATGCCGAAACCGCGATGGGGCATGCGCCGAACTCCGTGGAGGAGTTGATCGCCGGAACGATCCGCAATAACGACGTGCTGATCCCGTTCGGCACCGTCGATCCATGGAAGCCGGACGCGGCGTCACGGGCTGCCGAACTTGTCGACCGCTACGGGGTACGCGGGTTCAAGTTCCATCCGAGCATGCAGGCGTTCGAGCCCAATGACCGGCGGTTTTACCCGATCTACGAGGCGATTGCCGCTGCCGGAGTGCCCGCGCTGTTCCACACCGGGCAGACCGGTATGGGTTCCGGCCTGCCCGGTGGGTACGGCATCAAACTGCGCTATTCCGATCCGGTACTGCTCGACGATGTGGCCGCGGATTTTCCGGGGCTGACGATCGTGCTGGCGCATCCCGCGGTGCCGTGGGTCGGCGCGCAGATTGCCATCGCCGCTCACAAGTCCAACGTCTATATCGATTTGTCCGGTTATCGGCCCAAATACTTCCCGTCGCAGCTGGTAGACGCGATGTGCCGGCAACTGCGCACCAAAGTGTTGTTCGGCACCGATTACCCGTACATCCGGATCGACCGCTGGCGTGCAGACTTCGCAGAACTCGGCGTGGACCCCGAGACGGCGGAACTGATTTACAAACAAAATGCACTGCGGGTGCTGGGTCTCTAACCGGCGCGCTGTCCCTTGCGTAGCGTCGCCAGCAGCTCCCGGTAAGGACCGACCAGATAGGCGGTGTCCCCGGCGCACAGCGCGGTGTCGCGGCGCGGATGCAGTGCGACCGCACCGCCGGTGCTGCCGCCGATCGCGATCACCCGGGTCTGAGTGGACAGCTCGGCCATCCGCATCCCGTCGAGTTTGCTGCCCGGCTCGACCCGCACACCGCCGACCATGAATGACTGCTGTCCCACCGAGAAGGTCCCGAACACTTGCAGGCCCATTGCGGCACCGATGAACCACGGTGCGGCCAGCTCGACGGTCGAGCGCACGTTGGAGAAGCCGAAACGCTGGGCCACCGCCGCGCCCAGCGAGCGGTCGAAGATCCGCAGCACCACCGGCACCCCGGCCTGCTGCGCGGTTCGGGGCCACCGGTCGCCGAGTGTCTCCCGCAACACGATGCCGGTCTCGATGTTGACCATGTCGTCCTGCGTCAGCACCGCCACCGCCGACGCCGTGTTGATGCGGGCGTCCTCGAGCGTCTGGCGCAGCGTGGCATCGCCGAGGATGACCGGCACGTCGAGCTCGGCCGCCGAGGACAGGAATCGGTTGTCGGCATCGCGTTCGATGGCCACCACGTCGTGGCCGGCGGCCTTGAGGTCGCTGAGCACCCGGATGCCGAAAGTGCCCAGGCCGACGACGATCACGTGATCGCTCAGGTTGCGCACCTGCCGGCGTGCCGCGGACGCGGCGAGTCGTCGCGACAAGAGCAGGTCGGCGACGAAGGCGACCAGGATCGCAGTCGTGGTCACCCCGGCGAACATCAGGCCGATGGAGAACAGCCGCAGCCAGGTGGGCTGGCCGACAAAGCTGAAATCGCCGTAGCCGACCGTCGCGATGGTCTCCGTCGAGAAGTACAGCGCGTCGACGAAGCTCATCCCAGGTCTGCGGTAGGTGAACCGCAGCAGGATGGTCGCGAAAACCAGCAGCGAGAACGACACCGCCATGGCCTTGTAGAAGCCGGGGTTGATGTCGTCGCGAATTGACCGGGCGCCGTTGATCAACCGGCGCAACGGTGAGCGGTTCCAGTCGCCCCGTCGCATAGGCGGCGCCACGGCGATACCGCGCCGGGCCAGTTCGTCGGCGGTGCCGATCATGGCCATCCAGTCGCCGCGGCGCACCGGCTCATCGCGTCCCGGACAGGCGATCACCTCCCCCGGGGTGTCCGAGTTGTCCCCGTGCACCACCGCGACCGGGGCCAGATCTCCGAACATCTGCCGCAGCGTGGCGTCTCGGGGAGCGTCGGTGCCGGAGACGACGAACTCGGTGCCCGCCGCCGAGATGATGTGGGTGGTCCGCGACAGGCAGGCTTCCACGACCATCGGGGCGGTCAGGTCGGCGACGTCGAGGATTGCGCCCGGCCCGTTGCCGACGGCCATCGCCTCGCGCAGCACGTTGTTGGCCAGCCGGGCGACCACGCGCACATCTGCATTGAGTTGCCGTGCCAGCAAAGCGATTTCGAGGTTAACTGCATCGTCAGGGCTGGCGCAGATTATCGCCGTCGCCGTCTCGATGCCGGCCAGCTGCAGACCGCCTGCGTGGTCGAGGCGCACGACTTCGGCGCCGGCACCGCAGAGCTCCTCGGCGATTCGTTCGGCAAGCGCATCCTGGCCGCAGACGATCATGTGACCAGGCACTCGTGCAGAGTACGACGGCGCACCCCGGGCTGCCAGACAACGCGGCGGGGGCCTCTATCCAGACAAAGCCGCGCGGGCCAGTATCCAGACAATGCGGCTGGGCCACCGTGACGGGTGTGACAGGTGTGGCCTCAGCTACTCATGGTCGCTTTCTCCGCCACTGTTCTTCCCTCGCGGGCCTGCGTCATTTCCCCGCGGGGCGTGCGTCGACCTCAGAGGTCGTGTGATCGGTCTTCTCAGGCGTGCATGGTGAAGTCGGCGAAGTCGAATCCGGGCACCACCACACAGCTCACCAGGCACGGTTCGTCGTCGCGCGGGGTGGCGCGCTGCCAGTGCCCCGGCGGTACCACGACCTGCGGCAACTCGCCTGCGCAGATGTCGCTTCCCATCAGATACGTTGTGGCGCAGTCCCGTTCGGCGCCCATCTCGAGAAGCAAGGGTCCGCCGCGGTGGTACATCCACAGTTCGGCGCTGCGTACCGTGTGCCACGCCGACTGCTGGCCGGGCATCAGTACGAACAGGATCGCGGTGCCCGCGTTGCGAGGGCCGCTGTAGCCGGGCGGTAACGCCGCCTGACCGATGGATAAGTCGCTGCGCCAGGTTTCCCGGAACCAGCCGCCTTCGGGATGCGGCGCGAGATCGAGTTGGCGGACCCAGTCGGGGAGCGTCGTCATCAGCTCAGGTTAGAGGGCACGTTAGGGTCGGCGGGTGATTCGGCTGCGTCCCGGTTGGTTGGTCGCGCTGTGCGCGACGTTGCTGGCCGTCAGTGTGTGGCTGCCCTGGCTGACCACCCGGGCCGCCGGCGGCGGCCACGCGTCCGGGATCGGCGGGACGGTTGGCAGCCTGGAGTTGCCGCCGAGGTTCGGCGCCGGGCAGGCCATCACGCTTCTGACGTCGCTGCTGCTGGTGGCCGGCGCGATGACGGGCCGCGAGATTGCGCAACGGTGGGCGTCGGCGGGCGCTCTGGTGCTCTCGCTGTGCATCGTCGGGCTGATCGCCTGGTACCACCACCTCAACGTCGGCCACGACGTCGCGGCGGGCTACGGCTGGTACGTCGGCGCCGTGCTGGCCGGCATCGCGGTGCTGGTCTCGCTCTGGGCCGTGATCGACGCCGCCCGACCCCGGGGAGGTCGACGGTGAGCCGCTTCGTCACTCCCGTCTCGCTGACCGGAGCACACGGTGTGACGGTCGAGCCGCTTTCCGTCGAGCACATCGGCGAAATCACCGCAGCCGCGGCAGACAGTGACAATGCGGCGCTGTGGTTCACCTCCGCGCCGACCCCTGAGTCGGCCGAAGCCTGGGTGCACCGGATGTTGACCATGCAAGACGGCGACGAAGGGGTCACGTTCGTGGTGCGCTCCGACGGTGCCGTGGTGGGCTCCACGAGCATGTTCCACGTCGACGCACCCAACCGGCGGCTGGAGATCGGGCATACCTGGTACTCGGCGTCGGTCCGGCGCACCAGGGTCAACTCTGAGACCAAACTTCTCCTGCTGACCTACGCGTTCGAGACGCTGGGCTGCGTCGCGGTGGAATTTCGCACCCACTTCTTCAACACCACTAGCCGGGCCGCCATCGAACGGCTCGGCGCCAAGCTGGACGGCATCCTGCGCAGCCATCAGCTACTGCCCGACGGTTCGCGCCGGGACACCGTGGTGTACTCGATCCTGGACATCGAATGGCCGGCCGTGCGGGCCAACCTGCGGTACCGGCTGGCCAAACACAGATGAGGAGCTGCATGCGGCCCGTATTGATCCTGACGACGGCACTGCTCGTTCTCGCCGGGCTGGCCGGCTGTAACAAGGCGACGGACCACGCGTGCGAGAAGGTGTCCGCGCCGATCACCGACATTGCGCCGGCGACCACCGACGCGGTGCGGCTCGGCGTTCCGGTGCCTCAGGACTGGGAACGCAACACCAAACTGGACACCGCGCTGGTGCGGTTCGCCATGGCCAACCCGAAATTGGCGCAGGACGGTTTCAAACCGAACGCGGTGGTCACCGCAGAGGTGATCCCGCACGGCGTCGGCAAGTCCGGCGAGATTCTCGATGAGCAGCGCAAACAGCTGGAGACCCAGCTGGGTGCCCGCGACATCACCCCGACCCCGGGCAGCCACTGCGGGTACCCGTCGGAGACCATCACCTACACCACGCCGCCGCGGGGCCGGATACCCACGCGGTACTCAACGGTGCTGTGCGTGGTGGCCGAAGCCGCCGGAAATGCGTACCTGATCACGGTGACGGTTGGCACCGTCGACCCGAAAAACGAAACTTTCCAACGGGATTCGGACGAAATTCGGAAGGGATTCACCGTCGCCCCCGGGCATTGATGCCACGTCGTGGCATATCTGTGTGCTGACAGTGGTGACCATCGGCAGTGTTTTGTGCGACAGTGCTTTCGTGGCGGTGGACTCCGAACCTAGTCTGGCCGGCCGGATGGCGGAACTGGCCCGGCATCTCGCGGTGCCGCTCGGCCTGGACGACGTGCTCGACCGCGTCACCAAGACGGTGCTCGAGTTGATTCCCGGCGCCGATGCCGCCGGATTCCTGCTGTTCACCAGTGCGGGCAAGTTCGAGACCATGGCCGCCACGAGCGAACTGATGTACGAGATCGACCGGTTGCAGATCGAACATGGTCAGGGGCCGTGCATCGAAGCCGCAGTGGACGAGCTGATCGTGCGCACTAATGACTTCCAGCGCGAACAGCGCTGGCCGCAGTACTCGGCGGACGTACTCAAACTGGGGATGCGTAGCGCGCTGTCGTTCAAGCTGTACACCAGCCAGCGAAACGCCGGAGCGCTGAACATCTTCGGTTTTCAGCCGGATGCGTTCGGTCCCGAGGACGAAGGCGTCGGATCGGTGCTGGCCGCACATGCCGCCGCCGCTGTGGTGGCCAGCCGCCACGGCGACCAATTGCAGTCCGCGCTCAGTAGTCGCGACCAGATCGGTCAGGCCAAGGGCATCATCATGGAACGTTTCCAGGTCGACGCGGTGCGCGCCTTCGAACTGCTACGCGAGCTCTCGCAAACCGAAAACGTCAA
This sequence comes from Mycobacterium sp., assembly GCA_036273805.1. Lineage (GTDB taxonomy): Bacteria > Actinomycetota > Actinomycetes > Mycobacteriales > Mycobacteriaceae > Mycobacterium. Next base: position 36,882 of record DASUGW010000058.1, read on the forward strand.
ACTCGTCGAGATCGCCCAACGGGTCATCGACACCCGGGGTACCTGAATTCCGTATCTGCTGCGGGCACGATCGACCGATCGATTCGCTGCGGCGCGTGGTCGGATGCGCACCACCGCAGGGGAACTCGTTCAGAGAGCGGCTTTGATCTCGTCCTTGATCGCCTCGGATCGAGTACCGAAAACCGCCTGGACGTTGTTGCCGACCTCGACGACTCCGGCCGCTCCCAGAGCCTTGAGCCGCCCGTGGTCGACCTTGGTCTTGTCGGCGACCTCCATGCGCAGCCGGGTTATGCAGGCGTCGACGTTGACCAGATTGTCCCGGCCGCCGAACGCGGCGATGAGTTGCTCGGCGGCGACGGTTCCGGCCGCGGCATCTCCCCCGAGGACACCCGCGGGCGCATCTTCCAGGTTCGCCCGTTCCTCGGCCTCGAACTCGGCGGCCGGCTCGCGCCCGGGAGTCCGCATGTTCCAGCGGGTGATCGCGAACCGGAAGACGGCGTAGTAGACGCCGAAGAACACCAGGCCCATGACCACCAGCGCCGGGATGTTGTGGGCGGCCGGGGCGGTGCCGTAGAGCAGGAGGTCGATCAGGCCAGCGGAGAACGAGAAACCCAGGTGGATGTCGAGGAGATAGGCGACGGCCAGCGACAGGCCGGTGAGCACCGCGTGGATGACGTACAGGGGGAACGCCACGAACATGAAGGCGAACTCGACCGGTTCGGTCACGCCGGTGAGAAACGCCGTCAACCCCGCGGCGGACAGGATGCCGACCGCGACCTTGCGCTGCCGCTTGTCGGCGACGTGAATCATGGCCAGGGCAGCCGCCGGCAAACCGAACATCAAGATGGGGAAGAACCCGGACGTCAGCAGGCCTGCGGTGTGGTCGCCGGCAGCGAACCTGGTCAGCTCACCGGTGACCACCGTGCCGTCGGGCTTGGTGTAGTCGCCGTAGAGGAACCACACGTAAGAGTTGAGAATGTGGTGCAGACCGAACGGGATCAGCATGCGGTTGGCAAACCCGTACACGAACGCACCGATGGCGCCCGAGCCGCCGATGAACCTGCCCAGCCCGGTCAGTCCCGCGTCGAAGACCGGGTAGAAGTAACTCATCGCGAACGCGAGGATCAGACAGGTCACCGATACGACGATCGGCACGAACCGACGGCCTCCGAAGAATCCGAGATACGACGGCAGCGAGATGGTGTGGTATCGGTCGAAAAGCCATGCGGTGAGCAAACCTACGACGATCCCGGCGAACACGCTGTAGTTGATCTGCGCTTGCTCACCCGCCTTGTCGACCTGGCCGGCCAACACGATCGGCGACATGGTCTTGAACACGGCCTTGACCACCAGGTATCCCACCACGGCGGCCAGCGCGGTGGAACCGTCTGCCTTACGGGCGAATCCGATGGCCACACCGACGGCGAACAGCAACGGCAGGTTGTCGAACAACGCACCGCCGGCGGCACTCATCGCCTGGAAGAACGGTCCGATGACGGGGGCCTTGATCTTGCCGAGCAGGTCGTCTTGGCCCAGCCGCAGCAGGATGCCTGCGGCGGGCAGCACCGCTATTGGCAGCATCAGGCTCTTGCCCAGTCGCTGCAGCTGTGCGAACCCGGGGATATTCAGCCCCGACTTATGCTCTGCCCCATCGGCTTTCGTGGTACTGCTCATGCGTTGCCGGCCTCCTGCGTAGTCACAGCGCAAGCGAAGCGTAGACCAGGAACCGAGAACTGCGACCGGCTTTGCCGCGTGCTCGTATCCTGGGCGAACAATGGAAGTCATCATCATGACCGATGCGCGGCAGATCGGCAGCATTGCGGCCGACGCCGTCGGTGCGTTGCTGGCGCGGAAGCCGGCAGCGGTGCTGGGGCTGGCAACCGGCTCGTCACCGCTGGCGATCTACGACGAACTGGTCGCGCGATACGAGGCCGGCGCGTTGTCGTTCGCACAGGTACGTGCCTTCACCCTCGATGAATACGTCGGCCTGTCCGCTGACCATCCCGAGCGCTACCGCAACGTCATCGACACCACGTTCGTCTCCCGCGTGGACTTCGCGCCGGGAACGGTTTCCGGCCCCGACGGCCTGGCGGCTGACCTCCCGGCTGCTTGCGCGGCATATGAGCAGGCGATCAGCGACGCCGGTGGGGTCGACCTACAGATTCTGGGTATCGGGACTGACGGGCACATCGGCTTCAACGAACCCGGCTCGTCGTTGGCCTCGCGAACCCGGATCAAGACGCTGACGGAGCAGACCAGGTTCGACAACGCCCGGTTCTTCGGTGACGACGTAGACGCCGTCCCCACGCATTGCCTGACCCAGGGCCTGGCGACCATCATGGCCGCACGGCACGTCATCCTGGTGGCGACGGGGCGGCGCAAGGCCCAGGCCGTGCATCAGCTGGTCGAGGGTGCCGTCAGTGCGATGTGGCCGGCCACCATCCTGCAGCACCATCCGCACGTGACGGTGCTGCTCGACGGTGCCGCTGCCGGTCGGCTGCAACTGGTCGACTACTACCGCGAGGCATACCTTTCCAAGCCGCAGTGGCAGGGCATCTGAGTGTTGCTCGTCGCAGACACCATCGTCACCGGCTCAGAACTGTTGCGGCCCGGGTGGATTGAGGTCACCGAGGGGGTGGTGCGCGGGCTGGGCGCGGGTACTCCGCCCCGTCCGCCTGACCATGACCTCGGCGCGGTGACCGTGGTTCCGGGGTTCGTGGACAGTCACTTTCACGGCGGCGGCGGTGCGGACTTCTCCGTGGCGCTGCCCGCATCGACAGCCACTGCCGTGGCCGTGCACCGTGCCCGCGGGACCACCACCGCGGTGGCCTCATTGGTGACCACCGGTCCAGACGAGTTGCTGCGGCAGGTGGGTGCCCTGGCCCATGATGTGCGCGCCGGTGTGCTTGCGGGCATCCATCTGGAAGGACCGTGGATCTCGGCGAAACGCTGCGGGGCACATGATCCGCTGCTGATGCGAGACCCCGACCCTGACGAGATCGACCGGGTGCTGGCGGCCGGTGGCGGGACCATCCTCATGGTCACACTGGCACCGGAGCGCGACGGCGCACTGGAGGCCATTCGCCGGATCGTGGACGCCGGAATCGTTGCCGCCGTGGGACATACCGAAGCCACCTATGCCCAGACCCGTGCGGCCGTCGACGCGGGGGCCACGGTGGGCACACATCTGTTCAATGCGATGCGCCCGATCCACCAACGCGAACCGGGCCCGGCCGTCGCGCTGCTGGAGGACACTCGGGTGACTGTCGAGGTGATCGCCGACGGTGTACATCTCGACCCGGCGCTGTACCGGCACGTTACTCGCGCCGCGGGTGCCGACCGGGTGTCACTGATCACCGATGCGATGGCTGCTGCCGGAATGACCGACGGCACATACACATTGGGTCCGTTGGATGTCGAGGTGCGCGATGGTGTGGCCCGTGTCACCGGTACCGAAACCATCGCGGGTGGAACCGCAACCATGGATGGGGTGTTTCGCTTCGCCGTGCAACACAGCGGACTGACGCGTGATGACGCGCTGCTATCGGTGACACGCCAGACATCGGTCAACCCGGCTCGTGCGCTGGGGCTGTCGCCTGTCGGCCTCGAAGTGGGTGGTGCGGCCGACCTCGTGGTGCTCGACGCGCAGTTCGCCGTCACCGCGGTGTTGCGCGGCGGGCAGTGGGTGGCCCTGAGCCCGCTAGGCAGCGACTAACGTCTCGTCTTCCTTGGTGGCCACGCCCGCGGCGACCGTCGGTAGCGACAGGCTGATCGACGTCACGTTGATAAACCCGAACGAAGTGAGGTTTTCATACGCGGTCGCGGACCCGACCAGTTGCAGTGTCAGCGAGTCGCCCGCCGCCATCGTCTGCGCGATGGCCTCCAGTTGCACTGTCACGGTGTGGACCTGGCCGTCCAACCTCACCGACACCGGAGTCACGAGGTTGCCGACGACCAGGCCCGTGTTGTTGTCGATCAGTTGCGCGTAGATATGGCTGCTGGTGCCCAGACCGGAGTAGGTGATCGTCACTTCCGGCGAACCGACGATTTGTGTTGCCACACCGGCACTTACCGTCGTGTTGATCGCTATCGGTGCCCGAGAGCCGTCGGCCCAGCCGTATGGCAGCGTGGCCTTCGACGGGCCGGACCCGCCGAACACCGGGATGATC
>DASUGW010000059.1:0-2462 GCA_036273805.1 Mycobacterium sp.
AGCATGGGGGTTGACGATCAGCGTGGCGCGCACAGCGGCGAATCATACGGTTTCGCCAGGGCCAGCCCTGCGCTGCTCGAGACGATCTGGCATGCGGCTAAGCGATGCACTGCCCTCGGGAGCCTGCGAGGTCACGGTAAACCGTCTTGATCATCGAAAGTGAGCCAGCCGATCGCGATCACTTGGGGACTGCACCGCCCGATGCCTGCTGAGGTGTTCCAACAGGGAGCGGTCGCTTCGACCTAGCGGCAGGCCCCGCCGGACGCGCCGAACAGCGGGGGCAGGAAGCGCACCATCAGCCACGACCACGTCAGGTGAGTCAGTATCGGCGCCTGGATGCCGCCGGTGGCCCGGCGCTGCAGGCCGAACAGCGTGCCCATCGCGGCCGAGGCGAGCACTAGCGCCGGGTTGCGCGTCGCGGTGGTGGCCAGCGAGTACACGACGGTGGACAGGGCGACGGGGTGCCTGCCGCCGATGGCGGCATAGAGGGCGCCGCGGAAGAACACTTCCTCGCCGGTGCCGTTTGCCAGGGTGGTAAGCAGCACGAGTGGGCTCGATCCTTGGTGGGCGTACTGCAGGACTCCCGAGATCGCCGTGTTCAGCACCGGGACGTGCCGGGCGGCGAAGGCGCATATGTAGAACACGGCGAACGCGCCCACCCCGGTGAGCATCGAGGTGATCACCGGGCGGCGCAGGGTGTGGTGGTGGCACTGCACCCCACCCAAATGCAGCTGGCCGGCACCCAGTCCCCCTAGAAGCCAGGTCGCGGCCACACCGAGGGTCAGGCCATAGAACTGCGAGGAGCCGGGTTTTGTGGACAGGGACATGCCCAGCAGCCCCGCGCCGGCCAGGGAGACACCGGCGACGACCCGGCGACGACGGCGCAGCGCAGTGTCGGATTCGCTGCGATCCCAGGGGCACTGATCCACCACCGAGTACTGATCCACTACCGAGTAGGGAAGCGCCGCCACTAGTCGTTCCCAGCGCCAGCGCCATTTCCGCACCACGCTCGTCACGACGCCCGCTTGGCCTTAGCCCGCTCGCCGAGGGCCTGAAGTACGGCGCTGTCGTAGTCCAGGGGATCGAAAGGGATCAGCCGCCGGATGCTGTGCTCGCGCATGACCACCTCATTGGTCATCGAGTCGATAAGCGACCGGCCGGTCTGCACGTCCACGTCGGTGACCAGTGATAACCACAGCGACGACAGCTGCGGCGAGAGCAGCGGCACAGGAATTATCAGCATCGGCCGGCCCTGGATCGCTGCGACTCGGCGCATCATGTCCGCATAAGCCAGAATGTCCGGCCCGCCGATGTCGAAGGCGCGCCCGGCCGCTTCGGGAATCTCGAGCACACCGACCAGGTAGCGGACCACGTCGGCCACCGCGATCGGCTGGGTTCGCGTCTGAACCCACAGCGGAGTGATCATGATTGGCAGGTGTTCCACCAGTTGACGGGTCATTTCCCAGGAGATGCCGCCGTGGCCGACGATGATTCCGGCCCGTAGCGTGGTGACCGGCACGCCACCGGATCCGAGCAGGTTCTCCACCTCGCGGCGGCTGCGCAGGTGGGCTGACAGGTCGTCGGCGTCGTCGCCGAGGCCGCCGAGGTAGACGATTCGGCGCAGTCCCGCTTCAGCCGCAGCGTGGGCGAAGGTACGCGCTGCTTCGGCGTCACGCTGCTCGAAGTCAGCGTTGTCGAGGGAGTGCACGAGGTAGTAGGCGGCATCGCAGCCGGCGAGGGCCGTGCTCAGCGATTCGACGTCATGCACGTCGCCGCGAACCGCTTCTCCCGCGCCATGATATTTCTCGGGACGGCGCGTCATCGCCCGCACTGCGTGGCCGGCTTGCTCCAACGCGGGACACAGCCGCTTGCCGACGAATCCAGAGGAACCAGCCACCAACACCTTCATGAGTGCACTCTCATCCACTGGCACGGTGAGGGCGACCGGGCCACCGGCGCATCAAGCATCCGGCGTGATTCAGCGGGTCTCCTACGTTGCGTCGTCGTAGCGGGATGCCGTGTCGTCCGCGGCCACCGGTTCCACCCGGTCATCCAGCGGCGACGGCTCGTCCGGATCCAGATCGTCCCAGCCTTGCTCAGCTCGCCGGCGGGCCACGGCGCGGTCGTGCTGCCGGGCAATCAACACTGAGGTCTCGAACAGCACGACCAGAGCGCCGGCCAGCGCCAGCATCGAGATCGGGTCGTTGCCGGGGGTGGCGACTGCGGCCAGCACGAACAGTCCGAACAGGATGCCGCGCTGCCAGCGCTTGAGCTTCGCGTACGGCAGCACACCCACCCGGTTGAGCATCACCACCAGCAGCGGCAGTTCGAAGGTCAGGCCGAACACCGCGAGCATGGTCAGCAGGAAACCGATGTAGGCCCCACCGGTCAGTGCGGTGATGAACTCGCCGCCGCCGAGGTTCGCCAGGAAGGAAAGGCCCGTGGGTACCACGTAGTAGGCC
>DASUGW010000060.1:0-13650 GCA_036273805.1 Mycobacterium sp.
GTCGGTGGCGTCGCTGGCGTCGGCACGAGAAAAGCGCAAGGCGCGCCGGCGGCGTGGCGCAGCGGCCACCGAGCGTGGATATCGCGACGAGTACATGACGCTCGACGCCGAGCCACCGGCCCCGCTTAGTCAACCGGAGCCGGCCAGCACCCGGGCATCCGACCACGGCGCTGGGGTTTTCGGCTTCTCCGGAACGGCCGCAAAGGAGCAGGCGGCCGATGCCGCGGGTTTGGCGACCTTGGCCGACGACACACTCGGTTCCGGCCCTTCCGAACCGATGCTGCCCAGCACCTGGGGAGAGGAGCGGCCTCCTGAACGTCCCAAGTAATCATCCAAATGTCCTGCTGTAACGAATGATTGGAGCAACGCAACGATGAGTATGCTCGACGCTCACATCCCGCAGATCATTGCCTCGGAATCGGCTTTCGCGGGCAAGACCGCGCTGATGCGGGCCACCGTAGCCTCGGCCGAGCAGGCGGCGACCGCTGCGCAGGCGTTCCACATGGGTGAGTCCGCAGCCGCATTTCAGGCTGCGCACGCCCGGTTCGTGGAAGTCGCGACGAAGGTGAACACCCTGCTGGATATCGCGCAATCCAACCTCGGTACGGCCGGTGCCACCTATGTGGCAGAGGACGCTGCCGCCGCCAGCACGTATGGAGGTTTCTGATGACTCAGATCATGTACAACTACCCGGCGATGCTGGGACTGGCCGCCGACATGGCCGGCCACGCGGGGACGCTGCAGGCGGTCGGGGCCGACATTGCCACCGAGCAGGCGGCGCTGCAGGGCGCCTGGCAGGGTGAAACCGGTATGACGTACCAGGCCTGGCAGGTTCAGTGGAACCAGGCGATGGAAGAACTGGTTCGGGCCTACCGGGCGATGGCCTCGACGCATGAGTCCAACACCATGTCGATGCAGGCGCGGGATCAGGCCGAAGGCGCCAAGTGGGGCTGAGCCGTGCGGGCGCCTAACGCCGTCGAACTGACGGTGGACGGTGCCTGGTTTGCTGCCGAAACGGTAGGGGCGGGCAACTTTCCGTGGGTGCTCGCCATCACCCCGCCGTATCGGGATGCCGGTGAGCGTTCACGCTTCGTCGCGGCGCAGACCGCCACGCTGACCGGGCTCGGCGTGATGGATGCGGCCTCCGGACGCATCGCTCCCGCCGTGGCCGACTGGTTACGCGTTGTCTGCCACCCACAGCGCTGGCTCGAATTGCGTTACGCCGCAACCGGTGTTCCGGAACTGCTGCGGGGTATCGTCGCCTGCCGCGGCGAGCGCACCGTCGTCGCGCTGCGCAGCGCGCAGTTGGTCACGCTGACTGCGATGCAGGTCGACGATCCGATGGCGCTGGTGCCGATCCTGACCGCCGGGCTCGCCCGGCGCGCCCCGGCGCGATTCACCGAGTTCGCGTTGCCGGCGCAGGTCGGCGCACGAGCCGACCAACAACTGCGTGCGGGAGCCGAATTACCGGCGGTGATCCAGCATCTCGGAATTCCAAGGTCCGCCCACGCCATGGTTCAATCGGTGTTCGCCGGACGGCGCACCTATGTGGAGATCGTCGCCGGCTGCAATCGAGACGGCGTCAGCACCAGTAGCGCGGTGGGTGTCGCCGTCATCGACACGCCTGAGGGGCGAGCGATGGCGAGCCCCGAACAGGCCTTCGACGGCGAGTGGGTGTCAACGTTCGCACCGGGCACCGACCTGGCCATCGCGCGTGCGGTGCAGAATCTGACCGCCACTCTGCCGGATGGCCGGTGGTTCCCCGACGCCCCCTGTCGCGTGAGTTCCTGGCCGTCGAGTGCCGGTGAGCAACCCACGACGAAGCAATCTTGAAGAAACACACCGAAAGTGAAGAAACCGCAAATGACTGAGACCCTGGGGACTCCGGTCCTGCCTGTCGTCCGGGTGGCGATCCTCGCCGGCAACAGGATGACCGAGGTCGCGCTGCCCGCCGAGTTGCCGCTGCGGGAGATCCTGCCGGCCGTGCACCGACTGGTGCGCTCCGGCGGCTCCCGTGACTCCGAAGACCCGGCGGCCGACGAGTTGCCGGCTGCACCACGGCCGCTGAGTCTCGCGCCGATCGGGGGCGCCCCGTTCAGCCTCGATGCCCGCCTGGACACCGTCGGTGTCGTGGACGGCGATCTTCTGGCTCTGCAGGAGATTCCGGTCGGGCCTGCGGCGCCGGGCATCGTCGAGGACATTGCAGATGCGGCGGTGATCTTCTCGGAGTCCCGCAAGCATCCCTGGGGACCGGGTCATGTTCGGAAGTTCGCGGCGGCAGCTGCCGTCAGCGCGATTGTGGTGGCCACGGGCCTGGCGGTCGCACATCGATTGCGTATCGATTCACCCGTCGGAGTGTATGGCGCGAGTGCGATCGCCTTGTTGACCGTGATCGCTGCGCTGGGTCTGCGATCGCGGGATCGCGCGACCGCCCTGGGGTTGTCGGTCGCCGCGGTGGTGCCGATCGCCGCGGCGTTCGCGCTGGCCGTCCCGGCGCCGTTCGGTGCCGCGCAGCTTGTGCTGGCGACCGCCGGCGTGACCGCCTGGGCGCTGATCAGCATGATCCTCGGTAAGGATGGCCTGCAGTTCTTCACCGCCACAACGGTTGTCGGCACCGGGCTGTTCTTTGCAGCAGGCGCGGCCAGCCTCTGGAAGCTGCCTATGACGACGCTGGGTTGCCTTCTGCTGCTGGTCGCCCTGCTGGTGACGATTCAGGCCGCGCAACTGTCGGCATTGTGGGCCCGGTTCCCGCTGCCCGTCATCCCGGCGCCCGGCGACCCCGCGCCGACCGCCCCGGCAATGCGGGTGCTCACCGATCTGCCACACCGTGTGCGCATCGGCGAAGCGCACCAGACCGGGTTCATCGCGGGGTCGGTCGTGCTATCGGTGCTCGGCTCACTGGCGGTCCTCGGGCGTCCGGACACGAGTCCGTGGGCCTGGTATCTCGTTGCCGCCACCGCACTGGCTGCGATGCTGCGCGCCCGTGTGTGGGACACCGTCACCTGCAAGGCATGGTTGCTGGCCCAGCCGCTACTCGTAATAACCGCGTTGCCGGCACTTTTCGCAGCCCAGGGCCGTCAGCCCGCCGCCGTCGGGACCGTCGTGGCGCTCGTCGTTCTGGTAGCGGGGTGGATCATCGTTGCGGCCGGCCCGCGATTGGCCGACGCCGACAGCTACTCGCTGCCGATGCGGCGCCTGCTCGGATTCTTCGCCGGCGCGGTCGACGTTTCGCTGATCCCGGTGATGGCGTATCTGGTGGGGTTGTTCGCCTGGGTCCTCGATCGATGATCGCGGCCGGAACACGTTTGGCGGCAGGTGGTCTGGTGGCCGCCCTCATGCTGCTCACGTGTCCGCCCGCATCGGCGATAGACCAGCCGGCCGTCGACGCGGGCGCAGCGGTGCCCCCTGGCAGCGCGGGACCCATTGCGCCGATGGCGCAGCGCGGAGAGTGCATCACCACGGGATTGCGTGTCGGCACCGATGTCGCCGCACCGTCGCCCAACCAGCTGATGCTCAATCTGGCAGGCGCCTGGCGGTTTTCCCGCGGCGAAGGCCAGACCGTAGCAGTCATCGACACGGGTGTGCGCCCGGGTCCGCGGCTGCCCAATGTGACCGGTGGCGGCGACTATATGGCGGCGACCGATGGTCTGACCGACTGCGATGGTCACGGCACACTGGTCGCGGGGATCATCGCCGGACAGCCTGGGCACGACGGCTTCTCGGGGGTGGCGCCGGCGGCGCATCTGGTGTCGATCCGGCAGACCTCGGCCATGTACGCGCCGGCGGCTCCCGGGAATGACCCGGTAACCACGCGGGCGGTGATAGACATTGGCTCGCTGGCCAGAGCGGTGGTGCGCGCGGCCGATCTCGGCGCCCGGGTTATCAACATCTCGTCGGTCTCCTGCCTGCCCGCAGACAGCAGTGTCGATCAAATGGCGCTCGGTGCCGCGCTGCGCTACGCCGCGGTGGACAAGGATGCTGTCGTGGTGAGCGCCGCGGGCAATGCCGGACCCGTGGGTTTTTCCGGTCACGCTGCGTGCCAGTCGAATCCGGGGACGTGGGCCGGCGTGACCACGGCGTCGGTGCCGTCTTGGTGGCAGCCCTATGTGCTGTCGGTCGGGTCGGTGGCCCCAGATGGCCAACCCTCGGATTTCACAATGGGTGGCCCCTGGCTCGGACTGGCCGGCCCCGGACAGAACGTCCTGTCGGTGAGCAACAGCGACGGTGCCGCATTGGCCAACGGAATGCCCGACGGCCGAGGCCAACTCGAACCGATTGAAGGCACCAGTTTCGCCGCCGCCTACGTTTCCGGCGTTGCGGCCCTGGTGCGCAGCAGGTTTCCCGAACTGACGGCCCCACAGGTGATCGAGCGCCTCGCCGGCAGCGCGCACAAGGGGGCGCGTGCCCCCTCGAACATGGTGGGGGCCGGCGTTGTTGATCCCGTCGCCGCCCTGACCTGGGAGCTGCCGAGCAGTGCCCCGCTGGACAAGTCCGACCAGAAGGTGGCCGCCCCGGTGGTGCCCCCAGCCCCGGACCACACATCGCGAAACATCGCGCTGACGGGAGCGGGGGTGCTCGCATGTGTTGTCGCGGCCGTCGCCCTGACCACGCACCGACGAAAGGAGCGCGGCCGATGAGCGCGCGTCGACCACGGATCGTCTGGCCCGGACCAGGCCGTATCACCGTGATGCTGATGGTGATCGTGCCCGCGGCGATGGCATACCCGTGGCACAGCGGCGCTGCGCGGTGGACCGTTGGGATCGCCGCGGGTGTCGTCGTGCTCTCGGCCGCATGGTGGCGTGGTCGGCACTTGACCGCCATCGCCGCGCGCAGGCTGGCGATGGTGCGTCGCCGGGATACCCCGGGCCGGCACGAGGCGGTGAATTACTCGACGGCGAATGCCACCACCACAGTTGCTTTGCGCTTCCTCGGCGGTATCGCGGGAGATGTGCCGCTGGCGCTGATCGGAGGCTACCTGCAGCGGTACGGCATCAGCTGCGACGCCGTGCGGGTCACTAGCCGCGACGTGCCCGGGGAACGCACCACCTGGGTCGGCCTCACCGTGTCGGCGGCACCGAATCTTGCTGCACTGCAAGCGCGTTCACACGATCTTCCGTTGCGCGAGACTGCGGAGATCGCGCTGCGCAGACTGGCCGACCATCTGCGCGAGAACGGCTGTTCGGTGCCCACGGCTCAGCCTGTCGAAGTGCCGGATCTGCTTGGACCTCAGGCGAAGGAACGCTGGCGCGCGGTGGAAGACGGGGTGCAGGGCTACGTGGCCGCCTTCGGGGTGGTCGCCGATGCGACCCTGGGGCAGACGCTGGAGACACTGTGGTTGTTGCCGGCCGCGGAGATGTGGACTTCGCTCGAGATCACCGGAACCCCTGATAGGCCGAAAGTGGCTGTTGCGTGCGCGATCCGTACCGATGACCGGCCGGGTTCCCCGCCGCTGCCGGGATTGGAGCCCGCCAACGGCGGGCATTGGGCGGCCCTTGCGGCGATGCATCCGCTGTCCGCCGAACGGCTTGTCGCACCGCAGATTCCGGCTGACGGTATTCCCGGCTTCAGCTGGCCCGCGGGAGCGCTGACGATCAGAACATGAACGGCCGCATGAACCGCGACATCCGTCGCAGGTAATCCGGCTGGCTGACGTGCAGGATGTGGTTTCCGGGGAACCAGTGGAAGGCGCAGCGGTCCCAGTGTTCCCATAACGCTTCTGCCTGTTGCGGCGGAGCCAGGCGATCACCCAGACCGGTGATGATCAGGCGACGTTCCTTGGGCACCAGCGGCCGGTAGTTCAGCGGGCTGTGGTAGGCCGACGCGGCAGCCGAGTCTTCGTTGCTGACGCTGCCCGCGCGGCGGCCCAGTTGCACCAGCTTGTTGGCCGGGAACCAGTCATCGAACGCGGCTTCGGGGGTCACGACCGGAACGTTCGGGATCACAGCCTGAAGCCGGTCGTCGACCGCCGCGATCAGTGAGGAGGTGTAGCCCCCCAATGACATACCCGTCAGTGCGATGCGATCGACTCCAGTGTGCTCCAAATGGTCGATGACCGAACGGAAGTCGTGGATGGCCTGCGCCATGGCCTCGGCGAACCCGGCCATACCGAACTGGAAGAATCCGTAGCCGCTGAACGGGGACGATGCCGCCGCGCGCCGCCCATGGAACGGCAGCGTGTAGAGCAGCACGTCATAACCCGAGCGGTAAAACCACGGCAGTGAGAAGAACAGCCCATTGAACAGATAGGCCGAGCCCAGGAACCCGTGGATGACGCACAGCGTCGGGTGCGGACCGTCGTCATGGCGCCAATGCTGGGCGTGCACGACATTGTTGCGGTCGAGCTTGCGCCACAGGTTGCGCATGGCCGGATTGACCGGTTCGAAACTGCTGTCGAAGGTGATGTGCTGGACGTTGCCGTGGGCAATTTCGTTGGCGATGGGGTTCGCACGGCGCGAGCTGACCGTGGGCAGAACCGTCGGCGCGGGAAACGACACCGTGGGGTCCTGGTGGGTGGCGAGGTCGGCGTAGAAGGACAGGTTGTTGCGTTCGCGGTCGAGGTCGGTGCGGTGCAGCAGCCCGGCGACGACCGGCGGCACCATGGCGGCACCGACCAGTGAGGCGATGGCGGTGCGCAGCCCGATGTCGGCGACCGCAGAGCCGTCGACGATCATGCGCTGCAACAGCGTGAGCTCGGAGCGTGACGGTAGGCCGCGAGAACCGGCGTCACCGCCCGGGACATTGGGGACTGGTATCGGTGTCTCGGGGTTGGCCTGCTGGTCTGCGGGGCTCACCAGCCGAATGCTAGTTGCTGAGACCGAACAGGCGAGCGGCATTGCCGTAGAAGACTGCCCGTAGCCAGGTGTCGTCGATCCCCTTCAGGTCGGTGACGGCCGTCATCGCCTCGGAGTAGCTGTACGGGATGTTGGGGAAGTCGCTGCCCCACAGGATCCGCTCGGCGGCCTCGGGCAGCCGCGCCAGAACGTCCCGCGGCAGCGGCATGCCCTCCTCGGCGAACGCCGTGAACGCCATGGTGGTGTCCAGCCGGACGTTGTCATGCTGCAGGCAGATGTCGAGGAAATCGCGGTACTCGGGCATGCCCATGTGTGCGACCATGAGGGCCAGGCGTGGGTAACGGCGCAAAAGTGCACGGATCGGTTCGGGACCGGTGTGTGTGCCGGGCACCGGACCGGATCCGCAGTGGATGATCACGGGTGTGCCGTGGTCTTCGAGCACACCCCACACTTCGTCGAGCAAGGCGTTGTTCGGGTCGTAGTTGCCGACCTGGATGTGTGCCTTGAAGATCCGGGCACCGTCTTCGAGCGCGGCCCGCACGTAATCGGCGGCGCCCGGCTCGGGATAGAACGTCGCCGTCGACAGGCAGTCCGGCGTCGACAACGAAAACTGGGCAGCCCACTGATTGAGCCAGGCCGCCATCTCCGGCTTGTGCGGGTAGACCAGGGAGGTGAACCGTCGCACCCCGAATCGGCGCAGTGTCTCGACGCGTTGCGCCTCGTCGGCGCGGTAGGTGATGGGCCAGTGCCGGCCGACGAGTGGCCCCTGACTGTCGAAGTACTTCCAGACCTTGTCCATCACCGGCTTCGGCATGAAGTGGGTGTGTATGTCGATGAGGCCCGGTAGACCGAGGGTCTCCCAGATCCGGCGGACCTGCTGTACGTCATCCATTGACCTCGATGATTGCATGCAGAGATTAGATTGGGATTCGTGGTCTGGAATCCCGACGTGTATCTGAACTTCGCCGATCACCGTGGCCGTCCGTTCTTCGACCTGCTGAGCCGAGTGGGTGCCGAAGATCCTCGCCGGGTGGTGGACCTTGGATGTGGCCCCGGCAATCTGACGCTGACGCTGAAGCAGCGTTGGCCGGGCGCGGTGATCGAAGCGCTGGACAGCTCGCCAGAGATGGTCGAGGCGGCCCGGGACCGGGGGCTGGACGCGCACGTTGGTGACGTGACGACGTGGGCCCCGCAATCTGACACCGACGTGGTGGTGACCAACGCCGTTCTGCAGTGGGTGCCGGGACATACAGATCTGCTGGCGCAATGGGTGTCCGAGCTGCCGTCCGGGGCGTGGTTCGCGATGCAGGTGCCCGGCAACTTCGAAGCCCCGTCGCACCGGGCGGTCCGCGCGGTGGCGCGGCGCCCCGAGTTTGCAAACGCGTTGAGCGGTATGCGATTCCGGGACGGCCACGTGGTGGAGACGCCGACCGCCTATGCCGGTCTGCTGTCGGATGCGGGATGCGCCGTCGATGCCTGGGAGACCACCTACGTCCACGAACTGACCGGTGAGACGCCGGTGCTCGACTGGATCGAGGGAACCGCGCTCACCGAGGTTCGATCACGGCTGGACGCCGATGGCTGGCACGAGTTTCGCCGCCAGATCATCCCTCTGCTGGACGAGGCCTACCCGGCGCGCCGCGACGGCCGGACGTTCTTCCCGTTCCGCCGGGTGTTCGTGGTGGCCCACGTGCTTTAGCCCCGGACGGGTCCGTAGCGCCGGCGTGTTCGACTCGGTGAAAGGCAGCGCAAGCCCCTGGCATGGGCGGTAGCGTCATTGGTCACTGGCAGGGCGGCGATGTGACGGGAGAACCTCATGAAGCTCGGCATCGGCGGAGGCCTCGCTGTAGTGCTGGCCGCCGCGGGGCTTGTCGCCTCTGCGCCGTCGGCCAACGCCGGCTGCTTATACGGAGGACCGGTCATCAGCAAGTGCGACGGACCTATCCAGCCCGACGGTACCTGGCAACGTTGCACCGCCGTCTACAACTACGTGCCCAGCGGGCTCAGCTCCCACCTGGTGCCCGTGAAGCGCTGCGATGTGATGGGACCTGGCCACGACTATCCTGCATGGGATTTCGCTTTCGCCGACCCACCGACGCGGATCGAAGACTGAACCGGTCCCTTGGCGGACGCAGCGAACGCGCACTGAACTAGCAGGAATTCCTGATCCAACCAGCAGAAGCGCCGGATCCTCCACTCAGCTGACACGTGGTACGTGTGGAGTGTGAAGTGGTGGACCTGGGTTCTGGTTGCTCTCTCTGCCATCGTCTACGCCGTCTTGTGGATCGGGTGGCTGCTTGACTGGGCCTGGCTGGCGTCGTTTGACACATGGTGCCTTGACGCGTTCGGTCGCATCGTCAAGGGCAGCCCGGCGTGGCAATCGGCATGGGAGTGGTACTGCACCGTGTTCGGGCCCACGGCTTTTCGTATCTACGGGGTGTTCTTCATCATTTGGCTGCTGTTCAAGAGGTACTGGCGAGCAGCGCTGTTCTTGGTGTTGACAATCGAATTGAGTGCAGTGCTGACGGAGGTCGCCAAGTGGCTCGCCGGACGGCCTCGACCGGCAACGGCGATGGTGTACGCGGAGGGCACGTCGTTTCCGTCTGGCCATGCGCTGGGTCTCATGGTGATTGTGCTGGCCGCGGTGACGCTACTGTGGCCGATTGCCAATGAACTGTGGCGCGCAGTGTTGGTGGTAGTCGGTGCGGTACTGGTGATCTCGATCGGTGTCTCTCGGGTGGTGCTCAACGTGCACAACCCTTCCGACGTGCTGGCCGGTTGGGCGCTGGGCTACCTGTACTTCGTGCTCTGCTGTGCCCTTGTCAGACCGGCCGGAACACAGGCAGTGCTCGGTAGAGCGCCGTGAAACTGGCCTGCTCGTGTTCGGCGCCGACCTCGCCGTCGTGGGCGATCACGGTCGGTCCGTCGACAGCGGTGAACGTGAACTGCGGAGCCTGTATCTCGTGGTAGAGCGGGCTGCGTTCCAGACGACCGAGCGCCAGCGCGGCCAGGATCCTCGTTCTGGCCAGCCGCCGACCCGTTTCCAGGATGCGAACGTCGAGCAGACCATCGTCCATCCGTGAGCGCACCGAGGGCGCGAAACCCGTTGGCAGATATACCGAGTTTCCCAGGAAGAACAGGGACGTCAGCAGAACCCTGTTGTCGTAACGAATTCGAACGGGCTGGTCGTTACGCAGCGTATGCAACATCGCGTAAATGCCGGCCAGGGGTTTGCCCACTTTGTGTTCGAGCTTCTCGCGTGTCTGGACGAACCGTGGGTACGCGCCGATGCTGGCGGTGTTGATGATCACGCGATCGTTGTTGAACCGCACGAGATCCACGCACGACAGGGAGCCGGAACGGATCGCCTCGACGGTCTTCGCGACGGTGTTGCAGCCGATGTCCTTGGCGAAATGGTTGAACGTCCCTGCGGGAAAGACCGCGAGGGGCAGTTTGGCGTCGAGGGCCACGGCAGCGGCCGTGGACACGGTGCCATCGCCGCCGCCGACCGCCAGCACATCGGCGCGTTGCGCGGCCGATCGGAGCACCGTTTCAGGATCGTCGCCTTCAGTGAGTTCGACGATCTCGGTCTGTGGAAGTGATTGGCGTACTTCGTCTATCACGCGTGCGCCGGTACCGCTGCCGGAGGCGGGGTTGATCACGAGCACCACCCCCGCACCGGCCGGCCGCGGTGGCGTCTCGACTCGCAAAGGCTCGTTGACGGGAAGCTTGGCCTCGACGATGGGTGGTACCAGACGCCCGCCGAGTACGGCGACTCCGGCGCCGATGCCGAATCCGGCGAACACATCGCCGGGATAGTGCGCACCCGTTGCCACCCGGGACAATCCAACGAGGCCGGCGAGCAGGGCCAAAGCGAAACCCAGTGGGGGGCTTTCCAAGCCCACGCCGACCGCAAATGCAGCAGCACTCGCCGAGTGGCCGGACGGCAGCGAGTTCGAAGTCGGAAACTGCCGGATGCGTCGCGGCAAGGGCACCGAGTTTCGGCTCGGGCGTGGACGTTTCCACAAACGTTTGGCGAGCTGGTTGGTCACCAGGCTCGTCACTCCGAGGGTGAGGACTCCGCGTACCGCGCCGCGGCTGGCTTTCGGGTTACCGGACGCCGCCAGCGCGACCGCGAGGGCGAACCACAACTTGGAGTGGTCAGCCGCGCGGGTCAGCGGGGGCATCAACTTGTCCAGCAGTGGTGTTTCTGAATCGGCGATCGCCTCGAACACCTCTCGGTCGAGGGTGCCCAGCCCTCGGGTGATCTGCCGGATTCCCTGCGGGCGCTGCCACGGCAAGCGATTCATGTATCAAACGTAACCAGGACGGGCGGTGATTAATCCTCGTTGTGGCCATCCGGCCGGTCGGTCGCCTTCTCGGTGCCTTTGTCGCTGGGGATGACGATCCGGCGGCGGGCGGCGGCTTTGGGATCCCCGGTGGTTTTGGTGACGGTAGGCACCGGCGGTGGGGTAGTGATTCGTCCCTGAACGGGTGCGCCATTCTTGAGGCTGGGCACCGAAACCCGCTTCGTCTCGGCTTTGGCGTCTTTCGAGTTGGCGCCGTGTGCTCCGCCGTGCGGCATCATCGGCATCCCGCCCATGCCACCCATTGTGGCCGGGGGATGCGCGGTGGTGGCAGCGGTGATCGGCGGTATTGCGCGACCGGCGGTCGGTGTCGTGGTGGCAGACGGTGTCGCCGGCGGCCCCAGCATCGCCATCGGGGTGGTGCCGATGCCGCCGCCACCTCCGCCGACACCCGCTCCGCCACCGCCGATGTCTCCGGCACCGCCGCCGCCGAAAGCCCCGAGCTCCTCCCCGGCCAAGTCGGCGGGGGACAGCGAACTGGCGTTGGTCGTCTGTTGCAGTGCGCCCATTCCCGTCTGCAGCAACTGCTGGCCGGTCTGTGCGAGTTGCTGAGGAATCTGTGCCAATGGCTGCAGCGCGCCGCTGATGGCCCCGGACATGGCGCCGACCAGACCGCTAGCCATCTGCGGAAGCTGTTGCGCCAACTGATCCATGCCGCCTGCCTGCTGCTGTTCATTCGCGGGGAATTTGGTGGCGGCGTCGGTGGCCAGTGCCGCGCGTTCGGCGTGGTTCTTTTCGGCGTCGGCGTAATCCTTGGGGTCACCCATGTTGGCGGCTGCAACCAGCGCGGCGGTGGCCTGCTCGATCCACGAGGCGGCTGCCGGTGGCATGTCCGGCGTGATCGCCGGTGGTGGCGAAAGCCCGAGAAGCCCGAGGAAGTTCTCTGCGTTGACGTTGAGTTCGTTCGTCATTGTGCACCAGCTGTATTGAGTGTCTTGAACCAGGAAAAGTGGTAGTTGAGTGCGGTCTTCTCACCGTTGATCAATGCGGCGATGGCGGCCAGTAGCTGCCAATTGCCCACTGCCGCATCGTCCACCGCGTCGGGGTAATGCGTGAGCGCTGCTTCGGAGGTGGTCTGTAGATGTTCGTGCAGCAGCTCGACCTCAGACTCGAGGACGCCGGTACCGGCGATGGCCGCCTTGCTCAAGGTGTGCGCCAGGCGGGGGAGGCCGTCACGCCAGTTGGTGACCTGTGTGAGCTCCCAGTTGAGATCATCGACGGCGGGTAGGTCGCGGGCGCGGATGGACGTGCTCACGGCGGGGGCGTCGTCGGCCGACGGCAGCTGCTGGCCTGGAACCCACGTTTGGGCCACATCGACCGCACCCAGCAGTGCCTCCAAGCTATTTCGGCGCTGGGCGGGCTCGAGAATGCTGACACCGGCGGGGATCTCGATGCCGGGCGGTATCCACCCGAAGGCAAGATCGGTGACCAGCAGGATGGTGCCGTCGGCGCGTTCGCCGGCGGCCCAGCGCAGTTTTGGTTGTTGACGCGCAACGAATTCGACGACTGTGCGCAGCCGCTTCTGCGCGATGTTCTGCGCCGACAGCGCACCGGCCATCGCGCCGGCTGCTGTTGCCGCGACAGCATTTTCGGTCAGTCCGGTAACCGGTTGCGGTGTGTGTGCAGACTGCGATGCGGTCTTCTGAACGACGGTGGATTGGCCTAATGTGCCACCCGCTGAAGGGCTTGCGGCGGCTGAGGTCGGCGAGGTCGCGGCAGGCGCCGAAGCCAATGGTGCGGCCGTGCCGGTGAATGTCGGTGTTGCGGGCCGGATGTCGGCGCCGTAGGCGGGTAGGGGACCGGCGGGGCCTCCAGATGCGACCGGTGCGGCGCTGGCGACCGGTGCTGTCACCGCGGCAGGGGGCGGTACCGCCACTGCGGGCGTGGGAGTGCTGGACGCCTGGGCGGTTTCGGTGATGTAGCCGCCGGCGGTCGGCGTGGTTGCCGCCGAGTGGCTGGGGCCCACCACGGGCGCGGCCAGCTCCTGGTGCGTGGGTTGGAACGCGTTGGCGACGGCGTTGTGGGAGATCGCTTGGGCGGCTGCTGCTGTCGTGGGAGACCCGCTTTGGATGCCGTTGGTGAAGGTGTCGGCGAGTTTTTCCGGGGTGAGCGGTTGAAACGCGGGGGCGTGGGAGCCGCCAGCGGCCGGGCTAAGTGCTGTCAGCGGTGAGCTCCCAGGCATAGACGGAAGCGAAGGAGTGACGGAGCCAGCAGTCGTGGCGGGAACGGATCCGCTTAGCGAAGTTTGACTACCCAATGGAGTGGAGCCACCGAGCCCTTGAGCCGGTGTACCCCCTCGGCTGCCGAATCCGAGGAAAGACCCGGCACTGGGCTGCGCGCTTCCATTCGTGATGGGTTCGGTTCCCGCCGTTACCGGCTCTGATGCTGCTGTGCTGAATCCGGCCTGAGTTATGTGGCCAGGGATGCTGCTCGTCTGAGCGGGCGTGGAGGTGGTTGACGCGGAGGCGTTGCCAAAGTTCGCTATCGAGCTT
>DASUGW010000061.1:0-3270 GCA_036273805.1 Mycobacterium sp.
GATAGCAGCGGTCGCCGTGATCATCGGCATCGTGCTGGCCGGGGTCATCCTGTGGCTCACCGGCTACTTTACCGGTACCGAACACCGGCCGGTCCGCGACGTCGGCACCAGTTCGCTGACCGGTGCCGCGACGGTGATCCTGTCCGGCCTGTCGATCGGGTTCGAGTCGGCGGTATACACCGCCCTGGTCATCGCCGGCGCGGTGTACGCGGCATTCCTGCTCTCCGGAACGGTCACCGTCGCGCTCTTCGCGATCGCGCTGGCCGGCACCGGCCTGCTCACCACCGTCGGTGTGATCGTCGCGATGGACACCTTCGGTCCGGTCAGCGACAACGCCCAGGGCATCGCTGAGATGTCCGGTGACGTCAAGGGCGAAGGGGTGGCCACCCTCACCGAGCTCGACGCGGTGGGCAACACCACCAAGGCCATCACCAAGGGGATCGCGATAGCCACCGCGGTACTCGCCGCGACCGCGCTGTTCGGCTCCTACCGCGACGCCATCCGGTCGACCGCCGCGAGGATCGACCTCAACGCGGTGTTCAACGTCTCGGTCCCCAACGTCCTGGTTGGCCTGACCATCGGCGCCGCCGTGGTGTTCATGTTCTCCGGGCTGCTGATCAACGCCGTGTCCCGGGCCGCGGGAGCTGTGGTCTACGAGGTCCGCCGGCAGTTCCGCGACAACCCCGGAATCATGGACGGGTCGGTGCGGCCCGAGTACGGGCGCGTCGTCGACATCTGCACCAAAGACTCGCTGCGTGAGCTGGCCACCCCGGGCCTACTTGCGGTGCTGGCCCCGATCGCAGTGGGCTTCGGTCTCGGCGTCGGCCCGCTGGCGGGCTTCCTGGCCGGGGCGATCATCACCGGTACCCTGATGGCGATTTTCCTCGCCAACTCCGGTGGCGCCTGGGACAACGCTAAGAAACTGGTCGAGGACGGCAACCACGGTGGCAAGGGCTCCGATGCGCACGCCGCCACGGTGATCGGTGACACCGTCGGCGACCCGTTCAAGGACACCGCCGGTCCGGCCATCAACCCGCTGCTCAAAGTGATGAACCTAGTCTCGGTGCTGGTTGCGCCGGCGATCGTGACGATCACGGCGCTACCGAACGGTGGCCCGGTGCGAGTGGCTATCGCCCTGTTCGCCGCGGCGGTAATCGTGATTTCGGTAGTCGTATCCAAACGGCGGTCCACCTCGTTGGTCGACTCATCGCCGGCCCAGGTCAACGCGTGACCCACAGTCGCGAAACCTCGATCCGCAGCGCTTGCGAGCAGGGAGTGCCCGTGCCGACACCACGCCGAGGTAGAGGCGTCACCGCTGGCCGAACGTGCAAGTGGGCAGCGGCCGTGGTGGTCCTGGGTCTCGGGCTCACCGGATGCGGCGGCTCCGCTAACGTTCCGCCGAAGCCGCCGGCCGCTCCCCCGGGTGCTGACCCGGTGGCCTGGGCGGGGGCGTTCTGCGGCGGGTTGGGTGACGTGATCGGCGGAGTGTCTGCGATGGCGAGGGCGCAGCCGACCCCACAGGGTCAAAAAGACGGGTTACTGGAGTTCTCTGATATCGCCCAGCGGGCGTTCGCCAGCACCGCCCAGAAACTCCGACAGCTCGGGCCGCCGCGGATCACCGATGGCAAGCAGGTGCAGGACACCGCGGTGAGCTTCTTCAGCAACGCGTCCCAGACAGTCGGCGTCCAGCGCACGAAGCTCGCCGGTTTGGATGCGAACGACCCGGACTTCGTGAACAAGGCCAGTCACCTCGCTGGCCCCGATCTCGGTGGGGCCAGCGCCCAGATGCAGCAGCTGACCAGCAACAAGGAGCTGGCTCCCGGGTTCCGGGCTGCGCCGCAGTGCCAGCAACTGAGTAGCGCTACCGCGGGGCATCGATAGACACTGACAGGTCCGCGTGGCGTAAGGCAGGATCAGTGGCCGTTCGCGACGGGTTGTGCGACGCTGGCTGCCCCGCGAATTGCAGACCCCGGAAGTTGCGGAGTTGTGCACACTGGGGCACGGGGGTCGGGGCATCAGGAGTACACCGAGGTGAGTGCAAGCGTGGCACGATCAAAAACGGCGGCAGATCCGAGCGGCACGTCCAGCGGTGGTGCGCGTCGGCGTACAGCGGCTAGCCGGTCCACCGATGACCACGCCAACGGCGGTCAGTCCAATGGCGTCAGCCGTCGTCTGGTGATCGTGGAATCGCCCGCCAAGGCGCGCAAGATCGCCTCCTACCTCGGACCGAGCTACGTCGTGGAGTCCTCCCGGGGACACATCAGGGACTTACCCCGCGGTGCCGCCGATGTGCCCGCGAAGTACAAGGGCGAATCGTGGGCACGGCTAGGTGTGGACGTCGACCACTCCTTCGAGCCGCTGTACGTGATCACACCGGAGAAGAAATCCACAGTCACTGAGTTGCGCAATGCGCTCAAAGGCGTCGACGAGCTCTACCTCGCCACCGATGGTGACCGCGAGGGCGAGGCCATCGCGTGGCACCTGATGGAGACCCTCAAGCCCACCGTTCCGGTGCGCCGGATGGTCTTTCACGAGATCACCGGTCCGGCCATCCGCGCGGCCGCGGAGAACCCGCGCGAGCTGGACAAGGATCTGGTCGACGCGCAGGAGACCCGGCGCATCCTCGACCGGCTCTACGGCTACGAGGTATCCCCGGTGCTGTGGCGCAAGGTGATGCCGAAGCTGTCCGCCGGGCGAGTGCAGTCGGTGGCCACCCGCATCATCGTCCGGCGCGAGCGCGAGCGGATGGCGTTCGTCTCCGCGTCGTACTGGGATCTGGCCGCCACGCTCGATGCCGGTGAAGACGCCGCACCGCGAACGTTCGGGGCGCGGCTGGTCGACGTCGACGGCCGCCGGGTGGCGACCGGACGCGATTTCGGCCCCGACGGCCAGGCGAAGCGCTCCGAGCGCGACCTACTGATCGTCGACGAGGCGTACGCCGGACGGCTTGCCGAGGCGTTGGCCGGTTCCCCGCTGACCGTCGCCAGTGTCGAGGAGAAGCCCTACACGCGGCGTCCGTATGCCCCGTTCATGACCTCCACCCTGCAGCAGGAGGCCGGCCGGAAGTTGCGGTTCTCGGCGGAGCGCACGATGCGCACCGCCCAGCGGCTGTATGAGAACGGCTACATCACCTATATGCGAACCGACTCCACCACGCTGTCGGAGACGGCGATCGCGGCGGCCCGGGCCCAGGCCCGCGAACTCTACGGCGAGCGTTACGTCCACGACGGGCCGCGGCAGTACACCCGCAAGGTGAAAAACGCCCAGGAG
>DASUGW010000062.1:0-56625 GCA_036273805.1 Mycobacterium sp.
GGTGACGCTCGCGGAGCGGTCGAACTGCGATGACAGCGCGCCGGGAAGGTTGCCGACGAACCACGATCCGGGCTCGGTCGCCCCGAACTGCAGCTGATCGGTGCCGAGCGTTTTGGTGCTGTATGTGTAGGTGCCATCGGCGTTGGCGGTCAGAGTCCCGGTGGCACCGTTGACGGTGTGGTAGGTCCGGGCTTCGCCTTGGGCGCCGGCGAAATTCACCGCCCACGTGACGACGGTTTGTCCGTTGGTGAATGCGGTGCTGACCACGCTGGCGCTGACGAACTGCGGCTTGTCGGGTTCGAAGACGGATTCGTAGCGGCGGTACAGACCCCACAGGCCCGCCAGAATCGGGTTGTTGGTAGCCCCGGGTGCCGAGTTGAACCCGAAGATGCCGAGCACGCCGAGGACGAGACCACGGAACGGATGCACTACGGATACAGGTGGCGCGGTGACTGCGGTGACGGTGAGCGACGCCTGTGGTCCGGACGTTGACACCGCTGCCGAGCTTGCGTCCGTCGTGGCCGCACTCTTCAGGATTGTGGCCGCGGGTGAGATCGATGCCCGAACAGCCGAGTCGGTGTTCGTGGTTGTTGCCGTTGCCGGCCGTGGCACACCGGCACCGGTCACTCTCCCCGGCCGATGGACATCGGCCCGCGACGTGCTGTCCTGCGAAGCCGTCGCGTCGGCGCCGCTGGTGCGTGCGCGCTTGGTGGATTCGGC
Source organism: Mycobacterium sp. (assembly GCA_036273805.1). GTDB lineage: Bacteria > Actinomycetota > Actinomycetes > Mycobacteriales > Mycobacteriaceae > Mycobacterium. Next base: position 721 of record DASUGW010000062.1, read on the forward strand.
GTTCTTGCTTTTGGCGGTGCCGAACGAAGCCAGGACGAGGGATTCGGCGGCGCCGGACCGTGAGCCCGGATCAGCAGGGCCGCTGCTCTGCTCGCCTCCACTCTCAGCCGATACCGGCTTGGTGGAATTGGATTGAGCCTTGGTCTTGTTCGGAGCCTTGGCGCCCTGTCGGCCGGCCCGCGTCACCGCTCGCTGCGGACCGGGAGCAGCCCCATCGCCACCACTGAGAGACGACGGTGCAGCTGGGCCGGAAGCGTCGTCGGCCCAGGCGATTTGGGGATGGTTGACAGCCCCACTGACCCCGAGCGCAACAGCTAGCGCACCAACCCTGCCGATGAACCGTCCGTAACCCACAAAGAACCCCGATTCGATGCTGATGTGCTGACCCCCGGATTTAACGGTGGCAACAATAACGGGTGGTATTCAACAGTGTTGCGGGATTCGTCGATGTGTCGTCAGCGACCCTCGGTGAACAAGGCTGCACCAGCTGTCAGTTCATTAGCCTGGAGGTGTGACAACCGGTGTGGAGGAGTTCGAGGACGCCCGCCATCATTTGCTGGCGGTGGGGTACCGGCTCACCGGTGTGTTCGCCGACGCCGAGGACGCGGTGCAGGATGCCTGGCTGCGCTGGGACGGGCTCGGGTCAGATCGCGAGCAGATCGCCGAACCGCGAGCATGGCTGACCACGGTGGTCAGCCGACTGTGTCTGGACCGCCTGCGTTCGGCCGCACACCGGCGCGAAACCTACGTCGGGCAGTGGTTGCCCGAGCCGGTGGTCACCGGATTCGATGATTCCGATCCACTGGCACGCGTGGTGGCAGGCGAGGACGCCCGGTTCGCCGCGATGGTCGTGCTGGATCGACTGTCTCCGGATCAGCGGGTGGCGCTGGTCTTGCATGACGGCTTCGAGGTGCCGTTCGCCGAAATCGCCGGAGTACTCGGAACGTCGGCCGCTTCTGCTCGGCAGCTGGCGTCACGGGCGCGACGAGCGGTGGGCGATGGCCCTGCGCCGGAACGCGACGCCGCGCACGACGAAGTGGTCGGCCGGCTCATGGCCGCCATGGCCGCCCGGGATCTTGCCGCGGTGGTGGCGGTCCTCCATCCGGATGTCACGTTCACCGGTGATTCGAACCGCCGCGCACCCACGGCCGCACAGGTCATCCACGGTTCGGACAAGGTCGCCCGCTTCATGCTCGGCCTCGCCGAACGCTATGGGCCCCGCTTCTTCGAGGTGGGAATGCCGGCGCGGATCAACGGCGATCTCGGCCTCTACAGCGAGGGCGTGCCGGAGACCGGGGAGTGGCCGCAGCTGCATCCGCGCGTCACCGCGGTGACGGTGCGCGACGGAAAGATCTGGGCCATCTGGGATGTCGCGAACCCGGACAAGTTCAGTGCATCTCCGTTGCGCTCTGCGTCTGCCACGGAATCCGGCAAGCGTCACCAGAATTGAAGCCCTGCTCGGTGATGCCGAGGGCTGTGTTCATCCGCGAGCGCATGTTCTCCACGCCGATCTGATAGGTGAGCTCCATGACGCCGGCATCGGTGAATCGGCGCCGCAGATCTGCCACCTGGTCATCGGTGACCGTATGCGGGTCGGTCGTCATCGCGTTGGCGTAGGTGATCGCGGCGCGCTCGTCGTCGGTGAACAGAGGAGAGGTCAGGTAGTCGTCAATGTGCTTGAGGCGCTGCAGGTCCAGCCCCTCGAGCCGCATCAGCATCGAGCCGAAGTCCACGCACCAGCTGCAGCCGACGGTCCGGGCGGTCCAGTACACGGCGAGGTCGCGGATGTTGGCGGGCAGCTTCTTGGATGCCTGTTGGAGCATGCCTTCGTGCACGGCGTTGGCCACGAGTAAGCCACGATGGTGTGCGGCGACGGTGAACGGCTCGGGAACCTCGCCGAAGCGGCGTTTGGCATACCGGTACATCAGCCGGGTCAACAGCGGTGCATCTTTCGGGGGCATTACGGGGATGCGTGTTGTGGTCATATCCCCTAGACGAGGCAGGCCCCCAATGTGTGACGAGCGCTGGCGCGGCGGCCTAACGCGCGAACATCAGTGCGCGCTTCACCTCTTGGATTGCCTTGGTGACTTCGATGCCACGCGGGCAGGCCTCGGTGCAGTTGAACGTCGTGCGGCAACGCCACACACCGTCAACCTCGTTGAGGATGTCGAGGCGCTCGGCAGCGGCCTCGTCGCGGGAATCGAAGATGAACCGGTGGGCATTCACGATCGCCGCCGGGCCGAAGTAGGAACCCTCGCTCCAGAACACCGGGCAGCTCGTCGTACAGCATGCGCACAGGATGCACTTGGTGGTGTCGTCGTAGCGCGCGCGGTCGGTCTGGCTCTGGATCCGCTCGCGGGTCGGCGGGTTGCCGGTGGTGACCAGGAACGGCTTCACCGCGCGGTAGGCGTCGAAGAACGGCTCCATGTCGACCACGAGATCCTTCTCCACGGGCAGGCCGCGGATCGGCTCGATGGTGATGGTGAGCGGCTTGTTGTTCTTCGGCAGCAGGTCGCGCATCAGCACCTTGCACGCCAGCCGGTTGACGCCGTTGATGCGCATGGCATCGCTACCGCACACGCCGTGTGCGCAGGACCGCCGGAACGTCAGCGTGCCGTCCAGGTAACCCTTCACGTACAACAGCAGGTTCAGCAGCCGGTCACTGGGCAGACACGGCACCCGGAAGCTCTGCCAGCCTGCGGCATCGGGGTTCTCCGGGTTGAACCGGGCGATCTTCAGCGTCACCATCACCGCGCCCTCGCGCGGCGGCGGCAGGGGCGGGTCGCCGGCTTCGGGCTTATCGATAACGTCTGCGACGGTTGCCATCTAGTACTTCCGTTCCATCGGCTCATACCGCGTCTGGACGACGGGCTTGTAGTCCAAAAGGATGTCGCTCAACAGCTCAGAGCCCTGCTTGTACGCCATGGTGTGGCGCATGTAGTTGGTGTCATCGCGGTTGGGGTAGTCCTCGCGGGCGTGGCCGCCGCGAGATTCCTTGCGGTTCAGCGCACCAACGACGGTCACCTCGGCCAGCTCCAGCAGGAAGCCGAGCTCGATGGCCTCCAGGAGATCGCTGTTGTAGCGCTTTCCCTTGTCGTGCACGGTGATTCGCGAGTAACGCTCTTTGAGCGCGTGGATGTCGGTCAATGCCTGCTTCAACGTCTCTTCGGTGCGGAACACCGCGGCGTTGTTATCCATCGACTGCTGCAGGGCGCCACGGATGTCGGCGACGCGCTCGTTGCCGTGCTCGGAGAGGATGTCGTCAACCCACTTGGTGACCATCTTGTACGGCTCGGCCGGCAGGTCGACGAAGTCGTGGGAGGCGGCGTACTCGGCGGCCGCGATCCCCGACCGGCGCCCGAACACGTTGATGTCCAGCAGCGAGTTGGTGCCCAGGCGGTTGGCGCCGTGTACAGACACACACGCGCATTCGCCGGCCGCGTACAGGCCCGGCACGACATTGTTGTTGTCGCGCAACACTTGTCCCTCGACCGTGGTGGGAATACCGCCCATCACGTAGTGGCAGGTCGGGTATACCGGCACCAGTTCGGTCACCGGGTCCACACCCAGGTAGGTGCGGGCGAATTCGGTGATGTCGGGCAGTTTGGCCTCGAGCACTTCTTCGCCGAGGTGGCGCACGTCGATGTAGACGTAGTCCTTGTTCGGCCCCGCGCCGCGGCCCTCGAGCACCTCGAGCACCATCGAACGCGCGACGATGTCGCGGGGCGCGAGGTCGACGATGGTGGGGGCGTAGCGCTCCATGAAGCGTTCGCCCTCGCCGTTGAGCAGGCGACCACCCTCACCGCGCACTGCTTCGGAGATGAGGATGCCGAGCCCGGCCAGGCCGGTCGGGTGGAACTGGTGGAACTCCATGTCCTCCAAGGGAAGTCCCTTGCGGAAGACGATGCCCAGGCCGTCACCGGTCAGTGTGTGGGCGTTGGAGGTGGTCTTGTACATCCGGCCCGAACCGCCCGTGGCGAAGATGATCGCCTTGGCGTGGAATACATGAATATCCCCTGTCGCCAACTCGTAGGCGACGATGCCGCTGGCGACCGGGCCGTTCGGCGTTTCGGTGAGCACCAGGTCCAGCGCATAGAACTCGTTGAAGAACTGCACGTCGTGCTTGACGCAGTTTTGGTACAGCGTCTGCAGGATCATGTGGCCGGTGCGGTCGGCGGCGTAACAGGCCCGGCGGACGGGGGCCTTGCCGTGGTCGCGGGTGTGCCCGCCGAACCGGCGCTGGTCGATGCGGCCCTCGGGCGTCCGGTTGAACGGCATGCCCATCTTTTCCAGGTCGAGCACCGCGTCGATGGCCTCCTTGGCCATGATCTCGACGGCGTCCTGATCAGCCAGGTAGTCGCCGCCCTTGACGGTGTCGAAGGTGTGCCACTCCCAGTTGTCCTCTTCGACGTTGGCCAGCGCGGCGCACATCCCGCCCTGGGCCGCGCCGGTGTGCGAACGCGTCGGGTACAGCTTGGTCAGCACCGCCGTGCGGACGCGGGGCCCGGCCTCGACGGCGGCGCGCATGCCGGCGCCGCCGGCTCCGACGATCACGACGTCGTAGCGATGTTCCTGAATCATTGTGGACGTCCCTCCAGGGAAGCTCAGGCGATGTTCGCGTTGAACGTCAGCAACACGTAGGTACCCAGTACAAGCGTGAAGATCATCGACAGCGCCAGCAGGGCATTCAGCCAGAAGCGCGTCGAGTCCTTACGGGTGTAGTCGGCGATGATCGTGCGCATACCGTTTCCGCCGTGCAGCTGGGCCAGCCACAACAGCAGCAGGTCCCAGGTCTGCCAGAACGGTGAGGACCAGCGTTGGGCGACATAGTTGAAGTCGACGCGGTACACGCCGTTCTGCCACATCAGCATGATGAACAAATGGCCGAGCGCCAGAAATACCAGCACGATGCCGGAGAACCGCATGAACAGCCATGCGTACTTCTCGAAGTTCGGCATGCCGGGGTTGCGGCGCGGTGCGCGCGGGTTATCCAGCGCGGCCGGGCGGTCAAAGCTCTTCTCCAGCACGCGGGCGGGTTCGCCGCCGAAGCGCCGGGTCTCCGGGGCGCTCACAGGAACCGCTCCGACATGTGGATGCCGATGACGACCAGCACCGGCACCATGACCAGCAGCCAGATCGCGCCGACGCCGATCAGCATCTTCTTCTGGTGCCGCGGGCCCTCGGCCCAGAAGTCGATCAGGATGACTCGGATGCCGTTGAGGGCGTGGAACAGCACCGCGGCCACCAGGCCGACCTCCATAAGGCCGACGATGGGGGTCTTGTAGGTCTCGATGACCTCGTTGTAGGCCTGTGGGCTGACCCGGACCAGCGCGGTGTCGAGCACGTGCACGAACAGGAAGAAGAAGATCGTCGCTCCGGTGATGCGGTGCAGTACCCACGACCACATACCCGGATCACCGCGGTACAGGGTGCGACGGCGCGGCTGGTCCTTCTGGACTGCGCCCGCCGGCGGAGCTGCAGTCATCAGCGCCTCCAACATCGTCGGTTTACGCCGAAAATGGGCTGATTCCGGCGTGGCGGTGTCGCTATCTTCCCAAAACTCACTGTTGGGCAACCGTCGGTTGGACTTTAATCCCAAAGCGGATGGTCGAACTAACCGCAAAGCGGTGGTTACTCGCCGGTAGGGGTGGGTGTTACTGAGAGAGAAATCACGTGCAGTCCGGCGCTGGTGAATGGATTCAGAAGAGCGGCCGGTTTTGTCGGAATTGGCGATGCGAACGCAAAAACTGTTGTGCACCAATAAAATTGGCGAACGGCACGGAATTCTTCGGCGACATTGACGCGGGCCCCAAAGCTCTCGCCTCGGGGCGGCGCCGGCTCGATTGAGGCCGGTGACAGTGTGGAGTATGTCTCATGTGGCGTAGGTCTCTACGTGAATGCGCTGTGGTCTGTGTCCCAGGGCCGGCGGCAAACTCGGCAGGGCTGGACGGAGCGGCCGATATCGGTGATGCTCTCTAGAACGCACGTCCGCTGATGATGAATCGGAGCGGTTGATGAGCGCATCGGGTTACACCCTGGATCTGGAGTCCATCCGCCAGGCGCCAAAGGCACTACTGCACGACCATCTCGACGGGGGTCTGCGGCCGGCGACCGTGCTGGACATCGCCGCCCAGACCGGCTACGACGATCTGCCGGCCGGCGACATCGACGGTCTGGCGACGTTTTTCCGGACCGCCGCGCACAGCGGCTCGCTGGTGCGCTACCTGGAACCGTTCGCGCACACCGTTGCCGTCATGCAGACACCCGAGGCGTTGCACCGCGTGGCGTTCGAGTGCGTCGAGGACCTGGCCGCCGACAACGTGGTGTACGCGGAGATCCGGTTCGCCCCGGAACTGCACATCAACCGGGGGCTGTCGCTGGACGCCGTCGTCGATGCGGTGCTGGCCGGCTTCGCAGACGGTGAGAAGGCTGCCGCGGCCGAGGGGCGTCCCGTAGTCGTGCGGACGCTGGTGACCGCGATGCGTCACGCAGCCCGATCACGGGAGATCGCCGAGCTGGCGATCCGCTTCCGCGATAAGGGTGTGGTCGGTTTCGATATCGCCGGTGCCGAAGCCGGGTACCCACCGACCCGGCATCTCGACGCCTTCGAATACATGCGGAACAACAACGCGCGCTTCACGATTCACGCGGGTGAGGCGTTTGGGCTGCCGTCGATCCACGAGGCCATCGCGTTCTGCGGAGCGGACCGGCTGGGGCACGGTGTGCGCATCGTCGACGACATAGAACAGCGCGCCGACGGTAGTTACCGTCTGGGACGGGTGGCGTCCATCGTGCGCGACAAGCGCATCCCGCTGGAACTGTGCCCGTCGTCGAATGTGCAGACCGGTGCGGCACCGTCGATCGCCGAGCATCCGTTCGACCTGCTGGCCCGGCTGCGGTTCCGCGTCACCGTCAACACCGACAATCGGCTGATGAGCGACACCACGATGAGCCAGGAGATGGCCCGGTTGGTGGAGGCGTTCGGCTACGGCTGGAGTGACCTGGAGCGGTTCACCATCAACGCGGTGAAATCGGCGTTCCTCCCGTTCGACGAACGCCTGGCGATCATCGACGAGGTGGTCAAACCCCGTTTCGCCGTCCTGATCGGCTGATTCGACGGGCTATTCGCGGCGCAGGCGTGACTCCAGGAAGCGCACCAGCTCCTCGTACTCTCTGACGACATCTGCGTACGGGGCTGCCGGACGGGAACCGGAATCCTCGAGGACGTATCCGCTGAACCGACCGAACGGCTGGTTTTGCGACAGGGCGCGCTCGACGGTGTCCTCCTCGGAGTACTCGCCGATGTCCTGCAGCAGCTCCACCACCAACTCGAGCTGGTCACGGTCGACGGCCTCGGGGCCATCGTTGAGGTCGTCGGCAAGCCCGGTCAGCACGTAGATGTTCTCGTCGCTGATCTCGACGTGCAGCGAGCCGTCGGTGGCGGCGGTACGAATGTCGTCGTAGGTCGGCAGATCGGCCATGTCGTGGTCGTGCTCGTCGGCCAGGTAGCGCGCCATCGCACGTTCCGACGAGAACACGCTGACGCGTCCGTTGCGGCCCAGGAACATCGCCTTGTCGTGCCAGTAGCAGCGCAGGGTGTACAGCGTGCCGGTGCTGGTCATCAGCCGAATCGGGTCGATACCGACCTTCAGCCAGAAGTCTTCGTCGCTGCCGAGCACGCCCGCGGTGTCGTGGCCGGCCTCATCGTCGCTGTCGGTGTCGTCGGCGTCGTACTCGTCGGCAGCCGCATTGGTGACAAACTCGTCCTCGTCGGGCTCGGGGGCGGGCTCGGCCAGCTCGGCGACCGCGTGATCGGCGGCGGTGGCGTCGACGTCGGGGACCGTGAGGATCCCTTCGATCGAGGTCAGCACCCCGTCCCAGCTCCGTCCTACGATCGCGGCGATGTCACTCCAGCGCTTGCGCCCGGCGCGACCGCTGAACTCGTCGATTCCGGCGTTGACGGTCGACAGCGCCGGGTTGCCGTTGAAGAACTTGTTGACCGGTGGCAGCTCGCAGACCGTGCCGAGGGAGGAGACGATGCCCAAGGTTCTGGACAGCTGCTGTACCGAGGCGTCGGTGGGCTTCTCCGCCACCACCTCCTCGACCGACGTCAGATCGAACTGCCGATCCTCGGCCGGGTCGAAGCGATGGGCGTTGGCCTCGGTCAGCTTCTTCCACCCCGGGTGATCTGCCAGATCGTTGTCGGTGTCACTCCGCACGAAGGCCGCGAGGTCGGCGACCGAACGAAACGCGTAGAGGTCATCGTCCTTGCCAAGGAACGCCTCCCACTCGTCGCCGGCGTCGCGCCAGCGCGGGGCCCACAGCGTGTACAAGTCACCCTCGGTGACACTCAGGCGAATCGGCACAAGGTCAGCAGCCATGCGGCACAGAATAACGATGACCGGATCGGAGGTGGCACGTCGCCGGAGCGTCACCGCCGAATCGGGTACTCCCAAGACCGCGACGCGCTGGTCCCATAGGGTCACGATGCATGGATGTGCGTGTCGTCGACCACCCGTTGGCCGCAGCCCGGCTGACCACCCTGCGCGATGAACGCACCGACAACGCGGCCTTTCGCGCCGCGCTTCGCGACCTGACGTTGATGCTGGTCTACGAGGCGACCCGAGACGCTCCCCGCGAGGCCGTAACCGTCCGGACACCGCTGACGACGACCACGGGCTGCCGCCTGGCCGCACCGCCACTGCTGGTGCCGGTGCTGCGCGCCGGCCTCGGCATGGTCGACCAGGCGCACGCGTTGATTCCCGAGGCGCGCGTCGGGTTCGTCGGTGTGGCGCGCGACGAGACGACCCATCAGCCGACCCCGTATCTGGAGTCGCTGCCCGACGACCTCGCCGGTCAACCGGTGATGGTGCTCGACCCGATGCTGGCGACCGGGGGTTCGATGGTGCACACCATCGAATTGCTTCGTGTGCGCGGCGCGCGAGACATCACCGCGGTGTGCGTGGTCTGCGCGCCGGAGGGGATCGCCGCGCTGGGGGCCATCGAAGCTCGGGTGCCGGGACTACGCCTGTTCACCGCCACCATCGATGACGGCCTCAACGAGATGGCCTACATCGTCCCCGGCCTCGGTGATGCAGGGGACCGTCAGTTCGGGCCGCGCTAGGACGCCTCAGCGGGGCACTGAGGGTCTCAGAGCCGCGCGATGACGGCGGCGAGCAGAGCCCCCATGGCGGATGCGGACGCACGCCCCGTGGCGAGCACTTCATCGTGGCTCAGGGGCGCCCCGGTGATCCCCGCCGCCAGGTTGGTCACCAGCGAAACCGCAAGTACCGCAGCGCCTTCGGCCCGTGCGGCGATGGTTTCGTGCACCGTCGACATGCCTACCAGATCGGCACCCAGTGTGCGCAGCATCCGGATCTCGGCAGGCGTCTCATAGTGCGGGCCCGGCAATCCCGCGTACACCCCTTCGGGCAGCGTCGGCTCGACCTCGCGAGCCAGCGCGCGCAACGCAGGTGAATAGGCATCCACCAGGTCGACGAACTGTGCGCCCACCAGGGGGGAGCGGGCTGTCAGATTGAGATGATCGCTGATCAGCACGGGTTGGCCGACGCGGAAGTCGGAGCGCAGGCCGCCGGCGGCATTGGTCAGCACGACGGTGTCGACGCCGCAGGCGCAGGCCGTGCGCACCGGGTGCACCACGGCGGCCAGGTCGTGGCCTTCGTAGGCGTGGATACGGCCCACCAGCACCAGCACCCGGCTGGCTCCCACCGGAATCGACAGCACCTGCCCGCCGTGACCGGCGGCGGTCGGCGTCGAGAAGCCCGGCAGGTCGGCCATCGGCACGACGGCGCTCGGGGTGCCCAGTTCGTCGACCGCGGGGGCCCAACCCGAACCGAGCACCACCGCGACGTCGTGGCGGTCCACACCGGTGCGCGCGGCGATCACCGACGCGGCGAGTTCGGCCATGCGGCCGGGGTCTGTCGACGGCACGTACCGCAGCCTATCTAGCCACGGTGCGATACTGCACTGATGCCAGCCGCCACCGCGTCTTCGAGCGCAGCAGCCGTCGAGGAGACGGTGCGCCGCCGACGCGACGATCTGGTGGCACTTTCGCGGTCAATCCACGCCGAGCCGGAGCTGGCGTTCGAGGAGCACCGCAGCTCGGCCAAGGTGCGTGCGTTGGTGGCCGAACGAGGCTTCGAGATCACCACGGCGCCGGGCGGTTTGGACACCGCATTCACCGCGTCGTTCGGCGCCGGCGACCTGACCGTCGGGGTGTGTGCCGAATACGACGCGCTGCCGGAGATCGGTCACGCCTGCGGGCACAACATCATCGCGGCCTCGGCCACCGGCGCCGCCCTGGCGCTGGCAGATGTCGCCGACGAGCTGGGCCTGCGGGTGGTGCTGCTCGGAACCCCGGCCGAGGAGGCCGGCGGCGGAAAGGTGTTGATGCTGCGGGCCGGGGCATTCGACGGCCTCGCCGCCACCGTGATGATGCACCCGGGCCCGGTCGACATCGCGGCGGCGCGGTCGCTGGCGCTGTCGGAGGTCGCGGTGCACTACCGCGGCAGGGAGTCGCACGCGGCGGTGGCGCCGTACCTGGGTGTCAACGCCGGCGACGCCGTCACCGTGGCGCAGGTGGCCATCGGATTGTTTCGCCAGCATCTGACGCCCGGGCAGATGGTGCACGGCATCGTCACCGAAGGCGGTAGCGCGCCCAATGTCATCCCCGCGCACACTGAGCTGCGCTACACCATGCGGGCCTCCGAAATGTCGTCGCTGCGGGATCTGGAAGACCGCATCGGTGACTGCTTCCTGGCGGGCGCCCTGGCCACCGGTTGCGACTACGACGTCATCGAGGCCTCGCCGATCTACGCCGAGCTTCGCCCGGACGCCTGGTTGGCCGACACCTTCCGCGCCGAGATGCTCCGGCTGGGCCGCGCGCCGGTGCCCGCCGAGCTGGAAACCGCACTGCCGCTGGGCAGTACGGACATGGGCAACGTCACGCAGTTGATGCCGGGGATTCACCCCATCGTGGGCGTGGACGCCGGTGGCGCGTCCGTGCATCAACCCGAGTTCGCATCCGCGGCGGCCAGCCCCGCCGGGGACGCCGCCGTCGTGGACGGGGCGATCATGCTGGCGCGCACGGTCGTTGCGCTGGCCCAGACGCCGGTTCAACGTGAGCGTGTGTTGGAACTGGCCGAGCGGAGGGCAGACGCGTGACTTATCCCTCGGGTCCCTCGGGTATCCCGGATGTCTCCGACGCCGTCGAGTCCTGGCTGGCCGCGCACTTCGACGACCTGGTCGAGTGGCGCAGGCACATCCACCGTCATCCCGAGCTCAGTCGCCAGGAGTACGCCACCACCACCTTCGTGGCCGAGAAGCTCGCGGACGCGGGCCTCAAGCCGGAGGTGCTGCCCGGCGGCACGGGGCTGATATGCGACATCGGCCCGGAGCACCGGACGCGCATCGCGCTGCGGGCCGATATGGACGCGCTGCCGATGACCGAACGCACGGGTGCGGCGTATGCATCGACGGTGCCGGGGGTCGCACACGCGTGCGGGCACGACGCGCACACCGCAGTGCTGCTGGGCACCGCGCTGGCGCTTGCGACGGTGCCCGAACTGCCGGTCGCGGTTCGGTTCATCTTCCAGGCCGCCGAGGAGCTGATGCCTGGTGGGGCGCTGGACGCGATCGCCGCCGGGGTGCTCACCGGGGTGTCGAGAATCTTTGCGGTGCACTGTGATCCGCGGGTGGCCGTCGGCAAGGTCGCGATCACCCCGGGGCCAATCACCTCGGCGGCCGACTGGATCGAGCTGACTCTGCATTCGCCGGGTGGGCACACGTCGCGTCCGCATCTGACCGCCGATCTGGTCTACGGGCTGGGCACCGTGATCACCGGGCTGCCGGGTGTGCTGTCGCGCCGCATCGACCCGCGGACGTCCACCGTCATGGTGTGGGGTGCCGTCAACGCGGGTATGGCCGCCAACGCCATTCCGCAATCGGGGACGTTGTCCGGCACCGTCAGGACCGCCAGCCGCGAAACCTGGCTTGAGCTCGAAGATATTGTGCGCGAGACGATTTCGCAGCTCCTCGTACCGCTGGGTGTCGAACACACCCTGCAGTACCGGCGCGGCGTGCCCCCAGTGGTCAATGAGGAGCTCTCGACGCGGATCTTCAGTCATGCGATCGAGGCCGTAGGTCCCGAGGTGCTGGCCGAGACCCGGCAGTCCGGTGGCGGGGAGGACTTCTCCTGGTATCTCGAGGAGGTGCCGGGAGCGATGGCCCGACTGGGGGTGTGGAGCGGGCGCGGTTCGCAGCTGGACCTGCACCAGCCCACGTTCGATCTCGACGAACGCGCACTCGGGGTGGGCGTGCGGGTGTTCGCCAACATCGTCGAGCAGGCCGCCGCGTTCTAGGTGGTCAGGACTGTTTCGGCGGGCTTCGGCTGCGTGGGTCGGCGTGGACCCGCTTTAATACCGCCATGGCACGCATACCGGGGGCGCTGGGTGCCGCCCTGCTGGTCGCCGCGTCCGTCGTGACACCAGGGCCGGCCGCGGCCTGTGCGTGCGGGGGCATCGTCAGTCCCGATCCGGCGGCCCGGGTGGCCGAAGAGGTGGCGTTGTTGAGCACCGACGGGCATATCGAGACCGTCGTGCTGCGGGTGGACCTGGAGTCCGGCTCGGACAATGCGGCCCTGGTGATCCCCACCCCGGCCCCGGCGACCGTGGCCTCGGCCGACGCCGGGATTTTCGACGAGCTCGCCACCCTGGCCGCCCCGCGGGTGGAAACTCAGCGGCACTGGGTGTTCGGCGACATGCCGGCAATGCGCGACGATGCGGTGAGCGGCGTGCCCGTGGGGGGACCGACCGTGCTGCGGCAGGTCCAGCTGGGCCCGCTGCAGGCCACCACATTGGCCGGGGGCGACGTTGACGGTGTGCGGAACTGGTTGCAGTCCAACGGTTATCCCGTCAAGCGGGCGCTCATCGACGGACTGCAGCCGTATCTGCGCGACGGTTGGTCGACGGTTGCCATGCGGTTGACGAGCCCGGTGCCGTTGAACGGCGGCCTCGACCCGGTCAAACTCACGTTCGCCTCACCGCGCCTGGTGTATCCCATGCGGATGGCTGCGCATGCCGACGGCCCGGAGAAGGTGGTGATCTACACCTTGGGACCGCACCGCATGCAGCGCGTCGACCCCGATTCGCGCGCACAACAGGTCTCGGTGGACTACGCGGGGACGGTGGGCGGGCGCACCGTTGACACCACCCTGACCGGATTGTCGGCGAATGGCGGCTACCTCACCGCACTTTCTACCGTCGCCGAACCAGCCAATGTCAGCTCGGACTTCGAGTTCGGACCGGCGCCGAGCGACGAGCCGTATCAGCAGCTGATCTACCGCCACGAGTACTCCGACATCACCCCGTGGATATTCGGCGGGGGACTGGCGGCGGTGGCCGCGATCGCACTGGTGGTGGCGGGGCTGCGGCGCTGGTTGAGCAGCAGCAATCCGGGAAACTAGGTTCCGGGCCCGATGTTGCGTGCCGGCCGGGTCTGGATGTCCTGCACGTACTCCGCGGGCGCACCGGCGATCTCGGCGGCGTCGGCCATCACACCGAGGTAGCGCGCGGACGGGAGACCGCCCTCCCAGGCATCGACAACGTACAGCCAGGCAAGTACGGGATCTATTGTGGTGTCCGATGATTCGCGTTCAATGCGGACGCGGATCTTCTTGTGAACGCCGAACTCCGAACCCTCCCAGCGGTCGAGCGCCTCTTCGTCCTCTTTGGTCATGTCGTAGAGGACGACGAACACCCTGGCGTGCGGATCGTCGGGATCTTCCACGACGGTGGCCAGCGCGCCTTCCCAGCCGATGTCCTCGCCGCCGAAGGTAAGCCGCCAGCCGTGCAGCCAGCCCGTCCCCGCCATCGGCGAATGTGGGGCCCGCTGCAGCATCTGCTCGGGATGCATGTTGGACCCGTAGGCGGCGTAGAGCGGCACGCAGATGAGCTTAAACGCACGACCGGGGATGGGCGCACAAGCGGTCATTGCGCTGCCGGCGTCCTCGCGCGGGCGTCAGGGCGTGCTTTTGGGCCGCGGCAAGCCTGCGGTCTAGCCGACGGCGATCGCCGCAGTGCCCTAGGTTTATGGCCGTGGAGGAGCAGTGCTGACCCGCATCGTGATCATCGGTGGCGGCCCGGCCGGCTACGAGGCGGCGTTGGTGGCCGCTGGCTACGGCAGGGAGAAAACCCAGGTCACCGTCGTCGACAGCGACGGTATCGGCGGTGCGTGTGTGCTGTTCGACTGTGTGCCATCGAAGGCGTTCATCGCATCCACCGGAGTGCGCACCGAGTTGCGCCGCGCCGCGGGCCTGGGCTTTGACATCAGCATCGACGACGCCAAGATCAGCCTGCCGCAGATCAATAACCGGGCGATGACGCTGGCCGCGTCGCAGTCCGCCGACATCGGCGCCCAGCTGCTCAATGCCGGGGTGAAGGTCATCGGCGGGTGCGGCGAACTGGTCGACGACGTCCCCGGCATGGCGCATCACCGGGTGCGGGTCACCACGCCGAGCGGTCGGGTGGGGGTGCTCAAGGCCGACGTCGTGCTGATCGCCACCGGCGCCAGCCCGCGGGTGCTGCCGAATGCGGTGCCCGACGGCGAACGCATCCTGACCTGGCGTCAGCTCTACGACCTCACCGAGCTGCCCGAGCACCTGATCATCGTCGGTTCCGGTGTCACCGGCGCCGAGTTCTGCAACGCCTACACCGAACTCGGCGTCGACGTCACCGTGGTGGCCAGCCGGGACCAGATCCTGCCGCACGAGGACAGCGACGCGGCCGCGGTGCTCGAGGAGGTGTTCGCCGAACGCGGTGTCACCGTCGTCAAGAACGCGCGGGCGGATTCGGTGACCCACTCCGGTGACGGCGTGCGGCTGAAGCTGGCCGACGGACGCACCGTCGACGGCAGCCACGCCCTGATGTGCATCGGGTCAACCCCCAACACCTCGGGGCTGGGCCTGGAACGCGTGGGCGTCGAACTGGACCGCGGCTACATCCCGGTGGACCGGGTATCGAGGACACAGGCGCCGGGCATCTACGCCGCCGGTGACTGCACCGGGTTGTTCCCGCTGGCCTCGGTGGCCGCGATGCAGGGCCGGCTCGCGATGTACCACGCGCTGGGCGACGGGGTGGCGCCGCTGCGGTTGCGGACCATCGCCTCGGCGACGTTCACCCGGCCGGAGATCGGGGCCGTCGGCATCCCGCAGAAGTCCATCGACGACGGCAGCGTCCCCGCGCGCACGCTGATGCTGCCGCTGAACACCAACGCGCGGGCCAAGATGAGCCTGCTGCGGCACGGCTTCGTCAAGATCTTCTGCCGGCCCGCGACCGGCGTGGTCATCGGCGGGGTAGTGGTGGCTCCGATCGCCTCCGAGCTGATCCTGCCGATCGCGCTGGCCGTGCAGAACCGGATCTCGGTCACCGACCTGGCGCAGACGTTGTCGGTGTACCCGTCGCTGTCGGGCTCGATCATCGAGGCCGCCCGCCGCTTGATGGCCCACGATGACCTCGACTGACGGTTCCTCCTGTCCTGCGCCACGCCGCAGTTGCCGTGCGTTTCTGCACGCTCACGCAGGACAGGGTTCACATGGAACACGTAACCTGGGCCAATCCTGACGAGTAACTAGGAGTGCGCGTGAGCGACCCGTTACCGGGGTCTGTGCTGAACCCCAGCCAGCGGGCCGACGCCTGGCAGCGGCTCGGTTCCGACCAATTCGACGTGGTGGTCATCGGGGGTGGCGTGGTGGGCGCCGGCAGTGCCCTGGATGCCGCGACCCGAGGACTCAAGGTGGCTCTGGTCGAGGCGCGCGACTTCGCGTCGGGCACCTCGAGCCGCAGTTCGAAGATGTTTCACGGCGGCCTGCGCTACCTCGAGCAACTCGAGTTCGGTTTGGTGCGCGAGGCGCTGCACGAGCGCGAGCTCTCGCTGACGACGCTGGCGCCGCATCTGGTCAAGCCGCTGCCGTTTCTGTTCCCGCTCACCAACCGCTGGTGGGAGCGCCCCTACATTGCCGCCGGCATCTTTCTCTACGACCAACTCGGTGGCGCGAAATCTGTTCCGGCGCAAAAACATCTGACGAAGTCCGGGGCGTTGCGATTGGCGCCGGGCCTCAAGCGCAGCTCGCTGATCGGCGGAATCCGTTACTACGACACCGTTGTCGACGACGCCCGCCACACCATGACGGTGGCCCGGACGGCCGCCCACTACGGCGCGGTGGTGCGGACGTCCACCCAGGTGGTGTCGCTGCTGCGGGAGGGCGATCGCGTGGTCGGCGTGCGGATCCGCGACTCCGAGGACGGCACCGTCACCGAGGTTCGCGGACACGTCACCATCAACGCCACCGGCGTGTGGACCGACGAGATCCAGGCATTGTCGCGGCAGCGCGGCCGTTTTCGGGTGCGGGCTTCCAAGGGCGTGCATGTGGTGGTACCCCGGGACCGGATCGTCAGCGAGGTGGCGATCATCCTGCGGACCGAGAAGTCGGTGCTGTTCGTCATCCCGTGGGGGACGCACTGGATCATCGGCACCACCGACACCGACTGGAATCTCGATCTGGCGCATCCGGCCGCCACCAAGGCCGACATCGACTACATCCTCGACCACGTCAATGACGTGCTGGCCACACCGCTGACCCACGACGACATCGACGGGGTATACGCCGGGCTGCGTCCGCTGCTGGCCGGTGAGAGCGAGGAGACCTCGAAGTTGTCCCGGGAGCACGCGGTGGCTTCCCCGGCGCCCGGTCTGGTGGCGATCGCCGGCGGCAAGTACACCACCTACCGGGTGATGGCCGCAGACGCCGTGGACGCCGCTGCGGAGTTCATCCCGGCGCGGGTGGCGCCGTCGATCACCGAGAAGGTGCCGCTGGTCGGGGCCGACGGATACTTCGCGCTGGTCAACCAGACCGAACACGTCGGGGCCCGGTACGGCCTGCATCCCTACCGGGTACGGCACCTGCTGGATCGGTACGGCTCACTGATCGACGAGGTGCTCGCCCACGCCGACGGAAACCCGGAGCTGCTGACGCCGATCACCGCCGCCCCGGTGTACCTCAAGGTCGAGGCGGTTTATGCCGTTGCGGCCGAGGGGGCGCTGCACCTGGAGGACATCCTGGCCCGGCGGATGCGGATCTCCATCGAATACCCGCACCGCGGTATGGACTGCGCGCTCGAAGTGGCCCAGGTGGTGGCGCCGGTGCTGGGCTGGAGTGAGGCCGACGTGGAGCGCGAGGTCGCCACCTACATTGCGCGGGTCGAGGCCGAGGTGCTTTCTCAGGCCCAGCCCGACGACGAGTCCGCCGATGCGTTGCGCGCCGCGGCTCCCGAGGCGCGTGCGGAGATTCTCGAACCGGTGCCGCTCAATTAGGCGAAAGCGGTTGCCGCCACTGCCGGTACGAGACGGTCTCGGCCCGGCCCGGCTTCGCCTGCACGGCGGCAACGTGTTCGACGAATTCGAGCGCCGGTTCGGCTCTGGCGCGAAAGTGCTTGCCGGAGAGGTTCTCACGGCCGACGGTGACGTGGTGCGTGCGGACACCGAACTGCCCGCCGGTGCCGCGGTGTATCTGTACCGAGACCTGCCCGAAGAGGTGGAGGTGCCGTTCGACATCCCGGTGCTCTACCGCGACGACGACATCGTGGTGGTAGACAAACCGCATTTCCTGGCGACCATGCCACGTGGGCGTCACGTGGTACAGACGGCGCTGGTGCGTCTGCGCCGGGAGCTGCAGTTGCCGGAGCTCAGCCCGGCACATCGGCTCGATCGGCTGACGGCGGGCGTGCTGCTGTTCACGGCGCGACGCGAGGTGCGTGGGCGCTATCAGGACATGTTCGCCTGCGGATTGTTCGACAAGACCTATCTTGCTGCTGCGCAGGGCATTCCGACCGTCTCGCTGCCGAGGGTGGTGCGCAACCGTATGGTCAAGCACCGCGGATCGCTGCAGGCCGTGATCGAGGACGGTGAGCCGAACGCCGAGACCTTTATCGAAGCTCTGGGCGCCGGGATCTACCGGTTGACGCCACGCACCGGTCGCACCCACCAGTTGCGGGTTCACATGGCCTCGCTCGGGGTGCCGATTTCGGGCGATCCGCTGTATCCGAATGTGGTTGATGTTGCGCCGGACGACTTTTCGACACCGCTGCAGCTGATCGCGCAGCGGCTGGAGTTCGACGACCCGGTGACGGGGCAGCGGCGGGTGTTCGTCAGCGAGCGGGTTCCGGTCCTCTAGCGTCGCAGCCGAGCTCCGGGCAATGGGTGCCAAAATAACCGGCTCGCAGCGACTTTGCGCGACAGCGTGGGACTGCGCGCGGCGTCCGTCTCATCGTGTCGCTGATTGTCGCGCCAAGACGGGCAATTTGTTAGGTGTAGTTTCGGCTGCTGGTCTTGAATTTCGCACCCGGCCGTGCGTCAGTCGGAGCTGCGCCAGTTGGCGACGCCGACCGTGATCATCCGCAGTTGCTTGACGGCAGTCTTCTTGATCTCCTCGATGGCGACCGGGTCGGTGGTGTCTTCCAAGGTCTCTGCGATCGAGATCATCGCGTTGACGAAAAGCGTTGCCAGCAGGTTGAGGTCCTCGCTGCTCCAATCGTCCAACCGTGGAAAGCGGGCCAGGTCGATTGCCAATTCTGAAGTGATCAGCCGGATTTCGGTACGAATCGCATATCGCAGCACCGTAACGCCGCTATTGCGTTCCCGAGTGATGAAGCGCCAGTGCTCGCGACGTTCGGTGATCCCGGCGATCAGGATCTCCACCGATGAGTCGATGACACGGGTGGGGTCGATCTTTCCGGCGCGCGCCCCGCGCAGCATGTCGCGCAGCGTGCGAAACGACTCGTCGATGAGCACCAGGCCGAGTGCTTCCATGGACTCGAAGTGCCGGTAAAAGGCCGCCGGGGCGACGCCCACCGCGCGCGTCACCTCCCGCAGGCTCAGGGCCGCGAAGCTCTGCTCCTCCAGCAGCTTGAGGGCAGCGGCGACGATGGCTCGCCGAGTCGCTTCCTTGCGTTCCAGGCGCGACAGCGACTCCCGCGAATGGTGATCCCGACTGCTTCTGGACCGCGACGACCGCGAGCTGGGTGTACGACTGTTCACTGAATGTGAAATCTACCACATTGGGTGCCGAATCCGTTGACGATGACCTCGCAGCGGGTAACGGTGTACATATGTTCACTGAAACATCATCGCGAGGCTTCGCCCGCCGGGTGCTGCGATCACCGCTGCTGAGCGTGCTGACCGGGCCACATGGCATCGACAGCTACACCGAGCTGGTGGATCGTGCCTGGACGGAGCGCGAGGCCCGGGCCACCATCGCCGGGGTGCGCCGCCAGACCCGGCGCAGCGTCACCCTGGTGCTGCAGCCAAACCAATTGGGTGCACAGTCGTTCGCCGAATTCCGGGCGGGTCAGCACATCACCGTCACCGTCGAGATCGACGGACGCCGGCACACCCGGTGTTACTCCCCGGCCAACGCCGAAGGGTCCTCGACGATCGAGCTGACCATCGGGCGCCACGACGGCGGTCGCGTCTCGACCTACCTCTACGACCACGCCCGCGTCGGCATGGTGGTCGGCATCGGCGCACCGGCCGGCGACTTCACTCTGGGCTCCGAGCGCCGGGTGCTGTTCATCTCCGGCGGCAGCGGAATCACCCCGGTGCTGTCGATGCTGCGCACCCGCGCTACCCGCGGCCTCGACGGCGAGGTCGCCTTCGTGCACTACGCGCGCAACCCCGCCGACGCCACCTATGTCGAGGAACTGGCCGCTATGCGCGGCGTTCGGGTGCTGCACGGCTACACCCGCTCGGACGTGGGTGGCCTCGACGGCCGTGTCAGCGCCGAACATCTGCAGTCGGCGCTCGATGCCCCGGATGCGGTGTACGTGTGCGGGCCGCCCGCGTTGATGCAGTCGGTTCACGCAATGTACCCGCAAGCGCGCTCGGAAAGCTTCGCACCTCCAACGCTGGGTTCCGCCGGTGAATCATCCGGCGGTCGTGTGCT
Source organism: Mycobacterium sp. (assembly GCA_036273805.1). Lineage (GTDB taxonomy): Bacteria > Actinomycetota > Actinomycetes > Mycobacteriales > Mycobacteriaceae > Mycobacterium. The sequence continues at coordinate 20,735 of DASUGW010000062.1, forward strand.
TTTCGCCGACAGCGCGGTGACCGTCACCGACGACGGCCGCTCGCTGCTCGAACAGGCCGAGGCCGCCGGTCTTAGCCCGGAAAGCGGGTGCCGGATGGGCATCTGTCACAGCTGTACCCGCCGTAAGACCAGCGGTGCGGTGAAAAACCTTATAACCGGCGCGGTTTCATCCGCAGCTGACGAGGACGTGCAGATCTGCGTTTCGGCCCCCGCCGGGGACGTCGAGATCACCCTCTAGAAGGAGAATGACATGACAACACTGATGAACTGCAACAACGTAACCACCGAAGATCGCGTCGTCGAAAAGCGGGTCGGTGACACCACGATCCGGCTGTCCGCCGAGCAGATTGCGGCATTCGGCGCCGAACTCGACGCCATACGCGAGCGCGTCGTCGCCGATCTCGGGGAGCGTGACGCGAACTACATCCGCACCATGGTCAAGGTCCAGCGGGGCCTCGAGATCGGTGGCCGTGCAATGCTATTCCTGCCGCCGCTGTGGCCCGCCGGTACCGCGATGCTTGGTCTGAGCAAGATCATCGACAACATGGAGATCGGGCACAACGTGATGCACGGTCAGTACGACTGGATGGGCGACCCGAACCTGCAGGGCAGGGTGTTCGAGTGGGACACCGCTTGCCCTGCCGACCAGTGGCGGCACAGCCACAACTACATGCACCACACCTACACCAACATCGTCGACATGGACCGCGACATCGGCTATGGCATTCTGCGGATGAGCAAGGACCAGAAGTGGAGCCCGTACTTCCTGGGGAACCCGGTGTACGGCTTCCTGCTGATGGTGCTGTTCCAGTACGGCGTCGCGCTGCACGAGCTCGAGACCGAGCGGATCCGGGCCGGTGAGATCTCGGTCGCAGACAAACGACAGGTGCTGCGCGAGATCTGGACCAAGACCAAGAAGCAGACGCTGAAGGACTACGTCGCCTTCCCGCTACTGGCCGGGCCGATTGCACCGTTCGTATTCGCCGGCAACATGACTGCCAACCTGATGCGCAACGTCTGGGCGTACATGATCATCTTCTGCGGTCACTTCCCAGAGGGCACAAGCGAATTCACCGTAGAGGAGACCAAAGCGGAAACCCGCGGGCAGTGGTACTTCCGGCAGATCCTGGGATCGTCGAATCTAACCGGAGGCAAGCTGTTTCACATCCTCAGCGGCAACTTGAGCTTCCAGATCGAACACCATCTGTTCCCGGACATCCCGGCGCACCGTTACGCCGAGATCTCCGGTGAGGTGCGGGAGATCTGCACGCGCTATGGGATTCCCTACAACACCGGTCCGCTGCCCAAGCAGTTCGCGTCGGTGGTGCGCAAGATCGTCAAGCTCGCCCTGCCCTGGAACTGACCCTCCCTTTCGTCGAAACCGACGTTTGGCCGCGAAGTCACGGCGTGTCGCCGTCGAAACGTCGGTTTCGACGAGCTGGTTAGGCCGGCACCGCCGCCTTCTGGTGACGATGCTGGCGTTCGATGACCGCGAAGTAGAAGGCGTAGGCGAACGCGCAACTGGTGAACAGGCTCGCGACGAAGAACAGCCAGGGGTGGCGGATGCCGCGGCGGCGGCCGTCGACAATGGTGAACAGTGGCAGCAGGATGACGTTGATGATGGTGTAGTCCTGACTGGCCGACGCCGCCGCCGGGTTGGCGTAACCGAGTGCGATGAACTGCTGCCAACTGCCCGGACCCCAGATGGGATTGCCGCCGGGAACCGCATACTGCGCGACGAATTCATGGTTGAAGTAGTAGCCCAGCAGGATCGACGCGACCCCGATGACGTAGAAGACGATCTCCAACGTCGACAACCGCGGCTTTCCGGGTATGGCGGAGAAAATCTGCGGGTTGGCGCGGACGATCCATGCGATCACAGCGATGCCCAGCAGGGCGTGGATGACCAGGGAAACCATGCCTGCAGTATGTCCCCGGCAGCGGCAAAGTTTTGTCATTTTTGACATTCCCTGCGCCGGACGTAGGTCTTGACCGGGTCTGGCGCCCGTGGTCAGGTGAGCCGACCTGAATCAGAGTGAGATGCGAGGGGTGTAGGCGTGGGCCGAGTCGTGATGCCGTCGATCGTCGGAGCCGTACTGGTAACCGGTTTCCTGGCAGGGGCGGCATCAGCCGTGGCGGAGCCGCTTCCGCCGACCCCCAGCGCCGATCAGCTCAATGCGCAATTGCAGACGGTGCTCAACACCCGGGCGGGTGATGCCGAAAGGGCAGCCGGGTTGCAGGGCGGCGCGGCAGCGATCCCGACCGCCAACAACATCGCAAACCAGATGGACCGGTTCTCGTCCATGTTCAGCTGGCAGGTGCAGAGCCCATCGATCCGCGGCAATCAACTCAACGCAGACCTCGCGGTGTCGGTGCCGGTGTTCGGTACCAAGACCCATCAGATCAACTGGGTCGCGCAGGACGGTCGCTGGAAGCTGAGCAATGCGTCAGCGTGCGTGATCGCCACGCAGGTTGCGGGTACCGACTGCGGCGTTTAGCGGCCTCATCGCTGACAGTGCCCGCACCAGTAGGTAACTCGGTCGCCGTCGCGATCCACGCTGATCGCCGTGCCGCAGCGCCGGCACGGCTGACCCTGACGGCCGTAGACCCACAGTTCGCGCCCACGCCGGGTGTCACCGGTGGTGGTGCGACTCACCCGGTCGCGGTTTGCGGTCAGCATCCGGTGGGCCTTATCGACCAGCCGCAGCGGATCGGTGAGCGTGCCGACGTGTGCAAGCGGTAGGCGCCCGAACAGGAAACACAGTTCGTTGGCGTAGACGTTGCCGATGCCGGCCAGCACCCGCTGGTCGAGCAGCGCCTCGGCGAGCGCCCGATCGGGTGCGGCGCTCAAATTGGCGGCGGCGACACCCGGGTCCCAGTCGGGGCCCAGCAGGTCGGGGCCCAGATGCGCTACGGCATCGAGATCTGCTTCGCGCGTGAGGATTTCGAGGACACCGAGGTCGATGCCGAACGCCCGGACGATGCCGGATTCGGTCTGTGCTTCCAGAACGATGCGGATCTTGTGTGCGGGTGCCCGCGGTGCGCCAAGCTGCCAGCGGCCGTCCATCAGCAGATGCGAATGAATGCTGGCGTCGCCCACCCGAATGAACAAGTGCTTGCCGCGGCTGAGCACCTCGTCGACCCGTCGGCCGCTGAGGTCGACGGCGGCGAACCGGGGCACTCGGATGTCGGTGCGGGTCAGCACAGCGCCGACCAGCGCCTCGCGCAGCCGGGCCGCCGTCTGGAAAACGGTGTCGCCCTCGGGCATCAGCGCAACCGTAACCCGCGGGGAGTGCGCGAGAATCCGGCGGCGATCAGGGCATCCGACACCAGGTTGCCGCCCGCCGGTCCCAGGACGGTGGCGCCGTCGACACGTTCCACCAGCAGTGCATCCACCCGCCGGGTGCCGACCAATCCGGCCAGGGCCGCGGCGGCACAGTTGTGCACCTCGGCATCGTCGGTGAAGGTCAACAGCGACCGCCCGCCGCGTTCCAGAAACCACGCCAGCACACCGTCGACGAGCACCACCAACGCGCCCGCCTTCCGGCCGGGCCGATGCGTCGACTCGGCATCGTCACCGGCCGGGCGCACCGGCCACGGCAGTGCCGCGCCATAAGGATTGGCCGGATCAGTCGCGGCCAGTACCACCGCGGTCGGCGGGGCCGTTTCGGCCGCCTGCCCATCCAGATCATCGGCGAACGTCCGCAGGCGGTCCACGGTCGCGGCCATGGCGAACTGCGCACCGCCGAGCGACTCCACGAAGTACCCCCGCTGGCAGCGCCCGGCTTCTTCAAGGGTCGCGAGCACCTTGTAGAGCATCGCGAATCCGCCCGGCAGGTTCTCGGCGGTGACGGCTCCGCGGGTCAGCACGCCGTAGCGGGCGAGCAACAGATCGGCCTGAAAGCCGGCGCGCACGGTTGAGTCCGGTTCGGCTGCAGGCAGCGCCGACCAGCGACCGGCCACGGCTGCATCGGTTCGGCCTGCCGTCGGGTGGGCGACCTGCAGACGGCTCAGCCGGGGTGGGCGCCGATGCCGGTGGGCCGGGTTGGCCGCTTTTCGGGACCCTGGCCGCCGGCCGCCGGTCAGCAGCGCGCGCATCGGGGCGAACGTGTCACCGGTGACCCGGCCCGCCCAGATCAGTTGCCAGAGAGCCTCTTTCAGGGCAGCTTCGGAGCCGTCTGCGGCAAGCTGTCGGAAGAAGTAGGCGCCGCCGCCGGATAGCGTGTCCAGTATCGCCCGGTGGGTATCGGTCAGTTCGAGGTCCCCGGGTGGCGCCAGGCTCAGCGCAGCGGAGTCGGCCAGATGGAAGCTGACCCATCCGTCACCGCCGCCCAGTGCGCCGGCCCCGGACCAGAGCACTTCGCCGGAAGCCAGCAGCTCGTCGAGCATCGCCGGGTGATAGTCGCGGACCCGCTGGCCGAAGACCAGCGGTTCGACCGCCGAGGCCGGCATGGCGACACCGGCGAGTTGGTCGATGACCGACGCCAGGCCGTCGACGCCGGATGTCTGGCTCTCGGCGCCGATCTGCTGCCAGGCGGGCAGGAACCGTCCATAGGCGGCCGGACTGACCGGCTCGACCTGGGCCCGCAGCGCGGCCAGCGAACGTCGCCGCAGGATGCGCAGAACCTCGGCGTCACACCACTGTTCGTTACCCGGAGTCGATGCCGCCGTGTCGGTGAACTCGCCGCGGACCAGTCGTCCGTCGACGGCCAGTCGGCCCAGCACATCGGCGGCCACCCGTAATCCGAGCCCGAATCGGGCCGCCGCCTGTGCCGTCGTGAAGGGTCCGTGCGTGCGCGCGTAGCGGCTCAACAATTCGCCGAGCGGGTCGAGCACCGGTTCGAGCAGGGCCGCTGGAACGCCTACGGGCACGGCCACTCCCACGCCGTCACGCAGCCTGCCGATGTCCTCGACGGCCGCCCACCAGGTCTGGCCGGCATAGGACACCGTGAGCGCGCGGCGGGCACCCCGCAGACCCTCGAGCCAGCCGCCGGGTTCGGCGGCGGTGCAGCGTTGCGCGATCTCCTCTTCGGTCAGCGGGCCCAACAGCCGGAGCAGGTCGGCCACACCCTCGGCATCACGGGCGGCGCGTTCCACGGTGAGGTGCTGCAGCTGCCGCGACGTCGCGGCGATCACGTCGGCGTCGAGCAGTTCGCGCAGTTCGATGTGGCCCAGCAGCTCGGCGAGCAGGGCAGTATCCAAAGACAATGCGGCAGCGCGGCGTTCGGCCAGCGGGCTGTCGCCCTCGTACATGAATGCGCCGACGTAGCCGAACAGCTGCGCGGCGGCGAACGGAGATGGAATGGAGGTCTCGACTTCGACGAGGCTGACCCGCCGGCCGGCGATCCGTTTCATCAGTGCGCTCAGCGCGGGAACGTCATAGACGTCCTGCAGGCATTCGCGCACCGCCTCCAGCACGATCGGGAAGTCGGGATAGCGCCGGGCCACGTCGAGCAGCTGTGCGGCGCGCTGCCGCTGGTGCCACAACGGGGAGCGTTTCCCGGGATGGCGCCGCGGCAGCAGCAGCGCGCGGGCGGCGCATTCGCGGAACCGGGACGCGAACAGCGCCGAGCCGCCCACCTCTGCGGTAACCAGCGGCTCGACCTCGTCGGGGTCGAACACGAAAAGCTCTGCACCCGGCGGCTTCTCGGCGATACCGTCCGCATCATAAGAGTCGGGGAGCCGGACGATGATCCCGTCGTCGGAGGCGGTCGGCTTCTCGTCGATGCCGTACCGCTCGAATATGCGTTTGCCGACCATGAGTGCCAGCGGGCCATGCACCTGCAGTCCGTACGGTGAATGCAGGATCACCCGCCAGTCACCTAGCTCGTCGCGGAACCGTTCGACCACCATGGTCGTATCGGACGGCACAGCGCCGGTGGCGGTGCGCTGCTCATCGAGTAGGCGCCACAGGTTATCTGCGGCGAATCCATCCAAACCCAGTTCGCGGCAACGCTCGTCGAAGCCGGCACGGTCCAGCCGGGCCAGCTCACCGGTGAACGCGCCGAGTGCGGCACCGAGTTCGGCGGGCCGTCCCACACCGTCGCCGCGCCAGAACGGCAGCCGGGCCGGTTCCCCGGGCGCCGGCAGGACCAGCACGCGGTCGTGGGTGATCTCGGTGATCCGCCAGCTCGTCGCGCCCAGCGATATGACGTCGCCAGGACGGGATTCGTAGACCATCTCTTCGTCGAGTTCACCGACCCGCGAAGGCTTTTCGGAATCCGCACTGGAGGCCAGGTATACCGTGAACAACCCGCGGTCGGGGATGGCGCCCCCGGAAGTGACCGCCAGTCGCTGCGCGCCGGGCCGGCCCGTGAGGATGCCGTTGTCACGGTCGTAGACCACGCGGGGCCGCAACTCGGCGAAATCGGTCGACGGGTACTTTCCGCTGAGCAAATCCAGTGTCGCCTCGAACGCGCTGCGGGGCAGCGTGGCGAACGGGGCGGCCCGGCGCACCACGTCGAACCACAGGTCGGCGTCGAGCGGCTCGAGCGCGCAGGCCGCCACCGTGTGTTGAGCCAGCACGTCGAGCGGGTTCGCCGGCACCTTCATCGTCTCGATCGCGCCGTCGACCATGCGCTGCACACTGACCGCGCAACCGATCAGATCGGTGCGGTGCTTGGGAAACAGCACGCCGCGTGATATCTCCCCGACCTGATGGCCGGCCCGGCCGATGCGCTGCAGTCCGCTGGCGATCGACGGCGGAGCCTCGACCTGGATGACCAGGTCGACCGCACCCATGTCGATACCCAGCTCCAGGCTGGACGTGGCCACGACGGCCTTGAGGCGCCCCGTCTTCAGCTCATCTTCGACCTCGGCGCGGGTCTCCTTGGACACCGAGCCGTGGTGGGCGCGGGCCAATACCGATGCGGCGCCCCAACTCTGCCCGCTGCCCATGATGTGCGCGGGTGCGCCGCCGGGCACCCCGGGATTGGAAGCGCCTGGAAGTTCGACGCCGTCGCGTTCGGCGTGAATCTCGTTGAGCCGCGCCGTGAGCCGCTCGGCAAGCCTCCGGCTGTTGGCGAACACGATGGAACTGCGGTGCGCCTCGATGAGGTCGACGATGCGTTCCTCGACATCGGGCCAGATCGAGTTGTTCTCGAGGTTGGCCATGTCGGGAACGGGAACCTGTACCGACAATTCGAAGGTCTTGGCGGCCGGCGGGGCGATCACGGTCGTGCGCGCCGTGCCGGACAGGAACCGCGCGACCTCCTCGGGTGGGCGCACGGTTGCCGACAGGCCGATGCGTTGCGCCGGCGCAACCAGCATGGCGTCGAGGCGTTCCAGCGACAGAGCGAGGTGGGCTCCGCGTTTGGTCCCGGCGACCGCGTGCACCTCGTCGACGATGACGGTCTGAACGCCCGCGAGTGTTTCCCGGGCCGCCGACGTCAGCATCAGAAACAGTGACTCGGGGGTGGTGATCAGAATGTCGGGCGGCTTGGTGATCAGTGAGCGGCGCTGCTGAGCCGTGGTGTCGCCGGAACGCACACCGATGCTGATGTCGGGCGGTGGCAGGCCGCCGCGGGCGGCGATCCGGCCGATGCCCGTCAGCGGCGTACGCAGATTGCGCTCGACATCGACGGCCAGGGCCTTCAGTGGAGACACGTAGAGCACCCGGGTGCCTTTGGGGCGATCCGGTTCGCGCGCCAGCCGGTCGATGGCCCACAGGAACGCCGCGAGCGTCTTACCGGACCCTGTCGGCGCGATGACCAGCGTGTTGTCGCCGTCGGCGATGGCGTTCCAGGCCTGTGCCTGGGCCGCCGTCGGCTCGGTGAACGTGCCCGCGAACCATTCCCGCGTCAGGCTGCTGAAGCGGGCCAGGGGATCCGTTGTCGCGGCCACCCCACCATGGTGCCAACCGGCACCGACAACTATCGACTGCGTCCGGCCCTCAGCGGGGCAATGGCATGGTCGCGATGTTGCGCCACAGGTTGCGCAGGCTCTCGGTCGCCCCGAACAGCGTCGTGAAATGCGTCGAGTCGATCAGCACGATGTCGGCCCCTCGCTCGCCGGTCGGCGGCATCCACAGCAGCGCGTTGAACTCGGACTCGCCCGCCGCGGTGAACGGGTGCGGCCGGTGCGGATCAACCTTTTGACGCCCCAGCACACGCAGTTGCGCGCTCTCCGGGGCGGTCAGCTGATAATGCGGCAGGTGCTGATGGAAGCTCAGCGTCGACACGTCGGTGAGCAACCCACGTTTGTCGAGATCCCGAAACGCCGTCACCGGCACCGGTGAGTTCCTCGTGCCGTCCACCACGGCGGGCCGCAACCCCCAGGTGTTGTGCACCGGCACGCCGAGCGCGTTCATCAAGGAGCGGGTGAAGGAGCTGAATCGCTGCTGGCGGGGCACGAGGGGATCGCCGTGGTGTTCGTACTCGACCTGCCGCTGGGCGAGGTCGTCGGTGAATCCCACATCGTGGTGCGGCGCCAGCAGCAGGCAGTTGCCCTCGCGGCCCAGCCAGTCGCGGATCGCCTCGACCTCGCCGGCACTGGCCTGCAGTCCGGAGGTGAGATGGTCGAGGCCGAACACCATCAAGGTGTCGGTGTCAGCCAGGACCCGCTCGTCGATGGGTTGCGGATACCCGGCCTGGTCGACCCGCTGGAACACCGCGACGGGGTGGCCGGAAATCTCTCCGACGAGGTCCTGGAACGGCAGCGTGGACCGGTGAAACAGCTCCAGGGTGCCGGCGATGCCCTGCAGGAAGTTCTCGGCGCTGAACTCGGGGGTCTCATAGGCCGGCCAGGCGACGTTGCGCACCTCGGTCATGGTGGAGAACCGATTGACCATGGCAGCCGGATCCCGTTGGGCCTCGCCGGGATAACTCCACGTCCAATAGATGCTCACCCGGCGTTTGCCGTCATACGGGCGGGCCAGATGGTCCTGGTTGTAGGTGCGCGCCGGGCGAGCGGTGCTCATCATGTTCCCTGACTGTCGAGGGTGGCAAGGTAGCGCAGACCACCGAGGCCCGGGAGGAAGAAGTAAGCCCCACCGCGCAGCGTCGTGAATGCGGGAATGCCCTTGTGCACCTTACGGATTGGCCGTTTGGGAACCGTGAAGTCCAGGGTGCCGTCCTGGGTGCCGCAGATCGGGTCGTGCTCGTTGCCGAGTTCGTGAAACGCGGTGTCGTTGATCCATACGTTCTGGGCGAATTCGAACTGGCGCTTGAGGTCGGCGCCGATGATGAACGCGGCGATGCCCCGGTCGACCCCGTCCTCGGGTGCCCCGTCGGGCAGCGCCGGCCCATAGGTGGCGCCGCGGCGGATCATTCTGCGACGGTTCATGTTGTGTGCGGTATCGCGCGGATTGAGCCGCCGGGCGTGCGAACCCAGCGGGCAGGCATAGCCCAGCGGATCCATTTCCTTGTAGTTGAAGTCGTTGTTGCGCATCGGGTCGGCGCCGAGCTCGGGGTCGTCGGCGTCGGGGGCCAAAACCAATGGCGCTCCGCTGCGCCAGCGGCCCATGAACTTGGCCGCCAGCAGCTCCTGCTCGGCCGCGGTGCCGGCATTATCTGCCAGATAATCGCGGAACGCGCCCACGTGCTCCTGCAACCGGCGGTATGCCATGTAACTGCCGTTGCGCGAAAGCTCAGGCGGTTGCGGAAGATTCGGCACCGGACCGTCCTCGTCGGGATAGCCCATGATGAACTCGCCGGGTTCCAGCGGGTCGCCCGAGCCGGGCGTCGGCTCCTCCCCGGAGCCCTTGATCACCGGCTGGGAGAGCCGGTCGCGGAATCCGAAATGGTCGTGTGCGTAGTTGAACGGCGGATGGGCATTGAGGTCGAGGTACGACAGCGAGCGCACGCCGTCACACCGGGCCAGCAGTTTGTCGTGTTCGCCGATGCAGCGCCGGTGTTCCTCGTCGTCGCGGGCGAAGAGGATGGCGATCGCGTGCAGATCGTCGCCGGCGAGCCCGCCCACCCAGTGCTCCGGCGCGTTGGCTCCCGTGTCGCCGAGGATGTCGGCGCGGGCCGCCATGCCCTCACGGAATTCGTCGGGGAACGTCGCCAGTGCGTCCTCGGGCACGCCGAGCGCGCGCAGCCCAGTCCAGGTGAACGCCAGCGTGATCCAACGACGTGACTCGTCCATGGTGGCGGTTGCGTCGGCGGCGGACTGTGTCCGATCGACAAGCTCCGACAGCCAGGCCCGGCCCGCCGGCGCGGTGTCGAAAGACAGGAACTCATAGCGTCCCGTCATCGCCGGGGTCCGGGTCAGCAGGATGTGCTGGATGTCGTCGAATTCGAGCGTCACTGCATCTGGTCGAGCATGTCGGAGAACGCCGCCTTCAGCCGCAGTGCCTTCTTGATTTCGTCGGCCGTGACATACGGGTATTCGCCGTACTCGAGGAAGCTCGGGCACTGGTGCTCGCGGACGAACTTGATGAACGCCTCCGGGTTGGTCTTCCAATCCTCCGGAAAGCCTTCGAGATTGGTGAATACGGTGGTGATCCCGGTCTGACTGAACAGCCGCACGGCGTCTTCGGTGTACTTGTCGAAATCGGTGTCGAAGATGCCCTGATACTGGAAATGCAGGCCCGATCCGACATCGAAGAGCACCCAGCGCAGATAGTGCAACCGCAGCGGCGCGAGCACATCCGGGCTGCCGGCGATGGCCTCCTCGATCTGCTTGCCGTAGGCGCGGACCGCTTCCTCGCGGCCCTCCTTGACCTTGGCGATGATCGAGAAGCCGTAGCAGGCAGGGGTCCGCGGATAGGTGGGCCCGTAACGGCCGCGCTCCAACTCGAAATAACCCTCGGGGGGAATGGCGATGGCGGCGGGTTTCGACCAGTCCTGGTTCTCGGTAGCCACGTGATCCTGCTCTCGTCGAGTATGGAAAAAAGCCGGGGACGTCTGGCACGGGTCTTGCCCCCGCCGGGCCAGAAGTTTACCCTTGGAAGGCTTAGTGGCGCAGCAAGATTCGGGGACCCGAGACCGGTCCTGCGGGTGGGTGGCGGCCTGCCGGATCCGCCAGCGGCCGGGATCAACGAGCGAGCCCGTGCCGGCCGAGGTATCTCCGCGCGGAATCCACCCTCTCGCAAACTCTGTTTGCTGCCGGGGTTGCCCGACCACGGCGCTGCGCATAGGATTCCGCTACGCACGCGGGATGTCGCATGCGCCGGGGGGTCATCATCGACTGTCCGGCGTACGTCGCCGTTTACGACGCGAAACTGACGGTCTGAGATGGCAGGAGCGGAGCACATGCGGTCGGCGTATTCCCTGTTGGTTCCACTGGCGGCGGCAGCGATTTCGGGAGCCGGACTCGCCTTCGGTGGGTTGGTTCTGGCTCCGGCGGCGAGTGCCGACTGCACCAGTTACAGCGGCAGTGCCCAGTGTTCATCGGACAATTCGCGGGGCTCCACGTCGCGCGGTTCTTCGGGTGGAGGACACACCTACTGCGATGACCCATACGACTTCGACTGGGACTACGACGGCGACTGCGACGAGTACGGCATCGATGTCGATCTCGGGTACGAAAATCGCACCCCCCCGCCGCCGCAGATCAACAACGGCCTGCCCAACCGTCCCGGTATCGGCGGCGGGCGACCAGGCGGTGGCCGAGGCCGATGAACGTAGCTCGCCCAACGTCGAAGTCGATCGAATCCCCTGAAGGAGTCCGTATGTCTGTAATCATCCGATCTCTGTGCGCCGCAGCGATTGTCGGCGCTGCCGCGCTGGGGACCTCCGCCGTCGCGCTGGCCGATGAGCCCTTGCCGCCGAACTGCACGGCCGGCGACTTCGCGGGAGTGCAGACCAACGTTTCCGCCGCGACCTCGGCCTATCTCTTGACCCACCCCGATGTGAACGCGTTCTTCACCGGGCTCAAGGGGCAGTCCGCTGACCAGAAGCGTGACCAGGTGCAGGCATACATGGCGGCCAACCCGCAGGTGCAGGCCGACTGGAACGGCATTCGCCAGCCGCTGACCGATTTCCGTAACCACTGCGGAATCTCTGCTCCGGAGTAATCTCCTCGCTCCGGCACGGCTAAGGGTGGTTCGCGAAGCCGCGAGCCACCCTGGTTGTTGTCATCCGCTGAAAATTGATTTGCCGGCAGGCTCCGCTGGCCACGGTGGCGGCCTACGATGGAGCTGCGCCGAGACTCGGATTACGGGAGGCCACCGATGGGGCTGATGAACTACTTTCTGGTACCGCTCGCGGCGGTCGCAGCCTCCGTCGGCGTGTTGGCAGCCGCACCACCGGCGGGTGCCGACTGCACGACCAACAACGGCAGCACGCTGTGTTCGCAGGGCGATGTCCGCGGGCCGAACAACGGCAACAGCCTCAGCGGTGTGCCGTACGGCTGCGCTGATCCCTACGGTGTGAACTGGGGCTACGGCGGCTGCAACGGGTGGGGCCTCGAGGTCGACCTCGACAACAATCGTCCGCTGCCGCCGCCCGGGCCGGGTCCGGGACCGCGACCGCCAGGGCGCCCTGGGATCGGGCCCCGCGGACGGTGATCCTCGAATCGCGTATCGCGGTCGGGCCCGGCGAGTACAACTGACGTGACAATGTTGGGAGCTTCGGTTCCGATGAAGCTGCGTTCGGCTCAGACGAGGAGAGTGGGTATGTCGATTCTGGTTCGGTCCGCGGGTGTCCTCGCGGTGCTCGGGGCGGCAGTGGTGGGACCCGCGGCAACGGCGGTCGCCGATGAGGTCCCGCCGCCGCCAAATTGTACGGCTGCCGACATGGCCGGCGTCATGTCCGGTATCGCGGCGGCGACGTCGGTATACCTCTTCACGCATCCGGATGTGAACAACTTCTTCACCGGGCTCAAAGATCTGCCGGATGACCAGCGGCGTCAGCAGGTGCTGAACTACGCGGACGCCAACCCGCAGGTGAAGGCCGACTTGCAGGGAATGCGGCAGCCCGGCAAGGACTTCCGCGAGCGCTGCGGGTTGGGCCCGATGGGCTCTGACATGGGGGCTGGCAACTAACGATTCTCCGGCGCGACGGCTTCGGCGAGTTGGGCGGGAATGCCCGGGATTCGGGCGATCGCGTCGAGTAAGCAGTGTGCGCACCAGTCGGCCAGTCGGCCGGCGTCGAGTGTTGGGTCGACGATCCGTCGGCGGCACAGCTCCATGGTGAACGCCAGCCATCCGTAGACGACGACCTCGATGTCGCGTTGCAGCTTCTTGCCGAGAGCGCCCGACACCGTGCCGATCTCGCCGACGATGCGGCGCATCTGCCGTTCGTTGTCGGCGTCGTCGATGTTCACGAACACCGGGTCTGTGCGGCCGACGCCGAGGTGCGCCGCCGATGACCCGTGTGGATGGCGTTCGTGGTACTCGACGTAGGCCAGGACTCCGGCCCGTAGCCGGTCGAACAGTCCCTGGCCGGGTTGGGCCGGTGTGTTGGTCGCCTCGAACAGTCGCTCGCCTTCGGCGCGGACCACCGCGGCGAACAGCGAGCGTTTGTCGGGGAAGTAGTGATACATCAGCGCCCGCGAGACCCCGGCCCGCTCGGCGATCTCGTCGATGCGTACGTCGTCGTAGGGGCGGCGGCCGAACTCGTCGGCGCCCACGGCGATCAGTTCGTTGCGCCGTTCCTCGGGCGAAAGCCGGCGCCGCGGAGGCTTTGCGGCTGAGGCAGGCGGCATGCGTTGGCTCCTCGAGGGACTACTTGACACAAGTATAATAAGCGCGCAGTCTGGCGGGCGTGACCATTCTTGCGCGCCGCCACGGCCGGACGACGCAGAAACCGCAACCCCCCGCGGGGCTGGGTATCCCGCATCCGCCGCGCCGTCTTCCATTGATCGGCGACGTCCTGGCGTTCCAGCTCAACGGGCTCACGCAATCAATCACCGACATGGCCGAATTGCTCGGCCCGATCTACGAATTCACTGTCTGCGGAGCGCGCTACGTGGTGGCTGCGGGCGCCGAGGTGGTAGCCGACCTCAACGATGAGACCAGGTTCTGCAAGCACGTCGGGCCCGAGATCGAGGCCTTGCGCATCATCGGCGGTGATGGCCTATTCACTGCCTACAACGACGAGCCGAACTGGCGTCGCGCGCACGACCTGCTGATGCCGGTGTTCACGCAGGCCGCCATGCGGGGCTATCACCCGGTCATGGTCGAGGTGGCTGCTCAGCTGACCGACGCCTGGGACGCTGCCGCGCGCACCGGCCGGGCCGTGGACGTCTCCGCGGACACCACCCGGATGACGTTGGAAACCATCGGCCGTTGTGCGGCGGACTACACCTTCGGGGCGTTCGAGGACGCCAGCACCCATCCGTTCGTCGACCACATGGTCGCCGCCCTACGCGGCAGTGACGGGATCGGGTTTCTGCGGAACACCTTCCTGCCCAAGTTCATCGCGAACCGTGTGGAGAAGAAGGTGCGACGCCACGCCGCGCAGTTGCACGCGATCGCCGACGACATCATCGCCGCCCGGCGAGCAGAAGGCCTCGGGAAGCACAGCGACCTGCTGGAGATCATGCTGGCGCCCGGCCCGGATGGACGGCCTGCGCTCGACGAAGCGAACATCCGCTACCAGTTGATCAACTTTCTCGTGGCCGGACATGAAACCACCTCCGGCGCTTTGTCGTTCGCGCTGTATTTCCTGGCCCAGAATCCCGACGTCTTTGCCCGGGCCCGCGCCGAGGTGGACCGGGTGTGGGGGCAGGGGGACCCGACATTCGAGCAGGTCGCAAAGCTGCGCTACGTGCGCCGCGTGCTCGACGAGTCGTTGCGGCTGCGGCCGACCGTGCCGGGTTACTACCGGCAGGCGCGCGAGGACACGCTGTTGGCCGGCCGCTACCCGATACGCAAGGGGCAGTGGGTGGTCGCCATGGTGGGCTGGCTACACCGCGACCCCCGTTGGTCCGGGGACGGGCTGAAGCCGGCTGACGAGTTCGATCCGGAGCGATTCGCCCCCGAGCACGTGAAGGTACGCGCCGGAACCTTGTACAAGCCGTTCGGCACCGGCGAAAGATCATGCATTGGAAGGCAATTCGCGCTGCATGAGGCGGTGTTGGTCCTCGGTACGCTGATCCGTCGCTATGACCTGCTACCCGATCCGGACTACACGCTGACGGTCTCCGAACGTCTGACGGTGATGCCCAGCGGCTTTCAGCTGACAGTGCACCGGCGTTGACAGTGCATCTGTGGCGGGAATTCGGGCGATTCCGCGCTAGATGCAATGTCAACGGGTTGCGGAGGCTACGGCATGCGGGGGGCAACGGGTTGCGGAGGCAAAGGCATGCGGGGGGCAACGGCATGCGGGGGGCAACGGGTTGCGGGGGCTACAGGTTGCCGGCTACAGCGACCGCTGGTAGCGGCGCATGCCGGAAATCCAGTGGTCGTAGTCGGCACCTTTGCCGCGATACATTTCAAGTGCCTCGGGGTGCGGAAGCACCAGGAACCGGCCCGTCGCAACGGCGTCGACCGTCAGCTCGGCCACCCGCTCGGGACTGACCGTGGCCCCGGCGCGCAGAACCGAGTCGGCCGCCAACCGCTGGGTGGCGTCTTCGGAATCCCGAATCGTCTGCATCAGCGGGGTTTCCACTGCCATGGGACAGACGCAACTGACTCCGATGCCGTCGTCTCCGAAGGTGATCGCCAGCCATTCGGCGAGCCCGACGGCGGCATGCTTGCTCACCGCGTATCCGGCCGCGCCGATTTGCGTCAACAGGCCCGCCGCAGAGGCCACGGACACGAAATGGCCCGCCCCGCGAGAGCGCCACGACGGCACCAGCAGTCGCGCTGCCCGGACATGCGCACGCAGGTTGACCCCGAGGATGCGGTCCCATTCGTCTTCATCGCCGAGCCCCGATCCGCCGATGATGCCCGCGTTCGCGGCGTAGATGTCGACCGCCCCGAACTCGGTGGTGGCCAGCGCGATCAGCGCCTTGATGTGCTCGGTGTCCGAGGCGTCGGCCCGCAGCGCCAGCGCCGAGCCGCCTGTCGCGCGGATGTCCGCGGCCGTCTGCTGCGCGCCGTCTTCGTCGACATCGCCGACGACCACGCGGGCGCCGGCCGCTGCGAACGCCTGCGCCAGCGCGCGCCCGATTCCGGATGCGCCCCCGGTAACGATGACAACCGAGCCGTCTATCTGCATGGTCAGCCTCCAGGGGTTTCTCCTCGTGGCGGTGAGAGTACTCGTCAGCCGAACTGGACACCCTGTGCCAGCGGGATTTCCGACGAGTAGTTGACGGTGTTGGTGGCACGGCGCATATAGGCCCGCCAGGAATCTGAGCCGGATTCCCGCCCGCCACCGGTCTGCTTCTCGCCGCCGAACGCCCCGCCGATCTCGGCGCCTGACGTGCCGATGTTGACGTTGGCGATGCCGCAGTCCGAACCGTCGGCAGCAATGAAACGTTCCGCCTCGCGGATGTCGGTGGTGAAGATGGCTGACGAAAGGCCCTGCGGCACCTCGTTGTTCAGCGCAATGGCTTCGTCGAGATCGTCGTAGGTCAGCACGTAGAGGATCGGTGCGAATGTCTCGGAATGCACGATCGCGGTCTGGCTGGGCATTCGCACCACCGCCGGGTGCACGTAGAACGCCCCGTCCCCGCCGATGTTGGCCCGTTGCCCACCGAACACCGCACCGCCGTCGGCGCGGGCCTGCTCGAGCGCCCCCACCATGTCCCGGTAGGCCCGCTCGTGGATCAGCGGGCCCACCAGGGTGCCCGCGACTGCCGGGTCACCGACCGGCAGGCTCGCGTAGGCATTGATGACGCGGTCGGCGATCGCATCGACCACCGAGGAATGTGCGATCACCCGCCGCAACGTGGTGCAGCGCTGGCCTGCGGTACCCGCCGCGGCGAAGACGATGCCGCGCACCGCGAGGTCGAGATCGGCGGACGGCGCCACGATGGCGGCGTTGTTGCCGCCGAGTTCGAGCAGTGCCCGACCGAACCGCTGCGCCACCCTCGGTGCGACAGCACGACCCATCCGAACCGATCCGGTGGCGCTGAGCAATGCGATTCGCGGGTCATCGACCAGCGCTTCGCCGATCTCGCTGCCCCCCAGCACAAGTCGGTTCAGGTGCGGTGGGGCGCCCACGTCGGTGGCAGCCCGCGTGAAAAGGGCCTGACAGGCGATGGCAGTCAGCGGTGTCAGCTCGGAGGGCTTCCACACCACGGTGTCGCCGCAGACCAGAGCGATCGCGGCGTTCCACGCCCACACCGCCACCGGGAAGTTGAACGCAGTGATGACACCGACGACCCCGAGGGGATGCCACGTCTCCATCAACCGATGGCCGGGCCGTTCGGAGGCGATGGTCTTGCCGTAGAGCTGACGCGACAGGCCGACCGCGAACTGGCAGACGTCGATCATCTCCTGCACCTCGCCGAGCGCCTCGGAGGTGATCTTGCCGGCCTCGACGGTGACCAGGGTCGCCAGATCAGCCTTGTGCTCGGTGAGCAACTCGCCGAGCCGCGCGATCAGCGCCCCGCGTACCGGGGCCGGTGTGTTGCGCCATGCGGTAAATGCCTCTGCCGCTTCCGAAATCGCCGATGCGGTCTGCTCCGTACTGTGCTCGGCGAGGCTGAACAGCACGTCTCCGGTGATCGGTGTGCTCGCATGCAGTCCGTGCGCTCCCGGCGCTTCGAGAACAACCGAGGCGCCCACGGCGCTCAGTGCCGAGCGCACTCGCGCGCGCAGCTCGTCCGCGGTGGGCAGTGCCGTGGCTGTCATGTTGCCGCCTTCTCGTACAGGTCGTAGGGGTCGTACATGTCACGGTCGAGCGCGCCCGCCAGCCAGTCCGGCGAGTAGTCCGACGGCGGACAGTCCGGGGTGCCTGCGGCCGGCGGGCCGTCGCCGTCGAGATTTGAGCGGAAGATGCCGGCGGCCGACGCGGGCAGAAAGTCTTCGTAGACAACCGGTTTGGCCGGATCACCACCGCGGTAGTAGGCCAGTTGTTCGCCGGCGAGTTCAGCGTCGGTAACCGGAAAGTACTGCTGCCACAGCTCGGCGGTCAGCGGTGCGCCGGCCGCGGCGGCCAGTGCACAGTCGTAGCGTTGCCGGCCTGCCGGAGTCAGTGCCACGCCGCGCGCCTCGACCTCGCCGAACCGCACCCGCACCGACCCCTCGGTGACGGTGCCGTCGGCCTCTTGGAACCTGCGGGGCTCGGCGAGTGCGCGAAAAGATGTTTGGCGCAACAGCACCGCGGCACCGTCGGTTCGCGGTGGACCCTGGATGGCGTCGATCATGGCGATGCCCTGGGCGTTCATCCGGGCGTAGAGGTCGTCGATGTCGAGGACACGCGGCGTCAGGTGGTTGATGTGCGTGGTGGCGACCCCGGCTATATCGGCGGCCACCGCCGAGACCGCCGAAAGCTCCTCGTACCAACCGCGGTCGATGGGTGCGGGCGACAGCGCGAAGGCCGAGACCGCCCGTGTCACGAAATCCACGGCAGTATCGGTTGCGCAACCGCCGTCAGCGGCGATCGTACGGGCCAGGGTGATCAGGGCGGGATCGAAAAGTGTGCGCGCGGTCAGGAAGCGCTGCACCCGCGGGCGTAGGTCATCGTCGAAGAACCTGCCGTCGGCGGTGGCCAGCAATGAGGTGAAGACGCGAAAGGGGTTGCGAGCCAACTCATCGGGGTCGATGGGACGAAAGGCGGTGGACACCACGGGCACCGGGGAGGCCGCCGCGCGAAGGTCGTAGTAGCCCACCGGATACATGCCGAAGGCGGCGAACAGGTCGGCCACCGCCGCCAACTCCGCGGGTGTGCCGACCCGGATGGCCCCGTGACGTTCTGAGGTGACACGGTCCAGCGCGCCCAGGCGTTCGGCCTGCGGATGCGTCCGTACATAGTCGGCGTTCACGGTCGCAGTGGTGGTGACGAGTGTGTTGTAGGCCGGCACCTCGGCGCCGTACATCGCGGAGAGTGCCGTGGCGAAACGCGCGCGCAGCTCCCAGATCTGCACGACACTGCATTTTCCTCGACGGGTCACGGTCATCCGCTCCTGCGATAGTCTCCGGCCATGGCCGCCGACGAGATCGACAATATCGACCGCACGCTGCTGCGGGAATTGGTCGCCGACGGCCGGGCCACGCTCGCGCACCTGGCGTCGACGGCCGGTTTGTCGGTCTCGGCGGTGCAGTCCCGGGTGCGGCGGCTGGAATCCCGAGGGGTGATCTCCGGGTACTCCGCGCGGATCGCGCCCGATGCACTTGGCCAGCAGCTCTCGGCGTTCGTCGCGATCACTCCTCTCGATCCCTCCGAGCCCGACGATGCCCCGGCGCGGCTGGAGCACATCGGCGAGATCGAGGCGTGCTACTCCGTCGCAGGGGAGGAAAGCTATGTGCTGCTGGTCCACGTCGAGTCGGCCCGGACGCTGGAAGAACTGCTCCAGCGGATCCGCAGCGCGGCAAACGTGAAAACACGCAGCACGATCATTCTGCAGACATTCTACTGTGATCGCCGTCAGATACCGGAATAAGTTCTGTTGTAGTGCGCTCTCGCCGGAAATTGCACTCTATTGCGATCGGTCGTGCATGACTAGAAGCATCTTTGACGTGGCCGGCCGATCGCTGTCGATCTGAAACGTACTATTTACCGCGTTTGCCGCACTTGGCCGTATAAATTCCGTTAAAATCAAGGCATGTCTGTAGCTATTCCAGCTTGGCGGGAGCGTCCGCAGGCCCCGGACCCGAACATTGTCGGCGGCGGAATCGGGCCCGCGCAGGTGCACGCCGTACTGGCCCGCAGCATCCTGGCCGACGGCCTGGACCTGGTCCTCGACCTCGAGCGCTCGCAGGGCAGCTATCTGATCGATGCCCGTACCGGACGCCGCTACCTGGACATGTTCACCTTCTTCGCGTCCTCGGCGCTCGGAATGAACCACCCCGCGCTGGCCGAGGACGCCGCGTTTCGCGCGGAACTGGCCGGCGTCGCCGTCAACAAGCCGAGCAACTCCGACATCTACACCGTGGCCATGGCCCGCTTCGTCGACACGTTTGTCCGGGTGCTCGGTGATCCCGCCCTGCCGCACCTGTTCTTCGTCGACGGCGGCGCGCTGGCCGTCGAGAATGCGCTCAAGGTCGCGTTCGACTGGAAGAGCCGGCACAACGAAGCTCGCGGGATCGACCCCGCGCTGGGGAGTCGTGTGCTGCACCTGCGCGGGGCGTTTCACGGGCGCAGCGGGTACACGATGTCGCTGACCAACACCGACCCGCTCAAGGTGGCCCGATTCCCGAAGTTCGATTGGCCGCGCATCGAGGCGCCGTATATCCGGCCGGAGTTCGATGATGAGGCCATCACCGCTGCCGAGGCCGAATCGGTAGCGGCGGCTCGCGCGGCGTTCGAAGCGCACCCGCACGACATCGCCTGCTTCATCGCCGAGCCCATCCAGGGAGAGGGCGGTGATCGGCATTTCCGGCCCCAGTTCTTTGCCGCAATGCGTGCGCTGTGCGACGAGTTCGACGCGCTGCTGATCTTCGACGAGGTGCAGACCGGCTGCGGCTTGACCGGCACCGCCTGGGCGTACCAGCAGCTCGGTGTCGCTCCCGACCTGGTGGCATTCGGGAAGAAGACGCAGGTATGCGGGGTGATGGCGGGCCGGCGCGTCGACGAGGTGCCCGACAACGTGTTCACGGTCAGCTCTCGGATCAACTCCACCTGGGGCGGCAACCTGACTGATATGGTGCGGGCCCGGCGCATTCTGGAAACCATTGCCGCAGAAGGCCTTTTTGATAACGCGGCGCGACAGGGCGCGTACCTGCTGGGCCGGTTGCGGCAGCTCGCGGTGAGCCACCCCGACGTCGTGCTCGACGTCCGCGGTCGCGGGTTGATGTGCGCGTTCAGCCTGCCCGACACCGCGCTGCGCGACGAGCTCCTCGCACGGCTGTGGCGCCGCGGCGTGCTGTTGTTGGCCAGCGGCGAGCGCAGTGTCCGCTTCCGGCCCGCGCTGACGGTTGGTGCCGACGAGATCGACCGCGCTGTCGACGCGGTAGCCGAAGCGCTCGGCTGAGATCAGGCGGTCGCGGGGCTGGATTTGTTCGCCTCATTCCCGTCTCTCGCTGCGCTCGTTCCGCTCACTCGGCTCACTGGGCCGGGTGAGATGGCGAATGATCGAGCGCAGCTGGGGCAGTTGGGATCCGCCGACGAGTTCGCATCCGTGCAACTCCGCCAGCCGGCGGGCGGCAGGCGTGAACTCCTGGTTGGACACCACCATGGTCTGAGTGCAGCCCTGCATCGGCGCACCGGCCACCACTTCCTGCACGGCCGACGGGCCCACCGGACGTGAGAAGCGTTTGCATTGGACCGCCAGCCGAGCCGGCCGGCGCCCGACGATCAGGTCGACCCCCCAGTCCCCGGACAGCGGCGTCATGATCACCGGAACCCCGCAGCTGCGGGCGATGTCGGCGACGTAATCCTCGAAATCCGTACCTGACATGGCCGCGGTGCGACCGGCCGCGTCCTCCTGCCGGCCCGGTGTCAGCGCGCCAGAGACCACCGCGCGCAGGAAGCGGGGCAACGCGACCGCCAGCCCCGGTCCGACGACGGCCGCGGTCAGAGCCAGCCGCCAGTCTGCCCCGCACACCCATGCGATGACCGCGGTAAGCAGCCCCGCCACCGCATAGCCCTTCACCGCGCGCACGGGCGAATGATAGGGGTGGCCTCCGACAGACAAGCCGCCCGCGCTTTATCGTGAAGGCATGTCTGTTGCCCGGCGCGAACGCGCCGCCCTCGTCGAGACTTTCCGCGCCGTCGGACCTGACGCCCCGACGCTGTGCGAAGGATGGAAAACCCGTGACCTGGCTGCGCATCTGGTCGTGCGCGAGTACCGGCTGGATGCCTCGCCGGGGATCGTGGTGCCGGCGCTCGCCGGTTACACCGCCCGCGTGCAACAGCAGGTCACCGACGCCACGAACTGGCCGGAACTGCTGGCCAAATTCGCCGCCGGGCCGCCGCTGTATTCGCCGCTGAAAGTGCTCGACCCCGTTGCCAATGTGGCCGAGCTGTTCGTGCATCACGAAGACGTTCGCCGTGCGGTACCCGGCTGGGAGCCGCGCGCGCTCGACGCCGAGACGACCGCCGCGGTGCGCCGCCCGATCTCGGTGTTGGGCCGTGTCGCGCTCAAGCGCGTCCCGGTCCGGCTGACACTGCGCACGCCGGACGGCGCCGACGTCGTCACCGCGGGCCACGGCCCAGAGGTGGTTCTGACCGGCGAGCCGGGGGAGCTGCTGTTGTTCGCGTTCGGCCGCAATGAGTTTCGTGCCGATTTCAGTGGCGACGATGCGGCCGTCGCCGCGGTCAAGGCTGCTCCGCGAGGGATCTAGCGGGTACTCCGGAACCGAGTCGGTGCGTTGCGGTGTATCGGACGATCCGTTTGGGCCCAGCGGTCACCGGGTATGCGTGGGGCACCTGCACAAATGTGAGGATCTCCCATGGCCACTGGCAGGCACGACGCCAGCAATCCGCACGAGGGTCCCATCCCCGCCGACCATCTGGGGCGTGAGGATGCAGAAGTCCGCAGTGCCATCCGGTTTGCCGTCATCGCCGCGGTAGTGGGTTTCACCTTCCTCATCGTCGCGGCGCTGTGGGCCAGCACCTGCGGCCCGGGTGGTTCCGTCGACACCGTCGCGTGCAGCCGCCCTGAGCGCACGCTGCTCGGCTTCGGTGCTCCGGGGATTTTGATGGGCACCGGGCTGTGGGCCTTCGCCCGCACCTACCGGGTGTGGCGAGCGGGCGGCACGTGGTGGGGATGGCAGGGCGCGGGCTGGTTCCTGATGACCCTGATGCTGGTGGCATTGACGATGGGATTCCCGCCGATCGCGGGATATGGCACCGGGTGAGCTAGATCCCAGCAGCAGCTGCGGCCGGCACGTTTGATCACCACCTGATTCGGGGTATCTGACCGGCCATCATGACTTGTCGCTTTTACTCGCCGTGTCCTCGCCAGTCAACCGCTGTGGCCGATCGGGCTCTGTCATGATGGGCAAGCCGTCGCACCGGGGTTCTCTCGGGCCGTTACCGTCGGGAGGCCTACCAATGTCGAATGCCGAGGGTGCGCAGTCCGCACAAACTGCCGGTACCCGCGCGGTGGAATTCCGGGTGTCTGCCGTACTGGAGAACCTGGCCGTCGTGCGCACGGTGATCGGTGCCCTGGCGGCCTTCGAAGACCTCGACCTTGACGCCGTCGCCGACCTGCGGCTGGCCGTCGACGAGGCGTGCACGCGGTTGATCCGGTCTGCCTCCGAAGGGGCGGCGCTGGTGCTGGTGGTCGATCCGCGGGTGAACGAACTGGTGGTCACGGTGTCCACCGTGTCGTCGGAGCAGGATGTTCTTTCTCCGGGCAGCTTCAGTTGGCACGTGTTGACGTCGCTGACCGACGACGTTGCGACCTTCCATGACGCCAGCAACGTCGGTGCGCCGGTGGTCGGGATCGCCCTGACGACGAGACGAGTGAGTCCGGCCCGGTGAGCCGATCCGCATCCCGTGGTTCGGCCTCACGGCCGACCAACGAGTACGCCGACGTCCTGGGCATGTTCCGGGAGCTGGCGACCCTGAGTGATGGCACCGCGCAGTTCCAGCGACAACGCGACAACATCGTCGAACGGTGCCTGCCGTTGGCCGATCACATCGCCCGCCGCTTCGACGGCCGGGGTGAGCCGCGCGACGACCTGGTTCAGGTGGCCCGGGTGGGTCTGGTCAACGCCGTCATCCGCTTCGACGTGAATGCCGGATCGGACTTTGTGTCGTTCGCCGTCCCGACGATCATGGGCGAGGTTCGCCGGCACTTCCGCGACAACAGTTGGTCGGTGAAAGTGCCGCGCCGGCTCAAGGAACTGCACCTGCGGCTCGGTACGGCGACCTCCGAGCTGTCCCAGCGGCTCGGCCGGGCGCCGACGGCCTCGGAGCTGGCCGAGGAACTCGGCATGGACCGCGACGAGGTCATCGAGGGACTGGTGGCCGGAAGCTCCTACAACACGTTGTCGATCGACAGCGGGGGCGGCGGTGACGACGAAGCGCCGGCGATCGCCGACACCCTCGGCGACGTGGACGCCTCGCTGGACCGCATCGAGAACCGCGAAACGTTGCGTCCGCTGTTGGACTCCCTGCCCGACCGCGAGCGCACGGTACTGGTGCTGCGGTTCTTCGAGTCGATGACACAGACCCAGATCGCCGAGCGTATCGGCGTATCTCAGATGCACGTGTCGCGTCTGCTGGCGCGGGCCCTGGCGCGGCTGCGCGATCAGCTGCAGTGAGCGTCCCGTCCGAATCGAAACGGCGGCCGGCGACCGGCGTGCTGCTGGCTGCGGGCGCCGGAACCCGATATGGTTCACCCAAAGTGCTTGCTGCGCAAGGGCAATGGTTGCGTGACGCGGTCAGTGCGCTGGCCGGCGGTGGCTGCGACGACGTGGTGGTCGTCCTCGGTGCCGCGATGGTGGACGTGCCCGCGCCGGCGCGTGCGGTTGTCGCCGAGGGCTGGGCCGACGGCATGAGCGCCTCGCTGCGCGCGGGTCTGGCGGCGGTGGCGGCGACGAGCGATCTGGCCGTGCTGCACTTGGTCGACACCCCCGACGTGGGCGCCGATGTGGTGGCGCGGGTGCTGGCCGCCGCACGCGGCTCCACCGCGGGTCTGGCGCGAGCAGTGTTTGGCGGCCGGCCCGGGCATCCGGTGGTGATCGCCCGCCGGCACTGGCCGGCTCTGCGCACGTCGTTGCGCGGCGATCAGGGTGCCCGCGACTTCCTACGCGGGCGCACCGACGTCGTCGCGGTCGAGTGTGGGGATCTGGCCTCGGGTGTGGACGTGGACTATCCGCCCGGTCGGTGACGGTTGATCAGCAGCTGGTACCGCGACGCGTGACGCCGAAGCTGATCCAGGTGTCCGGTGTCAGCTCCGTGCCGGGCTTGGGCACCTGCGAGCACACAACCCAATTCGATAAGACTTTTTGGTACTGCGCCTTGCCGTTGACGTTGCGGGTGTGCACGACGAGGTTCATATCGCCCGTGGTCTGCCGCAGGTACTGGACGACTATCTCCAGGCTCGCACCCAGGGTGTTGGGCATCGTGACCGCCGGTGTCGGCTCGGTTGTGTCTTCGGCGGTGGCGATGCCCCCGGGCACAGCGAGCACCATCAGGGCGCTGGCGGCGAATGCGCACAGTCGTCTGTACGCATTTCGCTTTCGGTCATCGCGGCGGTTCTGCAACGCTGCAAGCATCCAGCAAACTTAGCGTATGGGTGCGCCGCTTTGGGGCGGCTTCGCTAGAGCAATCCCAGGGCGGCCACCGCATCGTGTTCGGCCCGTAGCTCGGCCACTGAGGCGTCGATGCGCGAGCGCGAGAATGCGTTGATGTCCAGGCCCTCGACGATGCGCCACTCACCGCCGACCGAACGGCACGGGAACGAGCAGACCAGCCCCTCGTCGACGCCGTAGACGCCGGGCGACGGCAGGGCCACCGAGGTCCAGTCGCCGTCGGGGGTGCCGTGTACCCAGTCGTCGACGTGGTCGATGGCGCCGTTGGCCGCCGAGGCCGCCGAACTGGCGCCGCGCGCCTCGATGATCGCGGTGCCTCGCTTGGCCACTGTCGGAATGAATTCGTCCGCGAGCCAATGGGTGTCGGCAGCGTAGTCGGCGCCGGAGCGCCCACCCACCTTGGCGTGGAAGATATCCGGGTACTGCGTCGGAGAGTGGTTGCCCCAGATTGTCATCTGGGTGATCTCGGTGACAGGCACCTGGGCGTGGCGGGCCATGGCCGCCACCGCGCGGTTGTGGTCCAGGCGAGTCAGCGCGGTGAAACGCGACGCCGGGATGTCCGGCGCATGCGCGGCGGTCACCAGCGCATTGGTGTTGGCCGGGTTGCCCACCACCAGGACCCGCACATCCGCGCCGGCGCCGGCGTTCAGCGCCTTGCCCGCGGTGGCGAAGATCTCGGCGTTGGCACCCAACAGGTCGGCGCGTTCCATCCCCTTCGTTCGCGGCTTGGCGCCGATCAGCAATGCTACGTCGACCCCGTCGAAGGCCTTGACCGCGTCGTCGAAGATCTCGGTCTTCAGCAGCAGCGGGAATGCCCCGTCGTCGAGCTCCATCACCACGCCCTCGGCGGCGCGCACGGCGGCGGGCAACTCGAGCAGACGCAGGTTCACCGGGGTGTCGTGGCCGAGCATGGCGCCGGCGGCAATCCGGAACAGAGCGGCGTAACCGATCTGGCCGGCCGCGCCGGTGACGGTGACGGTGACGGGCTTCGGCGGTGTCATGATCAAAACCCTAATTCGTTGGCATCGGCGAACCTTCGTACGGCATCGGCGGCGGTCTGCGCGGCCTGCTCGTGGCCCGCGCGGGCCGCGACGCCGATATCGCCGGTGGCCGGATCCAGGTCGACCTGGGCGAGCATCTCACCGGTGGTCGGCTCGCACACCGCCCACGTGTAGCGCGTGTCCTGTTTCCAGTTCTGTGCGCAGTGTGCGACGTACTGTGGGTCCTTGACACCCATCTCGGCGAGCGCGGGCCGGTCGTCCATGAGTGTGTCGGCGCGCAGGGCGCGTAGGTACCAGGCGCCGGCGTTTATCTCCACGGGATCCATTGGCGACAGCGTCTCATGTCATGACGACGCGGACAGAGCGGGAGCGCGAATATGAAAGTCACAGTCATGGGTGCCGGCGGCTTGATCGGCACCAAGGTCGTCGAACTGTTGACCAAAGAGGGCGAGCAGGTCGTCGCGGCGTCGCGACGCACGGGTGTCGACGTGCTCAGCGGCGCCGGGCTGGCTGATGCGCTCGCACATGCGGACACCGTCGTCGACGTCTTGAACTCACCGTCGTTCGAGGCCGCCGAGGTGATGGATTTCTTCCTGACCGCGACGGCCAACCTGGTGGCGGCGGCCCGCGCGGCGCGGGTCAAGCACTACGTCGCGCTGTCGATCGTCGGCGTCGACGAGTTGCCGGACAGCCCGTACATGCGGGCCAAGGTGGCTCAGGAGCGGATCATCGTGACGTCGGGCCTGCCGTACACGATCGTGCGGGCCACGCAGTTCCACGAGTTCGCCGGTTCGATCATCGACTCGATGACCGACGGGGACGACGTGCGGGTGCCTGACGCGCTGATCCAGCCGATCTCGGCCGACGAGGTCTCGGCGTTCCTGGCCGAGGTGGCAGTCGAGCCGCCGCGCAATCACATCATCGACATCGGCGGTCCGGAGAAGATCACCTTCGCCGACATGGCCAACGTGGTGATGGCCCGCCGTCACGACAAGGGCAAATATCTGGCGGTCGACCCGCAGGCCCGCTACTTTGGCACGCGGCTGGCGAAGTCCAGTCTGGTCACCGGTGACGGCGCCATGCTGGGCAGCATCGAGTTCTGACCGCTGGTCGCCTAAACGCCGAAACCGACGGGTCCGTTTGCGCGGGTTTGTCCGCTCCGGACTTCGTCCTCACTCCCAAACCCCACGTTCGATGACTTTCACTTGCACAAAGTCGTCGAAACGTCGGTTTCGGCGGTTGAAAACTAGTCTTTGAGTTCGGCGATGACGGTGCCCTGGGTGATGGCAGCACCGGCCTCCACCGACAGGCCCGTCACGGTGCCGTCCTTGTGGGCGGTGACGGGGTTCTCCATCTTCATGGCCTCGAGCACCACGATGAGGTCGCCGGCCGAAACCTGCTGTCCCTCTTCGACGGCCACCTTGACCACGGTGCCCTGCATAGGGGCCGTCACGGCGTCACCCGAGGCCGCCGCACCGCCGCCGTGACCGCCGCGCTTGCGGGCCTTGGGCTTCTTCCGGATCACGCCATGCGCCGGGGCCGCGCCGCCGCCGATGGCCATGTCGCCGGGCAGCGACACCTCCAGGCGCCGTCCGCCGACCTCGACCACGACCGTCTGCCGCGGGGTGGCCTCTTCCTCGTCCACTGCGCCGCCACCGGTGAACGGCTCGACGGTGTTGTCCCACTCGGTCTCGATCCAGCGGGTGTGCACCGTGAAGCCGTCCTCGTCGCCGATGAACGCCGGGTCGCTGACGACCGCACGGTGGAACGGGATGACGGTCGCGAGGCCCTCGACATTGAATTCAGCGAGGGCACGACGGCTTCTGTCCAGCGCCTCATTGCGGGTGGCGCCGGTGACGATCAGCTTGGCCAGCATCGAGTCGAACTGACCGCCGATGACCGAGCCGCTCTCGACGCCGGAGTCCATCCGGACGCCCGGGCCCGTCGGCGCTTCGAACTTGGAGACCGGGCCGGGGGCCGGCAGGAAGCCGCGGCCAGCGTCCTCACCGTTGATCCGGAACTCGAACGAGTGGCCGCGCGGGGTCGGATCCTCGGTGATGTCCAGAGCCTCGCCGTTGGCGATCTTGAACTGCTGGCGTACCAGGTCGATGCCCGAGGTCTCCTCGGTGACCGGATGTTCGACCTGCAGACGCGTGTTGACCTCCAGGAAGGAGATCAGGCCGTCCTGGCCGACCAGGTACTCGACCGTGCCGGCGCCGTAGTAACCGGCCTCCTTGCAGATCCGCTTGGCGGACTCGTGGATCTCCTTGCGCTGCGCGTCGGTGAGGAACGGGGCCGGAGCCTCCTCGACGAGCTTCTGGAAGCGGCGCTGCAGCGAGCAGTCGCGGGTACCGGCGACGACGACGTTGCCGTGCGTATCGGCGATCACCTGGGCCTCGACGTGGCGCGGCTTGTCCAGGTAGCGCTCGACGAAGCACTCACCGCGACCGAACGCGGCGACGGCCTCACGGGTGGCCGACTCGAACAGCTCGGGGATCTCCTCGATGGAGCGGGCGACCTTCATGCCGCGACCGCCACCGCCGAAGGCAGCCTTGATGGCCACCGGGACGCCGTACTCTTTGGCGAAGGCGACGACCTCGTCGGCGTCTTTGACCGGGTCCGGCGTGCCGGGCACCAGGGGAGCCTTGGCCTTGGCGGCGATATGACGCGCGGTCACCTTGTCACCGAGGTCGCGGATGGACTGCGGGCTGGGCCCGATCCAGATCAACCCGGCGTCCAGGACGGCCTGGGCGAAGTCGGCGTTCTCGGACAGGAAGCCGTAGCCGGGGTGGATGGCGTTGGCGCCGGACTTGGCGGCGGCGTCGAGGATCTTGCCGAAGTCGAGGTAGGACTCCGCCGAGGTCTGCCCGCCCAGCGCGAACGCCTCGTCGGCGAGACGGACATGGGGTGCGTCGGCGTCCGGTTCGGCATAGACCGCCACGCTGGCCAGCCCCGCGTCCTTGGCCGCGCGGATCACCCGGACGGCGATCTCACCACGGTTGGCCACAAGAACCTTCGAGATCTTTTCGCTGGCGTGACTGGGCACTGCGCCTCCTGGTTGGCGTTCTGTCGTTCGGTCGTGCACGGCGTTATCTAAGAAACGTCTTTAAGAATCTACGGGGGCAGTTTAAGCGGCCGACTGACGGCGGTTCGACGGGGTGTCCCTTTAAGGGTGCGCCGCGTCGATTCCGGGTGTTGCCACCGTCCGTCTGTGTCGGGAAACAGCGTCTGAACGCAGGATCAGATCTCGCGAAGCCGGCGCTTGATACGGGCCAACATCGCCGATATGCCACGCAGCCGCAGCGGGCTGATCAAGGCCGCCAAACCCAGGTCGGCGTAGAAGTCGTCGGGCACCGCGAGGATGGCCTCCGTCGGCTGACCGTCCAGGCCGGCGGCCAGGATGGCGGCGAAACCGCGGGTGGTCGGCGCCTCGCGCGGCGCGCTGAAATGCAACCGAACCTGCTGCGGGTCGGCGGCATCGACATGCAGAAACAGCGGGGACTGGCATTCGGGCACCGGCTCCATCGCTGCCTCTTCGAGGTCGGCCGGCAATTCCGGAAGCTCGTCGGCGAACTCCAGGAGCAACTTGAGC
The DNA here is from genome assembly GCA_036273805.1 of Mycobacterium sp. Classification (GTDB taxonomy): domain Bacteria; phylum Actinomycetota; class Actinomycetes; order Mycobacteriales; family Mycobacteriaceae; genus Mycobacterium. Next base: position 50,472 of record DASUGW010000062.1, read on the forward strand.
TTGTCCTGACCGGCGACCTCGCCGAATTCGGTGACCACCTCGGCCAGCTGCGGAGTCAGAGTCACGGGATGCTGCCCGGCACTGTCCCTGGTTCGGTGCCAACCACTATCGGCACCCGCACGGTGTTGCCCCACTCGGTCCACGAGCCGTCGTAGTTGCGCACGCCGGGCATGCCCAGAAGGTGAGTCAGAACGAACCAGGTGTGGCTGGACCGTTCGCCGATGCGGCAGTACGCGATCACCGGCTCACCCGGCTGGATGAACGAGTACACCTCGTCGAGTTCGGCGCGGCTGCGGAAGCGCCCGCTGTCTTCGGCTGCCTTCGCCCACGGCACCGAGATCGCCGACGGGATGTGCCCGCCGCGCAGCGCACCCTCTTCGGGGTAGTCGGGCATGTGGGTGCGTTCCCCGGTGTACTCCTGCGGGGAACGGACGTCGATGAGGGTTTCGGTGCCCAGCGTTGTCAGCACTTCCTCGCGGTAGGCACGGATCGAGGCGTCGTCGCGCTTGATCACCGGATAGCCGCTGGTGGTCTTGGTGGGGACATCCAGCGTGGTGTCGCGGCCGTCGGAGATCCACAGGTTGCGACCCCCGTCGAGCAGACGCACATCCGGGTGGCCGAACAAGGTGAACACCCACAGCGCGTAGGCGGCCCACCAGTTGCTCTTGTCGCCGTAGATCACCACGGTGTCGTCTCGGGAGATGCCCTTGCGGTTCATCAGCTCGGCGAACTGCTCACCGGTGATGTAGTCGCGGACGTGCGGATCGTTGAGGTCGGTGTGCCAGTCGACCTTCACTGCACCGGGGATGTGGCCGATGTCGTAGAGCAGTACGTCCTCATCGGACTCGACGATGGCCAGCCCTGGGCTGCCGAGGTGACCGGCGAGCCAGTCGGCGGTGACCAGGCGCTCGGGGTGGGCGTAGCTCTTCAGTGCGGGACTGGGATCAGCGGGAAGCGGCACATAAGCGAGCTTACCCACGCCCGGGGGTACAGGCGTATCGGTTCAACCGCCGTCGGCCGGCACAGGGTTGGTTTGCCACAGTTCGCCGACGCATAGTCCGGCACCGGCCAGCATGGCGGTCATCAGCGGCAGCGAGATTCCGATGACGTTGGACGGGTCGCCCTCGATGCGCTCGACGAACCAGCCGCCAAGGCCGTCGAGGGTGAACCCGCCGGCAACCCACAGCGGCTCGCCCCCGTCGATGTAGGCGCTCAGGTCGGTCTCGGCAGGCCGGCCGAAGTGCACCACGGTGGAGGCGGCGCGGCCGTCCCGGTGGACTACCGCGCCGTCGCGCAGCACGATCAGGGCATGGCCAGTGACCAACTCGGCGGACCGGCCGGCCATCGCGTGCCACTGTTCGCGGGCGCGGGCCGCTGAGCCGGGCTTGCCGGAAAGCTTGCCGTCGAGCAGTAGCATCGAATCACAGCCGATGACAATGCAATTGGCCGAAACATCGACGTCCAGACAGCCCAGCACGGCGTCGGCCTTCGCGGTAGCCAGGGCGGTGGTGACCTCGGCCGGTGATGCGTTCGGGCCGGTCGCGGCCATGACCGCGTCTTCGTCCACGCCGGAGACGACCACCACGGGATCGACGCCGGCCTGGCGTAGCACGCGCCGCCGTCCACTGGACGCCGACGCGAGCACGACACGGGTCATCGACGCAAATGTGTGCGTTCGAGCAGGGTGACGCGCTGCCAGCTGGTGACGGCGTAGCGCAGTTTGTCGACGGGATGGCCCCAGGGGTTGACCTCCTGGGGGCCGGGCTCGGCCGCAGTAGCGCCAGCCGTGGCCAAAACCGTTGCCAGGGCGGCGATTTCGTGTTCGGTGGGGTTGCCCTTGAGGACCTTGATCTCCGGCGGACCGGCCGGCTGATCGTCGATGGTCAGGTCCCGCGGATCGCTCACCTCAGTGATGTCGGCGTCGTGGTTCATGCGTCTCCTTCGGTGATTTCGGTGCGCCCGGGGGCGCTTGGCGTGCGTGGACGCACCGAAATCGCGGACAGCGGGGTCAGAGCGGGATGTTGCCGTGCTTCTTCGGTGGGGTCTGCACGACCTTGCGCTCCAGCAGTCGCAGGGCCGTCGCGATGTAGCCGCGGGTGTGCGACGGCGGGATGACCGCGTCGACGTAGCCCCGCTCGGCCGCCACGTACGGGTTGACCAGGGTGTCCTCGTAGTCCTGCTGCAGTTCGAGGCGCAGGGCGTCGACGTCGCGGCCTTCGGCGGCGGCTTCCTTGAGCTGGGAGCGGTACACGAAGCCCACCGCGCCCGAGGCGCCCATGACGGCGATCTGGGCCGTCGGCCATGCGACGTTGACGTCACAGCCCATGTCCTTGGACCCCATGACGCAGTACGCGCCGCCGTAGGCCTTGCGGGTGATGACGGTGATCTTGGCGACGGTGGCCTCACCGTAGGCGTAGAGGAGCTTGGCGCCGCGCCGGATGATGCCGTTGTACTCCTGCTCGGTGCCGGGCAGGAAGCCGGGCACGTCGACCAGCATCACGATCGGGATGTTGAAGCAGTCGCAGGTCCGGACGAACCGGGCGGCCTTCTCGGAGGCGTTGATGTCCAGGCAGCCGGCGAACTGGGTGGGCTGGTTGGCGACGATGCCCACGGGCCGGCCGTCGATGCGACCGAACCCGACGACAATGTTCTGGGCGTATCCGGCTTGGATTTCCAGGAATTCGTCGTCGTCGAGGATTCGCGTGATCACCTCGTGCATGTCGTACGGCTGATTCGGCGAGTCCGGGATGAGGGTGTCCAGTTCGAGGTCCTCGTCGGTGATCGAGTCCTCGATGGGGCCGGTGGCAGGCGCGGGGTAGCGCGGCGGTTCGGCGTAGTTGTTGGGCGGCAGGTAGCTGAGCAGGTCGCGCACGTAGTCCAGGGCGTCCTGCTCGCCGGAGGCGACGTAGTGCACGGTGCCGGACTTGGCCATGTGGGTGTGGGCGCCGCCGAGCTCTTCCATGGTGACTTCTTCGCCGGTGACGGTCTTGATGACGTCGGGTCCGGTGATGAACATCTGGGAGGTCTGGTCGACCATGATGACGAAGTCGGTGAGCGCGGGGGAGTACACGTGGCCGCCGGCCGCAGCACCCATGATGAGCGAGATCTGCGGGATGACACCCGACGCCAGGATGTTGTTGCGGAAGATCCGGCTGTAGAGACCCAGGGAGACAACGCCTTCCTGGATGCGGGCGCCGGCGCCGTCGTTGATTCCGATGAGCGGGCGTCCGGTCTTGATGGCCAGTTCCTGGACCTTGACGATCTTCTCGCCGTACACCTCGCCGAGGCTGCCGCCGAAGACGGTGGCGTCCTGGCTGAAGATGCAGACGTCGCGGCCGTCGATGGTGCCGTACCCGGTGACCACACCATCGCCCGCGGGCCGGTTGGCCTCCAGGCCGAAGTTCTTGGAGCGGTGCCGCGCCAGCGCGTCGAGTTCGACGAAGGAACCCTCGTCGAGCAGGGCCAGGATGCGCTCGCGGGCGGTCAGCTTGCCCTTGGCGTGGACCTTGTCGACAGCTGCCTCGCCTACCGGGTGCAGCGCCTCCTGTGCGCGTGTACGCAGGTCGGCAAGCTTGCCGGCGGTCGTGTGAATGTCGACCTGCTGCTCGGCGGGAGCCGCTGTCTTCTGCTCAGAAACGCTCGTCATGGTGCTCGATGCTATAGAGGGGTGCCACGGAACCGAATGCCAGGCGTCGTTGTGTGACTCCGGGGCCGCGTCACAGGGTCGGGCGGTGAACGCTGCGCACCGCGTTCGAGACCGGATCGGCACACTTTGCAGAGGTATCTGATGGCATCTAACAATGGCTTATGAACACCATGGTTATCCATTCAATCTGCTGCAAATCGTTTGCCACATCATTGAATGGCTAACATCAATGACATGGTGATGCGCAGCGTTCTCGACCCCGGTCGTCGTCGCCGTGAGGCGGGTCGACGTGGGACGGATGTGCCACACTTCAACCAACTGCCATGTGCCCAACCGTCCCGCCATGGCCTGACCCGGATAGCGAGCCGACACCGTGTTGACTGCCGTCACTGGCCTCGGACGTACCGCCGCGCGACTGGTGCTGCTGACGGGCTTGACGTTGTGTGCGGTGCTGCCCGCTGGTTGTGCACCGCGAGACGCCGACAAATCGGCCACCGCGCGCGACGGGGCGATGAACGCGACGCTCGGCGGGCAGGGCGCCGGATCTCTGGACTCGACGCAGAATCTCACCGACATCGATCCACGGCTGGCCGCGGTCAGTTCCATGGCGGTGCGCATGACGTACGTGTCGACATCCGGCATCAACGACAGCAACTACAAGGTCACCGGTACGGTTTTCGTCCCGAAGGGTGACCCGCCGCCGGGCGGCTGGCCGATGGTGGGATTCGGTCATCGGGCAACCGGGGTGCGGTCGGAATGCGCGCCGTCGTTGTCGCCGACTTTGCGCGGCGAGGCCGGTGAAGTTGCGGACCTGGTCAAGGCGGGTTACCTGGTGTCGGTGCCCGACTATCAAGGCCTCGGCCCCAACATAGCGCGGCACCCGTTTCTGGATTCCACCACCGAGGCGTACAACCTCATCGATTCCATGAGTGCGGTTCGGAATCTCAATAAAAATGCCTCCGACAAGTGGGTCGCGTTCGGGACCGGCCAGGGTGGCCAGGCCGCGTGGGCGGCCAACGAGCTCGTCGAAGACCATGGGATGGGGCTGAACCTGGTTGGCGCGGTGAGTGTTTCGCCGGCGGCTGATCTGACGGGCATGGTCGATGTCGCGGCCAATGGCGCACTGACGGCCGAACAGAAGCTGACGTTGGTGTTTTTTCTCGCCGCCCTCAAGGCCACCTACGGTAACGACATCGACCTCGCTGACTACCGTCGCGGTGCAGCGGAACAGAATTGGGACGTCCTGACGGAGTGTGACGGGCCCTCCGATGGTGAGCGGATGCGCCTCGCGGAGCAGATCCCGGCTGATGACCTGCGTCCAAGCAGTGCCGATGCGGCCGACACGTTACGGGGATTCCTGCGCAAAGTCGCGTTGCCGCAAGGTCCGACGAGCGCTCCCATGCTGGTCACCTACACCGACAAGGATCCGCTGATCCCGCCGGCATGGACCCAGCATGCGCTGGTGGAGGCGTGCCGGATCGGCGACGTGATCCAGGTCCGACTCCAACCCGGCGGGGACGCCGGCGCTGTCGACATGGCGGACGCACTGCATTGGGTCGACGATCGCTTCAAAGGGGTTGCCGCGCCCAATGACTGCGCCGCTGTGGCGGCTTCCGCGGGTCCGGGGGGAGCGGGCAGATGACGACGCACACTCTTGCCGCCGAGGTCTCACTGTTACACGGGTGGTTGCCGGTGGCGGTGCAGGTGATTTCGGTGCTGGCGCTGGCGCTCGCGGTGTCCGGGCGCTCGCTGCGCTGGAGTCGGCGGTGGCTGGCGGTTGCATTGGTTGTCGGCGTCGTGGTCGCGCTGCTGGTCGGTTGGTACATCGGCTATCAGGGTTGGTCCGATAACCCCGCCCCACTGGGATTCTGGGTGTGGATCGCGCTGACCGGCGGCGCGGCAGTGGTGGCAGTGGCGGGCTGGAGCTCAACGTCATGGCGTAAGCGTGCGGCGTCCGCGGTGGCCGTGGTGCTGTCTGCGCTGTGTGTGGCGCTGGCGCTGAATCTGTGGGTCGGCTATCTGCCCACGACGGCATCCGCGTGGGGCCGGTTGACCGGTGCCCCGCTCGGGGGAGAAATCGACGAGGCGACCTTCCAGGCGATGCGGGAAAAGGGTGTCAAACCGCTCAGGGGCACGGTGCTTACGGTCAACATCCCCAGTGACGCATCGGGATTCAAGCATCGCGACGAGATCGTCTACCTGCCGCCGGCGTGGTATGCGACCAACCCGCCGCCGCAGCTGCCGGTGCTGATGATGATCGGTGGCGAGTTCGGTCACCCTGCCGACTGGCCGAGTGTCGGTGCGCGCGAGGTGCTCGACGACTTCGCTGCTCGGCACGGCGGAAACGCGCCCGTCGTCGTCTGGGTGGACCACAGCGGCACGTTCAACAACGACACCGAGTGTGTCAACGGCCCCCGCGGGAACGCCGCCGACCATCTCACGAAAGATGTCGTGCCCTTTATGGTTTCGACCTTCGGCGTCAGCCCCGATCCGGCCCACTGGGGGATC
>DASUGW010000063.1:0-4704 GCA_036273805.1 Mycobacterium sp.
ACCTGTGGCGGGCGCATACTGACCACGGACCTCGTCGGTGAGCATCGGATTTCGTCGATCTCGATACAACACCCGACGAGGTCCCCCGCGCGATAGTCGATCAACGCCAGTTACGCGCAGAACTTCTGGTCAACCGCTTAGTAGTCCAGCCCGGGTTCGTTATGTAGATGTGGGTCGATGGTCGGTGTCGCCTCGGCGGTGGTAGTGGCTTGCGCGGGCGCGGGCTTGGTGGGTGCGTCGCCATCGGGACCAGGCCAGGTGGAAGCTGGCCGGTCGGCTGACGGCGGTGATCAGCTTCGCGAACAGCCGTCGGATCTCGATCACGGTCAGCGGGATCAGTCCGGGTTTGGTGGCGCGGCGGTGTTCGGCCGCGGCGATCGCGGCGAGGATCGCCGCGGCGAGCATGACCAGGGTGGTGTAGCGGTGCCAGGAGTCCCAGCGGCGGACCTGGTGCTGGTCGAGACCGACGGCGCCTTTGGCGTTTTGGAAGCAGCACTCGACCGCCCAGCGGATGCCGGCGACCCGGACCAGGGTGGGCAGGGCGACCAGGGTGGGCGCCCAGCAGCGGTAGAAGGCCAGTTCACCGTCGCTGATCCGGCGGCGGACCAGCAGCCAGTGGAAGCCGGTGGCCTCGTCGATGGGTGGCATCACCGCGACCCAGGCCCAGTCGAACTCCCGGCGCCCTTTGGCGCCCTGGCCGGCGCTGTACCGGTTCCACGCCTTGTGGGACAGGCCGGCGGCGATGGTGTCGGCGCGGGCGATCCCGTGCAGCCCACCGACGTTGACCCGGTGACTTTTCGCCACGGCCAGCACGTAGCCGAGCTGGCGGCGTTGCAGGTCGCGGCGCAGCCCCCGGTCGCCGCCGTAGAACTCGTCGGTGGTCGCCCACGCGGCGGGCACGCCGGCGTCCAGTGTCCGGGCGAGCATCCGCCGACCCAATGTGATCTTCGTGGCGAAGCCGACGCCGTCGGGGACGCCCGCGGCGGTCAGGCGCTGCGGGTCGTCGGTCCATGAGGCGGGCAGGTAGACAGCCCGGTGTCCGCTCCCGGTTCTGACCGCTGTCGGTCCACTCCCGGCCTGCGTGCGGCTCGGCCACCGAGACATGGATCTGACCCCACCCGGCCGGCGGAATCTCAAGATCTGCCTCGCGGAGTCCGACGGCTTCCTCCGGGCGCAGGCCCGCGTAGTACAAGCAGCCGTAGAACGCGACCACCGAATGCTACGGGCCGGTCTACCGAGGCAAGCAGCGCGTCGAGCAATGGATGCGCGCCTGGCTCGACGCAGGCGGTTCCGTCAACGATTGGCAGCACAAGACATGCGGTTGCCGGTGACGTCCTGATCGCCGAATGGGCATTCTCCTGCACCTGGCAGGGCAAGAACGCCACGTTCGAGGGAGCCACGGTAGCCCGACTCACCGGCGACAGGATCGCCTATCTCCGCGAGTATGCGACCACTGCGCCGCTCTACGACTGGACGGGCACCTTGGCGGGAGTAGCAACACTGCGGAGCAGCTGTAGTGGGACATCGCACTGGGCGACTTCGGCCTGCTGGTCGCCGCCCTCGGCCTGTCGCCGCTGGCTTCGGCGCAATCGACTCCGCGCGCTACGTGTGCACGCCGGAGTCACGCGTCTGGCTTGGCCTCGATGGCGTCGAGGTCGCGTACGGCGTAGCGGTAGTGCTCCCACTCCTCCTCCAGGATCGTGTGGAGGCAGGAGCGGGTGGTCATCTGGAGGTTAGGCTCCCCCGGGTCCGTGCGCGGTGTGGCCAACTCCTGCGATGTCACAGTGGCCAGGAAGTCACGCACCATGGCGACCCGGTCGGCGCGGGCGTCGAGCACTTCGGCGTAGGACGGCGTGACCGTGGTGAAGACCGACATGTCCACGCTGTCGGCCGGGCCGGCGTACAGGCCGACGGGGTGGAACGGCTGTTCGATGCCCAGGATCGCCCGGCGCAGCTGGAGGTCCGTGGCCAGGACCAGGTGCCGCAGCGTCTGCGCGAACGACCACTCGCCGCGCACCGATACGTCGACCGTGCCGGTGGGCATCGCCGCGACACGCTCGAGCGTGGCCGCCCAGGCGCGCTCCAGCGCGGCCCAGGCAGCACGGAGCGCTCGCGGATCTTCGGCACGCCGGTCGGCGCGCCCGGGAAAGCGGCGGTTGAGTTCGGCTTCCACGAACGGGCGCACATCGACGCCGTTGATGCGCAACGAGCTGCCACGGTCGAAGAACCACGGAGAGTCGATGTCCACCCCCGACACGCTCACGCCACGCATCACGACCTCGGACAGGTCACACTGGACGAACCGGGCACCGTGCAGATTCGCGCGGACGAACTCGGCCCCCTGCAAGTCGTCGGACCGGCCGAACGTTGCCATGGCTCCTCCGTGTCCGGGGCATTGTTGCTGGCGCGAGTTAGCCGTCCAGGCGGGCGAGTTGGGCATCCTCCCAGACAATCAGGACAGTAGTCCACTTCGTCGGCGAGGCGTCCGACTCGTTCAGTCCCTGACCGGTCCCAGGGCTGCAGCGATCAGCAGACGCCGTGCGGAGGCACGCACGATGATGGGGGTACGGGTGGGGCCACTCTCTAGCCTTAGAGATCAAGTCTCCGACGATCAAAGTGGTCATCCCACCGGCGGCTCAAGACACATCCTCCCGACCCGCTCAAGAGGAGTGCACCGTCATTAGACGATCATGCCGTGCGGCGTGAATACGATGCGTCGGTGATGAGCCTGCAGCGGTGGCGGTCGTTGGATGCCGACACAGCTGCCCGCTACGCGAGGCTGGTCGCCGACGCCGTCGGGCCGAACTGGTCGACCCGGGTTGGCCTGATTCCGTATACCGGCCGGCCCGCCTGCCCCGGTTCGCCGTGGCAGGTGAGGTTCCCCCGGTAGCTCGGAGACTTTCGATCACCAGCGTGCGAGCCGAGGTGCGCGGTGGGGACTTCGGCGTCCTCGGCTGTGGCGGGGAGACCGCGTTCTTTCACCTACTGCTGCGGGCACCGGCATTCCGTGACCCGGAGATCATCGCGGACGAGACGGACAAGATCGGTGTACGCCGGCGACGCTACCGCGCCGCGATCGAGGTTCCCCCCATCGCCGAGTGACGACCAAGCGATCTTGTCACACATCATCTGAAGTCGTTCTGGAACGCGTCAATCGAACTACGACAATGGGCCATTAGTTGATCTTTGTGCAGACTTCCTGTACTCCTTCAAGACGGCCCGCAAGCGGGCCGCTCGCCCAGCGACTACCGAAGCGGATGAGGGCAGACATTATTGGACGAGGATGGATCGTCTTGACTGGTCAAGCCCACTCGGCTACCAGGTCGGAACGCGACCATGGTGGCCTAACACGGCACTAGTCTGAGTGTGGTGGCGGCCCGAGTCGGTGGAGAAGGCATCGGGCAGCGGCTATCACTCGTGTTCGATTGTGGGTCACACCGAACTCGAACTCGCTGCCTGCGCCGGCCACGGTTCGGGCGAGCATCGCCCCTGCCGAGCTGGGGCTGAGCGCGACGACGGCCCACTCGCCGGCGAGGGTCGGGTCGTGCGCGTCAGCGCCTCGCGCGCCGGTCGCCGGCTCAGCCGACAGACCTGGGCCCAGGATTCCGGTGATCACGCCACGCTCTGCCAGTTCAGCCAGGTAGCGCCGGTCTGCCGCGGTGAACACCTCGGGACCGGGAACCAACACGATGACCAGCGCCGGGTCGATGAGTTCAACCCCACCGCGGAGCACCTGCCTGGCCAGCGGCATGAGCACGTCGGCGGTGGCCTGGCCGATCGTCGATCCGCCCAGCGCCTCAAAGGGAGTGCGAACGTCCGGCACCGTCTGGGTGGCGATCCCGGGGACTCTGGCGGGGTCGCGGGCGTCTCGCTCAAGTGGTCCGGGCTGGCCGAAGTGGTGTCCCTGGCCGAGGGATGCTCCGAACATGCGCGCTTGTGCTGCCTGTGCGGCGGTCTCGACACCCTCGGCCAGGATGGTGGCACCGGTCCGTTCGCGCTCTTCGTAGGCGATGTCGAGGATCTTCATCGCTGCCGGGGTCGTGCCACCCCGGGTGACCGAACCATCAAGCTTGATCACGTCAGCCGACAGCACCGGAAGCATGGACAGTGTCTTGGTCGTGGAGCCGACGTCGTCGAGCGCCAGCGCTTCGACCTCCAGGCGCTGCCGGGCGATGCCGTCGAGTAACGAACCAGGATCACGGTCCAGCGACCGCTCGGTGACCTCCAGAACGACCCGAAACAGTCCGAACGCGTGTTCGATATCCGGCCACAGGTCAGGTGGGCACGGCGAATCCAGTGCCAACGGTTCAACGTTGAGGAACAACAGAACATCCGCGCTCAGGCCCGCGGCTACCGCCGCGCGACTTGCCGAGGCACGCGCTGCCCAGTCGAATTCGACAACACGCCGCGTTCGATAGGCCGCCGCCAGAAGCGAGGACGCCGACGCGAACGACGAACCGACCGGCCCGCGCACCAGCGCCTCGTAGCCGACGGTCGCCATGGATCCCAGGTGCACAATCGGCTGGAACACGGTTTCCAGGGCCCGATCCCGCAGGATCCGATCGAACTCGAGTTCCGCGGTGACACCCGTCGATCCTCTGGTCAACATCAGCCTCCCCGCGTCGGCCTCCACCAACGCTACCCGCCAGCGCCATCGCCCAACCGCGAGATCATCAACCCCGAGGGCGGCGTGACCAGTGTGAC
>DASUGW010000064.1:0-2079 GCA_036273805.1 Mycobacterium sp.
TTGGTGCCCGGTCGGGTGACGCGTCGACCGAGCGGGATCGATGAGTTCTTGACCGCGCTGGAGGATCTCGCGGAGCGATCGACGCCACGCTGCGCGTACTGGGTGGGGTAGCGACGTATCTGCTGACCGACAACGACAAGACCGTCACCGTCGAACACGTCGCCGGGGCCTGCGTGCGCAACCCCGGCCACCGTGGCCTTCGGCTGCCATTACGGGCTGACCGTGGCCACGCGCCTGCCGACGGACCGTCTCTTAACCGGCTAGGGCGTGCGCCGTGGATCATGAACGGGGTCGCGGAGCCAGATTCTGATGAGGCGATGTCGATGGTTCCACGGTAGATGTAGCCCCGTTTGTCGTAGCGGCTTGCCACCGCGCGGTAGCCCTTGAGCTTGTTGATGGCTTGCTCGACGACGTTGCGTTGTTTGTAGATCTCGGCGTCGAATTGTGGTGACCGTCCACCCCTGCGGCCTCGCCGGAGACGGTGGGCTTGTTCGCTGGCCGGTTCGGGGATGGTGGCCTTGATCTGGCGTCGCCGCAAGTGGGAGCGGATTGCCCGGTTGGAGTACGCCCTATCGCACAGCACCCCGGCCGGATCGGGCGCGTGGTCGGCCAGGGCCTTTGTGGCGGATGGGGATGCCGCCCATCACCGACTCGAAGGCCAGACAGTCGTGGCGGTGACCGGCGGTGGTAATCCGCGAGAGGGGTCGGCAGCGGGTGTCCGCCGCGAGATGAATCTTGGTCGTCAAGCCTCCACGGGAGCGTCCGAGTGCTTCCCCGCGCGGCTGCGTGTCGGATTTGGTGTCATTCGGCTCAGCCCCCTGTGCCGACCTCGGTGGTGGTATCGAGCTGGATGGCGTAGACGTCGATGTGTTGTTGCGGTTCCTCATCGGGTGCCGGGAGGCGGTGCTGCCGGGGCGTGCGGGTAGGAACGTGTACTCAATAGGGGACGGCCGCAACACCGGCTATGCCCCGGCGACGATCAACTGCCGGTTGGCGGCGGTCTCGGCGCTGTTCGCGTTCGGGAGATGCGCGATCCCTCGGTGCGCAACCCAGTGCCGCGAGGCCGGGCGGTGCGCGTGGCGGCCCGCGGCGAACGCGGCGGTCTGCTGGGCCATGTGGCCAAGCCCAAGACCCCTCCGTGATGGGTTCGACCTCCTCGGGTTCCGCGTCCAGCGGCGCCGCAACGAGGGACGAACAAGTGGTACGTCTACACGTTCATCGGCCAACGCCCGATCGGTCGCTGAAGACGAAGATCCGTGCCAGCACGCACAGGGCGTCGCAACAGGACCTGGCAGAAGTCCTGATCCGGCTGGGTCAGATCATGCACGGCTGGGCGAACTACTTCCGATATACCGTCGCCAAGAACGCTTTCAGCACGCTGGACAGCTTCGCCTGGTGGCGAGTGATCCGGATACTGAAGCGACGGCATCACTGGAGGTGGACCGACCTCCACCTGCAGTTAACCAACCCCACCGGGCGGTGGCTGCCGATCACGGCGGGCACGATCGAGTTGCGGCGGATCGCGGCGTTGCCGGTCACCCGGTACCGCTACCGCGGCACCACGATCCCCAACCCCTGGGCCCGCACACCCGCATGTACACCGAGGCGGTCAACGCGCGGGCGCACCGGGTCACTCGCCGCCCGCCGGTGGAGATGCTCGCCGAGCAGGCGCGCCGGTTGCACCGGTTGCCCGCGGCGCCATTCACCGCGGCGTTCGGGGTGACCCGCACGATCGCCGAGAACACCCATTGATCTGGTTCGACCATGCGCAGTACTCGGTGCCCCACCGGCTCGCCGGGCAGACGGTGCGGTCCGCCGCCACGGTGTGCAAGTCGTGATCACCCACGTCGGCGACGCCGGTGCGGTAGAGGTCGCTCGCCACCAGATCGCCACCCGGGCGACCGACGGGTCGACGACACGGACTTTCCGCCGGCCCCGGCGGGCGCTGGCCCGCACGCCGCGACCAATGACCAGCAGAGGCCGCGTTCCTGGCGTTGGGCGCGACGGCGCGGCCCTGTGGCTCACCGAGGCGTCGTGACCGGCGCCACCCCGGTCGAAACGTTAACCGAGCGGCCGGTG
>DASUGW010000065.1:0-5914 GCA_036273805.1 Mycobacterium sp.
CTCGACCGCGTCGAGTTCGGCCATTCCGCCGAGATGCTGGTGCTCGCAGTGGTATCCGCCGAGCAGCGCCGAGACGTCGTGCTGCGGCTACGGCCCAAGCCGCCCGCACTGCTGGAACCCTATGACCTGAAGCGGCAGTTCGAGATCCTGCGGGCGCTGGAGCCTACCGGAGTCCGGGCACCGCGGGCGTTGTTGATCGACGAGTCCGGCGATGTGCTTGGTCGCCCGTTCTTCGTGATGGATCGTGTCGAAGCAACAGTCTACGAAATGGCCGCACCAGAAGGCCCGGACGTCACCGCCGAGCGAATCCGGCGGATGTGTACATCATTGGCCGACCAATTGGCCGCGGTGCACAACGTCGACCTGAGCGCCACCGGCCTCGACGGGCTGGACTCCGGCGCCGACCATCTCGACCGGGAACTGCAACGCTGGGAAACCGAGATGCGCCGGGTCCAGCGCGGTCCAATGCCGGCGCTGGAGCGACTGCTACAAGAGCTGCGTGGCACCAAACCCGCACCCTGTCAACGGATCACGCTGGTGCACGGCGACGCCAAACCCGGCAACTTCGGGTTCGTCGGCGATCAGGTGAGCGCGGTCTTCGACTGGGAGATGACGACGGTCGGCGACCCGCTGACCGATATCGGCTGGATGGAATTGCTCTGGATGCAGCCGGTCGGCCTCACCAGCCATCCCGACGCGCTGTCGTTCGACGAATTCCTGTCCCGCTACTGCGACGCCACCGGCATAACACCGCAGAACCGGCAGTGGTACCGCGCCCTGAACGCCTTCAAGATGGCGGTGATCTGCCTCATCGGGTCGATGCTTTTCGACGACGGCGCCAGCGACGATCTGCGATTCGTGCTGAACGCCAGCGGCATTCCGTTGCTTACTCAGCTGGGGCTGGCCGACCTCGGCGTTACTGAGCAACTCGAGGACGGTCCGGTGCAACCTCGTGCCGAACGTGTCCAACACGTGCAGCAGGCGCAAGGTCAGGTCTGAGCAGACACCGTCAGGCGTACGCCGTGACTCGGGCGGCCAATGCCTGCGCTCCGTCCGCGCCGATCGCCACGGCGTCGGCCATTCCGGTGCGGCGGCCGGCCCGCAGAACCGTGGCCTCGTAACGGGAATCGTTGCCGCACAACAGCGGCCGAAGGAAACTCACCCGCAGAGATGCGGTCCGCAGCGGTGCACTGCGATCCGCGTTGAGCGCCGCGGCGGCAACGAGCTCCAGTCCCGTTGCGGCCACACCGCCGTTGACGATCCCCATGTCGTTGTTCAGCCCCGACGTCGGTTGCTGGTACAGCACCGCGCCCGGCCGGTCCCGCCCGACGCGCACCGACATGATGTCTGCCAGCTCCGTCGGCCGAACGCCGTTGTGCTCCGGGCGTTGATCGTGTGGGTCGGCGAAGACCTCGGGCCGGGGGATATGCACGGAGCGCACCGAACCCGTGCCGATCTCCACGCCGTCGTGGGTCAGCGTGCACACCCCCAGCGACGTCGACCCCTTGGTGCCGAACGGGTGAGCGGTTCCGAGCACCGGCACCTCGGGATCGCGCGTCACCACGGTGGCGGCGTCCGGCGTCAGATCCAGGCTCAGCTCGCCGGACACAGTCCACTCGTCGGCGTCGCGGCGAAGGTGGTTGACGAGGCCGGCCACGTAATCCACCAGCACCGCCAGCGGCCCCAGCGTCACCGCGCCGGTCAGCGGGTTGCGAAGGTGCGCCAGCGGCAGCGTTGCCACGTACCGCTCGGGGCTGTCGAGAAGTGTCGTGACGCCGAACCGGCCCAGCGGGGAGTTCAGCGGGTGGCCCGTCGCAGCGGGGAACGTCATGCCCGCCCACATTACAAACCGTCGTGCCGGCGGTCGCTGGAGCCTTTACCCAACCTTGTGTGCCATCGCGCATTCGGGTGGGGCATTATCGCCGGTACTCCAGTAGAAGGTGAGCAGGTATGGCCGCGAATGCACAGCAGACGATTCCGGGTGGTCCGTCGGAGGTGACGGCCGCATGGCTCACGGAGGTGCTCGGGGCCGACGGAACCGACGTGATGGTCACCGACGCGGTCGTCAGCGCGATCGGTACCGGGCAGACCGGTGCCACCTATCGGGTGTCGGTCACATACGGTGCCAACCCCACTGGCCTGCCGGACACCTTCGTGGTGAAGCTGCCATCACAGGATCCGGCGGTTCGCGCCACCGCATCCTTCGGTTATAAGGCGGAGCATGCCTTCTACACCGAGGTTGCCGAGTCGGTGCGCATCCCGATGCCGCGCTGCTATCACTGCGGGGCTTCCGACGACGGTACCGAGTTCGTGCTGCTGCTCTCGGATATGGCACCCGCGGTGCAGGGCGATCAGCTCGCCGGATGCGGCGCGCAGGAGGCCCTGCTGGCAGCGCGCGCCCTGGCGGGCCTGCACGGACCGCGGTGGTGCGACCCAGCGTGGGCGGACTTCGCGGGCGCCGTGATGGGCAAGCCCGACGAGGCGTCCGCGGCGGGGCTCGGTGACATCTTCGGGATGGCCACCGGCATCACGCTGGAAAAGCTCGGGTCGCGACTGTCCGAGGAAGACCGCACCACGCTGACCGACATCGCACCGTTGATCAAGCCATGGCTGCTGATCGACGCGGACCGGTTCAGCATCCTGCATGGCGACTTCCGGTTGGACAACCTGTTGTTCGACCCCGAGCACACGCGGATCTCGGTGGTTGACTGGCAGACGCTCGCCGTCGGACTGCCCGCACGCGATCTGGCCTACTTCATCGCTTCGGGTCTCGATCCGGCGTTGCGGGCCGAGACCGAACACGAGCTGGTGGCCGCCTACCACGCGGAACTGCTGAGCTACGGGGTCAGCGACTACGACAGGGACACCTGCTGGCGCGACTACCGGCTGGGCCTGCTGCAGGTTCCGCTGATCTCCGCGATGGCGGTGGCGTTCGTCGAATCCACCGAGCGCGGCGACGACGTCATGGTGGCGATGCTTCAGCGCAGCCTGCGGGCGATCCGCGAGCTCGAGTCGCTGGATCTGATCCGGGAGCTGGCACCCGCCTGACCCGGGCCGCAAAACCGTCCCTTTACAGATCAGCGCAAAAATGTCACGCTGTTGGATAAGTCGCGGCAGTTGGCCGAGACGCGGGTCTGCCAGGGGCGACCACGGCCTTGCCGGTCGTCGTTCGCCTCGGCGCCGGGGCCGCATGTCGGCAGTGACATGCGGGTTGCGCAGCTGAACAAGGAGATCAATGGCAGCCGACAGTTCGTTCGCCGGCCGCACCATGGTGGTTTCCGGCGGTAGCCGGGGTATCGGTCTGGCCATCGCCCTGGGCGCGGCCAACCATGGCGCGAATGTCGTGTTGCTGGCCAAGACGGCCGAGCCGCACCCCAAGCTTCCGGGCACCGTCTACACCGCGGCGGCCGAGATCGAAGCCGCCGGCGGTCAGGCCCTGGCGGTTGTCGGAGACGTCCGTAGGGAAGAAGACGTGAACCGGGCCGTCGAGGCCGCGGTCGAGCGATTCGGCGGCGTCGACATCTGCGTGAACAACGCGAGCGCGATCTCGGTCGACCCGACCGAGGACCTGTCGGCCAAGAAGTTCGATCTCATGCAGGAGATCAACATCCGCGGGACGTTCCTGCTCACCAAGGCGTGCGTGCCCTACCTGCGTAAGTCACCCAATGCGCATGTGCTGACCATCTCCCCGCCGATGAACATGAACCCTTACTGGCTCGGAGCGCATCCGTCCTACACCTTGTCCAAGTACGGCATGACGCTGCTGTCGCTGGGCTGGGCCGAAGAGTTCCGTTCCCAAAACGGCACAGCGGGAATCGCTTTCAACTGCCTGTGGCCCGAGACCTACATCGCCACCGCAGCGGTCGCCAACTCCGGGGACGGCACCAAGATGCTGGAGGCCTCGCGCAGCCCGCAGATCATGGCCGACGCCGCAGTGCAGATCCTGTCGCGGCCGGCAGCCGAGGTCACCGCTCAGTGTTTGATCGACAGCGAGGTGCTCATCGCTGCGGGAGCCACCGACCTGTCCCGGTACGGCGGTGGTGAAAACCCGATCAGGGACATATTCGTCGACGAGAAGTGACCGGCGGTCATCGAACCCGAAGCCCGAAAGGTGAATTGGCATGGCAGCTAACGCTTTGGCATCTACGTCGAGTTCTCGGAATGGCCGTGCCAATGCATCGGCATCGGCCGAAGCCGCGGTGCGGCACCGGCTCGATGTGCTCGCCGCGACGGTCGCCGACGTCGTCAGCTCGGCCGGTGGCTGGTTGGCCGACCGGGCGCTCGCCGGATGGGACGTCAACGTCTACGTACCCGCCGGTGAGGACACCGGCCCGCTGCGCATCCTCGGTGTCACTGCACACGGTTTGAGTGACGTACCGCCGGCCGGACGCGATGCGGCTCGGCCGACAGCACTGGCCGTCAGCGCCGCGGTACTGAATGCTGATACCCAGGTCCAGGCCCGGGTGGCGGCCGAATGCGGTCGCGACATAGCCGAGGTCACCATCTGGGGTGATCCGGCTCCGACCGATCTCGGAGTGAAACTCGAGGCGGTGCAACACGTTCCCAGCGGTGCGGCCCGGGCATTCAAGGCCCATGCGATGCGGGCAGCCGGGGCTGACGCTCTGCCTCGTGATGAGGTGTTCCACACTGGATGGGCGGTCAACGGCAGAGCTGATCGTCCCCGGCTCGCCGCGGTCGCCGGTGCCTCCGGAGCGGCCCTTCCGGCAGCGGCGATCTGGGCTCCGCGCAGCCGCAAGAGCAAATAACCGTCAGCCCGAGCGATCAGGAGCGTCAGCCGAATGCAGTTCGCCTTCACTCACCCGATGCACAGCCATCCGTACAACCCGGAGTTGGTGACCGGCGCGGGTGTTGCCGCGGTGGCCGCGGCAGCCGAGGCGGCGGGGTTCGGTGGTATCGGCTTCACCGACCACCCGGCGCCGACCCAGCGCTGGCTCGAGGCGGGGGGCCATGACGCGCTCGATCCGTTCGTGGCGATGGGGTTCGCCGCCGCGCACACCACCACGCTCAAGCTGATCCCCAACATCGTCGTGCTGCCCTATCGAAACCCGTTCGTGGTGGCCAAATCCGCCGCCACGCTGGACCTGCTGTCGGGGGGTCGGTTCGTGCTCGGGGTCGGCGTCGGATACCTGAAGAGAGAATTCGCCGCCCTGGGCGTCGATTTCGACGAGCGCGGGCAACTGCTCGAAGAGGCTCTTGACGTCATCCGGACGATCTGGACCACCGATGATGTCAGCTACGAGGGGCGCCACTTCACGGCGCAGGGCATCACCGCCCACCCACGGCCGTTCAGCCAGCCGCATCCGCCGATCTGGATCGGCGGCAACACGGGCGCTGCCCGCCGCCGGGTGGCGCAGTACGGTAACGGGTGGTGCCCCTTCCCGGCCCCCGCTGGTCTGGCTCAGACGGCCCGGACCGATGCCCTGGACTCCAATGAGAAACTGGCGCAGGGCATCTCCGATTTGCATCGTCGACTCGATGAAGCGGGGCGTGATGCGGCGTCGGTGGACATCACGTTCTCCAACCTGGCCGGCGGCAGCCCGGGCGAGGACAGCTTCAATGCCGACGCGTATTTGAGCGGGCTGGCCGAGTTGGCGGCACTCGGCGTCACCTGGGTTCAGGTATCGGTGCCCGGCGACAACCTGGCCCATGCGCTCGAGGCCATCGAACAGTTCGGAAAGACGGTCATCACGCCGTTCGGCTGAGGGCCGCCGCCGGTCAGACGTGAGGCAGCACCTCGCCGGCCAGCAACTCAAGCGTCTCATCGGACGCGCGGTCGTGGGTGAACAGCACGACCTGCCCGAAGCCGAGTTCACGGAGCTGCCCCAGTCGGTCGACGATGGCGGCGGGTGTACCCACCAGGCCGCCCTCGCGCAAACCGAAACCGGGTCCGCCG
>DASUGW010000066.1:0-3734 GCA_036273805.1 Mycobacterium sp.
GGTAGCTGTAGACGAGCAGCACCAGCACCACGATGCCGGAGAGGATCAGGCTGGATCCGGTTGCCACGCCGCCGAGTGGCAGCGCTGGTACCAAGATCCAGGCGAGGCCGGCTCCGATCAGCGCCAGGCCGCACAACGCCGTCGCGCTGGTCCGCACCGGTGAAGCGACGCTCTGTTCGGCGGCTTGGGTAGCCCGCTTTCGCACCGGGCCCGTCATGCGGCGTGCCCACGGGTACTCGTTGGCAAGTAGAACCAGACCAGCCAGCACTAGCAGCAGGCCTGGTCCGGGCAATACGAGCAACCCGATCCCCACCACGCACAGCGCCACCCCGGCGACCGTCACAAGCACCCGGCGAGCCAGCCCGGTCTTCTGGTTCACCTGCTGCATCGGCCATCCTTATGGTGTTGACGTGTCGAAGTCAGTTACCCACAGTCCGCTGTACGTATGCGTGTGACGAATAACTCACCTCGCAACACTAAGCTGGTCCGGTGTCCACCGGGGAGGTGCTCGGCGATCCGGCGCGGCTAGCGGCGGTGGCCAGAGTGTTGCCGGTGGCGCAGGCCAACCGGGAGGCGCTAGACCGGCTGGCGGAGCTGGCCGCGATCGTGATGGACGCCCCGGTCGGGATCGTGAACCTGATCGACGATCAGCAGAACTTCGTGGGCATGGTCGGGCTCGGCGAGCCGTTCGCGACATCCCGGGTGGCCTCGATCGACACCGGTTTCTGCCCGTCCACATTCTTCGCCGGTAGCCCGTTGTACATCGAGGACGCCGCCGAGTCCCCGTTTGCTGATCATCCGGCTCGCGTCGAGTTGGGTTTCAACGCCTATGCCGGCTTCCCGTTGCGTGACGCCGACGGCCACGTGATCGGCACCCTGTGCGCGCTCGACACCCGGCCGCACCGGTGGCGGCGGGTAGATCGCTTAGCGTTGGAGGCTCTGGCGAACTCTGTGATCAACGAGATGGCGCTGCATCAGGACATCGACCGCCGCCAACGGTTGCTGGATGCTTTCACCGCTGCGCCGGCAGCGATCGCGGTCACCCGCGGCCCGCAGCACATCGTGGAATATCACAATCTGGCCTACGAGGCGCTGTTCGGTGCGCTGCCGCTTGAAGTGCCCGCCCGTGAGGCGATGCCGCAGGTGCCGGATGAGTTCTTCACATTGATGGATCAGGTACTGGCCAGCGGCGCAGAGTACCGCTCCGCTGAGGCCCCGGTGACCATGCTCTGGCCCGGCGAGCAGCGGCCCCGTGACCGGTTCTTCGACTTCTCCTACTCCACGATCCATCGCACCGCCGGCGATGAGGTGGATCACCGGGGTCTGCTGTTGGTTGCGGTGGAGGTCACCGACCGGGTGCAAACCCGTCGCGAACTGGAACGCCACGCCCGCCGTCAGGAGCTGCTCGCGCGGGCGAGCGCGAGTTTGAACCGGAGCCTCGACCCGGGAGCGGAACTTCAGGAACTCGCCCGGGCGGTGGTCCCCGAGCTCGCTGATCTGTCCACGGTGCACGTGCTGGTCCGTCCGGTGCCCCCACGCTCTGAGCCGCCACTACCGGTGATCACCAACCGGGTGGCCGTCGCCGGCATACCCGGCATCACGATGGCGCCGCGGCTGACCGGCCTGCATTGGAACGGCGACGGCGACCCGATCACCGCAGCCATTCGCCACGGTGAGCTGGTGCGCCAACCCGTGTCCACTGCCGAGGTGCCCTCGTGGGCGCGTAAGACCGGAACAGCTGACGTCTTCCGCGACGGGTTGAGCCAGGTAGTGGTTGCCCCGGTGATCGTCGATGGTCTCGTGGTGGCAGTGGTGTCGTTCCTGCTGCATCACAGCCGACCGCCGTGGAACGAAGATGATCTGCACGCACTGGGTCAGATCGCCCGCTACGCCGGGATCGCCCTGGAACACGGCCTGACCTACCAGGCCACTCGTGACTCGGCGTTGGTGCTGCAACGCAGCCTGCTCACCGAACCGCCGACCGTGGCCGGACTTCAGATCTGCGCCCGCTACCGCCCGGCCGGGCGCGACGAGGTCGGCGGCGACTGGTACGACGCGTTCCAGCGCCGCCCGGACCAGCTAGCGGTGGTGATCGGCGACGTCGTCGGGCACGACATCACCGCCGCCGCGGCGATGGGCCACCTTCGCGCCACCCTGCGCGGGTTGGCCTTCGACCGTGACGAGGGGCCGGCCGCGATTCTGGACCGACTTGCCGAGATCAACGCCGGCCTGGCGATCACCCCGTTCGCGACCCTGCTCTACGCCAATCTCACCAACACCGACGACTGCTGGACGATGCGTTGGGCCAGCGCCGGGCACCCGCCCCCGTTGCTCGCCACCCACGGCAGCGTTGCGCTGCTGACCGGGGGCAGCGGCCCCGCGCTGGTCTGCACCCCGACTCCGCCGCACACCGAGGGTGAGATCACCCTGCCCGCTGGATCGACCCTGTTGCTCTACACCGACGGTTTAGTTGAGCGCCGCGGCACGGACCTCACCGACAACCTCAGCTGCCTGGTCAGCCAAGTCACTGCCGACACCCGCCAGCTCATCGAGCCGCTCTGTGACGACCTGCTGGCCAACGCACCCACCGACGACGACATCGCGGTGCTGGCCATCCACGTCTGTTAACTCGTGAGTCTGTTAACTCGCGAGATCGTCGAACTCACCGGCCTTGACGCCGTGGATCCACGCAGTCATCTCGGAGGCAGTGAACAGCACCACCCCATCGTCAGGACGGTTGCTGTTACGCACCGCGATGCGCCCATCGGGCAAGGTGGCGACCTGGACGCAGGTTCCGTTATTTCCGCTGAAACTGCTGATCCGCCACGGCGCCGCCGCTAGCTGTAATGGACTAGACACGATCTGTGCCTCCGAACTTTCACTCCCCGACGACCGATTGGATGAATGAGATGGACCGTTCGGGATCAAGGGCAACTCGCTGTAGATCCTCAGCCACCATCGTATACGACTGAACCTGTCCTGCATCTTGCAAATACACCGCCCCGTCGTGAAGTTCGACGTAGCCGATCGCGCGCACGTTCGCGAAGTCCAATACGACGAACTGGCCGGTCAGCGCGGTGTGCGGGCCATCCTCTGGTCGGATCACCTGAATCGTCACGGTAGGCAACTCGGCCATCGCCAACAGGTGTCGAAGTTGCGCGCGTCTTAACTCAGAGTCACCTACCGCGAGGCGCAATGCACCCTCAGTGATAACAGCGTGCAGCTGGAGTGGGCGCAGAGGATCGGTGAGCCGGCGGGTGCGGGCGATCCGTAGGCCGACGAACCGCTCGCTGTAGTCGGCGCGCACTCGAGGCGTGTTAGCGGTGACCGCCGCGGCGTATTGCGCTGTCTGCAACAAACCCGGAATGAGCATCGGCTCGAAAACGAACTCATGCTCGGCCAGGCCCTCCAGGCCGACGAAGGTCTTCAACCAGTCCGGGACGACCTGTGCCCACGGCGCCCACCAGCTGGCCTCATCGGCTCGACTGGTCAGCGAGATGAGCCGTTCGATATCGGCTTGCTCGGCGCCGTAGCCGGCGAGCAGCCAAGCGATGTCGTGCGGATCCTGCTGCTGGCGACCGGTCTCTAGATGGCCGAGCTTGGCCCGGCTGATCCCGCTGCGTTCACTGGCCTCGGTCAGCGACAGCTTGGCCGAGTTGCGGTAGCGGGCCAGCTCCACGCCGATCAGCCAGCGCAGCGGCGCTGGACCTTGCCGCAACGACGCTTCGGCCGCC
>DASUGW010000067.1:0-11630 GCA_036273805.1 Mycobacterium sp.
GCCGACGAGCCAGAAGTCGCCGTCGGCGTCCCGGCGGAACAGGGACTCGGTGGACACCCAGGTGTCCGCCGGGGCGAAGACACCGCGCTTGACCGACGCCGTCGGATCCACCGGCCCGCGCGGCCGAGACAGCAACACCCCGACCTGGTCGGGCTGGGGGATCTGAACGAATCCGCGCTCGTCCTCGAGGATGAGGTCGGATTCCGCGTCGTACGCGGCCAGCTCCACCTGCCCGCCGCCGGGCAGCGGTCGGCCTTTGCTACCGATCTTGGCGGCCGAGACGTTGGCCAGCACCGCTTGGCCGTCGGTGGTCGCGAAGAACTCGACCACCCGCGCCGGTTCGAAGACCTCGAGGACCCGCTCCCACAACCCGGTGGGCATACCCGAGCCGATGAACAACCGCACCGGATGGCTGCCGTGCAACGCGAAGCCCGGCTGGTCGATCACCTCGCGCAGCATGGCCCAGGTGTAGGTCACCACCGTGACGCCGTACTGGCGGATCTCCTGGACGAATCGTTCCGGGCATAGGCCGCGCGACAGCGCAATGC
Source organism: Mycobacterium sp. (assembly GCA_036273805.1). Taxonomy (GTDB): domain Bacteria; phylum Actinomycetota; class Actinomycetes; order Mycobacteriales; family Mycobacteriaceae; genus Mycobacterium. The sequence continues at coordinate 549 of DASUGW010000067.1, forward strand.
GCGCACCGCCGACGACGGCACCGCCGAGAGCTACCAACAGACCGGACTGGTGATGCAACGGCGTCAGGCAGTACACGGTGTCGCTGTGACCGAGTGTGGCGGTGGATGCGGTGCCGAACGCCGAGAGCGCCCAGCGGTAGTTGGTGATCTGCTTGGCGACCAGCTCACCACCGGCCGTCGTGAACGCGATGAACGCCAAGTCCCGCGCCAGGCCCGGGTTGGGCCGGTACCAGCCCGGCAACGCGACTTCGTCGGGGTCGATGCGCTCCATGTCGATGACGTCAGCGTCCTCGGGCAGCTGCAGTTCGCGCGACTCACCACCGCCGAGCACCAGCACTTGCAATGAAAGTCGCTGGGCCGCTTCGAGATTCGTCGGATCTGTAATGATCTGTGAGATACCGCCCAACCGCGCGGCGGCGGCCAGATCACTGTCCGGCGTCATCAGGACCGCCACCGCACCCAGCCGGGACAGGGCGGCGATCGCCACCAGCGCGCTGGGTCGGGTCTCCATCAGCACGCCGACCCGGCCGCCTTGGCGGACGCCGACGTCGATGAGACCGCGGACCACATTGTTGATGCGCCGGTCGACTGCCTCATAGGTGTGCACCCGGCCGTCGAAGAGCAGGAATTCGCCGTCCGGCGCTCCTCGAGCCTGCTCTGAGATGATGCGGCCCAACGAGATTCGAGTGTGTTCGTTGATCTGCCCGAGCCGGGCCAACCGAGGCAGCGTGCGCACGGTTTCAACCGCCAGGGTGCGCATCGACTTGTTGGCGGCGACAACGGCACCGGCAGCCCCGCGGGCGAGTGCGAGAGCCACCTCGGAGGCCTCCCCAACACCGTGTACTACGCGGGCACCCATCGGGACGCCACGCTCGGCCGGCGCGTCCTGACGCTCGGGCAGCCGATCGGACATCGGCGTGATGTTCGCGGGCCGGGTGGCCTGCTCGCTGAGCCACAGCACCCAGCCACCCACCGTAGGCCAGGTGATCTCGCTGGCTTTCGATCCGACGACCAGACCGAAATGTCCGGCACGCAGCAAGGTCTCGTAAATATCGGCGTGCGGCGCGGCATGGCGGATACCGCGGACTGACGGCGGTTGCCCGATGTCGTCGACCTCGCCGATGAATGCCAGTACCGGACAGGTGATGTCGCTGAGCGTCACCAACTGGCCGTTGATGGCGAAGCCGCCGGACATCATCCGGTTGTGCGCGATGAACTGTTTGAGCAGCTCCGATACCGCCGGACCGGACCATGCGATCCAGCCCTCCGAATCGAGGAACCGACGCTGCTGCTCGCGGGGTAACAACGCCTCACGGTCGTGCAGCTGCCGCACGAAATCGAGCCGCGCCTTGGCGGTTTTGATCGGATCGAGCATCTGGAAACCGGTCCGGGCCATCCAGCCCTGGATGTCCAGCCGGTTGAACACGTGGTCGGCCATGAAATCTGCGGCAACCGCACCCAGATTCGGCGGGATCCCCATCGGCAGCGCGGCGAGGGTGTCCACCGGCGCGCCGAACGTGATGATGCTGGCGAGGTCCTTGGACCTGCGGTAGGCCGCCGTCTGGTAACAGAACATGCCGCCCTGCGAGTAGCCGGCCAGGTGGACGTCTTGGCCGGTCGTCCTCTTGACGGTGTCGATGGCGTCGTTGAGGGCCACCACATGGTCGGCGAGGTTGCGTCGCATCCCGCCCTCGACCTTGTCGGGCTCGCCGAAATCGATGACCCAGGGATCGATGCCGTCGGCGTCGAGGATGCCGACGGCGCCGTCCTCGCGGGTGACGTCCCACATGTTGGCCGACATCATCATCGGATGCACCATCAGCACCGGCGGGCGCGGATGGCCACGGCGGCGGCTATCGGGTGGGAAGTATCGACGCAGCCGATACATGGGGACGTTCTCGACGATCTGGTACGGCGAAGGCACCGCGCCGGTTTCCAGTCCCCCCAGCCGCAGCACCTCGAGACCGTTCTGCGCGGTGGAGATCAACCGCTCCACCGGCCTCATGATGGGCCCGGCGACCGAAGAGAGATTCAAGTCCACCGGCTACTCCCCTACTGTGTACGCCCGTCCATCCCCAACAGCCTGCACATCATGGCATAAACGACCGCCCAGGCCACCGGGCTTCGCCGCACGGCGACGGCGACCACTAAGGTCGGGCGGGTGGCACACCTGCTCGGCGCCGAGGCTCTGCACCTGGAGTACCCGACCCGGGTGGTGTTCGACTCGGTGACGTTGGGGCTCAGCGACGGCGATCGCATCGGCATCGTCGGCCGCAACGGTGACGGGAAATCGAGCCTGATGGCTCTGCTCACCGGCCGCGTGCAACCCGACTCCGGGCGCGTGACGCAGCGCTCCGGACTGCGCGTCGGGGTGCTCGACCAGGCCGACACCCTCGATGACGAGCACACGGTCGGTTGGGCCCTCGTCGGCGACGCGGCCGATCACGAATGGGCCGGTGACCCGCGGGTACGCGACGTGGTCGCGGGTCTGGTTTCCGACCTTGCCTGGGATGCGCGGGTGTCGACGCTGTCCGGCGGCCAACGCCGCCGGGTGCAATTGGCGGCGCTGCTGATGGGCGAGTGGGACGTCATCGCCCTCGACGAGCCCACCAACCACCTTGACGTCGAGGGCATCACGTGGCTGGCCGGTCACTTGAAAGACAGGTGGGCGCGCAACACCGGCGGGCTGCTGCTGGTCACCCACGACCGCTGGTTCCTCGATGAGGTCGCCACGACCACCTGGGAGGTGCACGACCGGATCGTCGAGCCGTTCGACGGCGGATACGCGGCGTACATCTTGCAGCGCGTCGAACGCGACCGCATCGCCGCCGCGGCCGAGGCCAAACGCCAGAACCTGATGCGCAAGGAGTTGGCGTGGTTGCGCCGGGGCGCTCCCGCGCGGACGTCGAAGCCGAAGTTCCGCATCGACGCCGCCAACGCGTTGATCGCCGACGTGCCACCGCTGCGCAACAGCGTGGAACTGGCCAAGCTGGCGACGGCGCGGCTGGGTAAGGACGTCGTCGACCTACTGGACGTCAGTGTGTCCTTCGACGGACGCACCGTGCTCCGCGACATCGAGTGGCGCATCGGCCCGGGCGAGCGCACTGGCATCCTCGGCGCCAATGGGGCCGGCAAGTCGACACTGCTGGGTTTGATCGCCGGCACCGTGGCGCCCGACAGCGGCCGGGTCAAGCGCGGTAAGACAGTGCAGCTGGGTGTCCTCGATCAGCAGTCCGGGGTGCTCGCCGAGGTGGAGGGCGACCTGGTACGCGAGGTGCTGGGCCGCCTGCAGACCACCTTCATGGTCGACGGTCGCGAGCTGACACCGGCGCAGCTGCTGGAGCGGTTGGGCTTTGCGCGCGAACAACTTTCGACCCGGGTCTGCGAGCTGTCGGGTGGGCAGCGGCGGCGGCTGCAACTGCTGCTGACATTGCTGGCCGAGCCCAATGTGCTGATTCTCGACGAGCCGACCAACGACGTCGACACCGACATGCTCGCCGCCACCGAAGATCTGCTGGACTCCTGGCCGGGCACTCTGATCGTGGTGTCGCACGACCGCTACCTCCTCGAGCGGGTTACCGATGAGCAGTACGCGATTCTCGACGGACGGCTGCGGCATCTTCCGGGCGGCGTCGACGAGTATCTGCGGCTGGCCGCGTCCGCCCCGGCATCAGAACAATCTGCGAAATCCCCGGCCGCCAAGGCCCAGAGTGCTACTGGCGCTGCGGTTTACGCGAACCGTAAGGAGGTCGCGGCGATCGAGCGCAAGCTCGAGCGGATCGCCGCGCAGATCGATGCGCTGCACACCGAGATCGCCGAGCACGACCACAGTGACTACACCGGACTCGGCGCGCTGACGGCGAAACTGCGTGCGCTGGAGGACGAGAACACCGAGCTCGAAGAGCGCTGGCTGGAGCTCTCCGACGACGGGGGCTGACGCCGAGCCATCACGGGTTCTGGGCCTCGGTCAGATCGTGTTCGACTTTCGCCATCCGGCGTCTGCGCCGGCGGGCGTGAACCGCAGCTCTGGTTCGGGACGGCACTCGTCGAGGGTAAGTCGGGAGGTGCGGCTTTCCGCTCAGCGACGCAACCTGATTCGCAGCCGCGCCTCGGTATCCCGAACGACCCCGAGTTGTTTGGCCACCTGAACCGGTGCGGTACCACCGTGGGCGTTTCGGGCATTGACCGACCCCTCGACCGTGAGCACCTCGCGCACCTGCGGGGTGAGGTCGGGACTGATCTCGGCGAGTTCTGCGTCGGTGAGTTCGTCGAGCCCGGCCCCTCGGGCCTCGGCGACCTTGACCGCCGCGCCCGCCGCTTCGTGGGCAATACGGAACGGAACACCCTTGCGCACCATCCACTCGGCGATGTCGGTGGCCAGGGTGTACCCCGCGGGTGCCAGCGAGGCCATCCGCTCCTCATCGAAGGTCAACGTGGCCACCAGACCCGCCATTGCCGGTAGCAGCAATTCGAGTTGGGCCACCGAGTCGAAGACCGGCTCCTTGTCCTCCTGCAGGTCCCGGTTGTAGGCCAGCGGCTGTGCCTTCAGGGTGGCAAGCAGGCCGGTCAGGTTGCCGATCAGCCGCCCGGACTTGCCGCGCGCCAGCTCGGCGATGTCAGGGTTCTTCTTCTGCGGCATAATCGAGCTGCCCGTCGACCAGGAATCATGCAGCTTGACGTAGCCGAATTCCGTTGAACTCCACAGGATGATGTCCTCGGCGAGCCGGGACAGGTCGACGGCGATCATCGCGAAGACGAACGCGGCCTCGGCTGCGAAATCGCGCGCGGCGGTGGCGTCGACGGAATTGTCGGCGGCGGCGGCGAAGCCGAGTTCCTCGGCGATTGCATCCGGGTCCAGACCCAGCGAGGAGCCCGCCAGCGCTCCGGAACCGTACGGCGACACCGCGGTCCGGTCGTCGAAGTCGGCGATCCGGTCGACGTCGCGCAGCAGCGGCTGCGCATGTGCCAGCAGATGATGTGCGAGCAGGATCGGTTGCGCGGACTGCAGATGTGTCTTACCCGGCATGATCGCGGTGGGATGGCGTGCGGCCTGGGTGGCCAGTGCGTCGACGAGTTGCAGGACACCGTCGGCGACCCGGCGGACGGCGTCGCGCAGCCACATCCGGAACAACGTGGCGACCTGGTCGTTGCGGCTGCGGCCGGCCCGCAACCGGCCGCCGAGGTCCGGCCCCACCCGGTCGATGAGACCGCGTTCGAGTGCCCCGTGCACGTCCTCGTCGGCAGGAGTCGGTTCGAAGCTGCCGTCGGCGACGTCCTGGCCCAGGCTGTCCAGGCCTGCCAGCAGTCCGTCGCGCTGTTCGTCGGTGAGCAGGCCGGCCCGATGCAGTACGCGCGCATGGGCTTTCGACGCGGTGACGTCGTAAGGGGCCAGCACCCAGTCGAAGTGCGTCGACTTGCTCAGCGCGGCAAGGGCGTCCGACGGGCCGCCCTCGAACCGACCGCCCCACAGAGCCCCTTCGTTGGTACTCACCGTTCCTCCGTGAGCGTCCGCATTTGTACGCAGTCAGCGGCGTGTCCTCGTACAAACACGGCCGCTCGCGGGGAATGGGGGGTGCGGGCCGGGGAGTTCATCACAGCCCGAGATCTCGCTTGGCCGAGATCTTGGAACTCAGGCCGTGGATCTGCACGAAGCCCTTGGCCTTCGACTGATCGAAGGTGTCTCCCTCGTCGTAGGTGGCCAGGTTGAAGTCATACAGCGACTCCGGGCTGCGGCGGCCGTTGACGGCAATGTGGCCGCCGTGCAACACCATTCGGATCTCACCGGTGACGTGTTCCTGGGTGTGCGCGACGAACGCCTCCAGTGCACGCTTGAGCGGCGAGTACCACAGGCCGTCGTACACCAGCTCGCCCCACTTCTGGTCCGTGTTGCGCTTGAACCGGCCCAGCTCCCGCTCCAGCGTCACATGCTCGAGTTCGGTGTGCGCGGTGATCAACGCCATGGCACCCGGCGCCTCATAGATCTCGCGGCTCTTAATGCCGACCAACCGGTCCTCGACGACGTCGAGCCGGCCCACGCCCTGCTCGCCCGCGCGCTTGTTCAGTTCGACGATGGCCTCGAGCACGGTCACCTTGCGGCCGTCGATGGAGACGGGGACACCCTTCTCGAAACCGATGATCACCTCGTCGGGGGTGTTCCAGTTCAGCGTCGGGTCCTGCGTGTAGTCGTAGACGTCCTTGGTGGGGGCGTTCCACAAGTGCTCGAGGAAGCCGGTCTCCACCGCGCGGCCCCACACGTTCTGGTCGATCGAGAACGGCGAGCGCTTGGTGACATTGATCGGGATCGCGTTCTCCTCGGCGAATGCGATGGCCTTCTCACGGGTCCAGGCGTAGTCGCGGACCGGAGCCAGCACCTCGAGATCGGGTGCCAGCGAGGCGAATCCGACCTCGAATCGGACCTGATCGTTGCCTTTGCCGGTGCAGCCGTGCGCCACGATGGTGCCGCCGTGCTCGCGGGCGGCGACCACCAGATGCTTGACGATCAGCGGCCGGCTGATCGCTGACACCAGCGGGTAGCGGTCCATGTAGAGCGCATTGGACTGGATGGTGGGCAGGCAGTATTCGTCGGCGAACTCGTCGCGGGCATCGACGACGACGGCTTCGACGGCGCCGCAGTCCAGCGCTCGCTGACGCACCACCTCCATGTCCTCGCCGCCCTGGCCGAGGTCGATGGCGACGGCGACGACCTCTTTACCGGTCTCTTTGCCGATCCAGCTGATGGCCACCGAGGTGTCGAGGCCGCCGGAATACGCCAGGATGACGCGATCGGACATGTGAGCAAGCTCCTTTTGTTCGGTTACTGCAAATTCTCGAAAGTGGCGGCCAGTTCGGCGCCGCTCATGGGTTCGCGGGCGACGACGAGAATGGTGTCATCACCGGCGACGGTGCCCACTACGTAGGGCAGGGCGGCACGGTCTATCGCGCTGGCCAGGTAGTGCGCCGCACCCGGCGGGGTGCGCAGGACTGCGAGGTTGGCGCTGGAGTCGGTGGACACCAACAAGTCCCCGAGCAGCTTCGACACCCGCTCGGTGCCACCGGAGACCCCGCGTACCGGGCTGCCGTCTTCGGGCACGACGTAGGCGCCGACCCCACCGTCGGCGCCGCGCAGCTTCACCGCGCCGAGTTCTTCGAGGTCGCGCGAAAGCGTGGCCTGGGTGACCTCGATGCCCTCGGCGGCCAACAGCGCCGCCAACTCGCTCTGGCTGTGCACCGATTGCGCGGACAGCAGTGCCACGATGCGCGCCTGACGGCCCGCTCTGGTGGACGCGACCTCGGGGGCCGATTTGGCGGCGGCCGGCCTCATTTCGCGCGATCCAGGAGCCACACCAGCAGAGCCTTCTGGGCGTGCAGCCGGTTCTCGGCCTCGTCCCACACCGCGCTCTGCGGGCCGTCTATCACCTCGTCGGTGATCTCATGGCCGCGGTGCGCCGGAAGACAGTGCAGTACAACAGCTTCAGAGTCTGCCCGGGCCAGCAGTTCGGAGTTGACCTGGAAGGGCCGGAACGGGCGCACCCGGTCCAGGCCGTCGTTCTCCTGCCCCATCGACGTCCAGGTGTCGGTCACCAGGACGTCGACTCCGTCCACCGCGGCGTTCGGGTCGTCGGTCAGCGTGACGGTGGCGCCGGTCTGCTCACCCCGGTGCTGCGCCGCGGCCACGAACTCCGGATCGGGTTCGAAACCCTTCGGCGCGGCGATGGTGACGTGGATGCCCGCGGTGACACCGCCGAGCATGAGCGAGTGCGCCATGTTGTTGGCGCCGTCGCCGAGGTACGTCATTCGCAGGCCGGTGAGTTCGCCCTTGCGTTCGGCCAATGTCTGCAAGTCCGCCAGCACCTGGCAGGGATGGAACTCGTCGGAGAGCGCGTTCACGATCGGCACCGTCGCCCCGGATGCCATGGCTGTCAGGCGTTCCTGTGCGAAGGTGCGCCAGACGATGGCGTCCACGTAGCGCGACAACACCACGCCGGTGTCCTCGAGGGTCTCCTCGCGCCCGAGCTGGGTGTTGCGCCCGTCGACCACGATGGCGTGGCCACCCAGCTGGGCGATGCCCATCTCGAACGAGAACCGGGTGCGGGTGGAGTTCTTCTCGAAAATCACCGCGACCCCGCGCGGTCCCTCCAGGGGGCGACGGCTCAGCGGAGCCTTCTTGAGCTCGGCGGCCAGCGCCAGCACCTCGGCCTGCTCGGCCGGGGTCAGGTCGTCGTCCCGCAGGAAATGCCGGATCATGCTTGCTCCCTTGCGGTGTCGAGTACTGCGGGCAGCGCGTCGAGGAACTGTTCGATCTGCGCGTCGGTGATGATCAACGGCGGTGCCAGCCGAATCACGTCGGCGGCAGCGGCATTGACCAGGAACCCGGCCTCACGCGCGGCGGCCTCGACGGTCTTGGCCTTCTCCTCGGTGAGCACCACGCCGAGCAGCAGGCCCTTGCCGCGGACGTGGTCCACCAACGGGTGGTAGAGACCTTCGATGCCGTGCTGCAAAGTCTTTCCCAGCGAGCCCGCCCTGGAGATGAGATCGTCGGCGGTCAGCGCCTTGAGCACCGCGACGGCGGCGGCCGTGCACACCGGGTTACCGCCGAACGTGCTGCCGTGCAAGCCGGGCGTCATTAGATCGGCGGTCGCGCCGATGCCGATGCAGGCACCGATCGGCAGCCCGCCGCCCAGGCCCTTGGCGAGCGTGACCACGTCGGGCGTGACGCCGTCGTGCTGGTGGGCGAAGAAGGCTCCGGTACGTCCCACCCCGGTCTGCACCTCGTCGAGCACCAGCAGCGCACCATGTTTCGCGGTGATCTCGCGGGCGGCCACCAGGTAGCCGGCCGGGGGAACCACGACGCCACCCTCGCCCATGATCGGTTCCAGGAACACCGCGGCGGTCTCGTCGTCGACCGCGGCGGCCAGCGCCTCAGTGTCGCCGTATGGAATGTGGGTGACGTGGCCGGGCAGCGGTTCGAACGGCTGTTGCTTGGCGGGCTGGCCGGTCAGCGCCAGCGCCCCCATGGTGCGGCCGTGGAAAGCCCCCTGGGCGGCAACGATTTTGGTGCGCCCGGTCAGCCGGGTAATCTTGAAGGCCACCTCATTGGCCTCGGCACCGGAGTTGCAGAAGAACACCCGCGCGTTGCCGTCGGCACCCAGATGCCCTACCAGCGCCTCTGCGAGCGCGATACCGGGCTCGGTGGCGTAGAGGTTAGACGTATGGCCGAGAGTGTTGAGCTGCGTCGTGACGGCCTCGATGACCGCGGGGTGACGATGGCCGAGCAGGTTGACGGCGATGCCGCCGAGCAGATCCAGGTAGCTCTTGCCGTCCGGATCTGTCACCACCGCACCGTCGCCAGTGGCCAGCGCCAGGGGCGGGGTGCCGTAGTTGTTCATCATGACGTGCGTCCAACGCTCTTGCAGCGCTTGACCTTTTGACCCGTCGGCCATTACGGAACCACCTTTGTGCCGGTACCTTCGTCGGTGAAAAGCTCAACCAGTACGCAGTGCTCGACTCGACCATCGATGACGTGCGCGCTGGGGACCCCGCCATCGATCGCCCGCAGACAGGCTTCGATCTTGGGGACCATGCCGGATTCCAGCCGCGGCAGCAGCTGGGTGAGCGCCCCGGCGTCGATCTGGCTGACCAGCGAGTCGCGGTTCGGCCAGTCGGTGTAGAGGCCCTCGACGTCGGTCAGCATCAGCAGTTTCTCGGCGCCGAGCGCTTCGGCCAACGCCGCCGCCGCGGTGTCGGCGTTGATGTTGTGCACCACGCCGTCGGAGTCCGGGGCGATGGTGGACACCACCGGGATACGGCCCGCGGCAATGAGATCCAGCACCGCGGCGGTGTTGACGGTGTCGACGTCGCCGACCAGACCGATGTCGGTGGCCACGCCGTCGACAAGCACACTGCGGCGCACTGCGGTGAACAGCTGCGCGTCCTCGCCGGTGATCCCGACCGCGTACGGACCGTGCGCATTGATCAGGTTCACCAGCTCGCGGCCCACCTGACCGAACAGCACCATGCGTGCCACGTCGAGCACTTCCGGCGTGGTGACCCGGAAGCCGCCCTTGAAGTCGCCGTCGATACCGAGCCGTTTGAGCATCGCGCTGATCTGCGGGCCACCACCGTGCACCACAACGGGTTTGATGCCGCAGTTGCGCAGGAACACCATGTCGTCGGCGAAGGCGGCCTTGAGCACGTCGTCGGTCATGGCGTTACCGCCGTACTTCACCACCACGATCCGGCCGTGCAGCTGTTTGAGCCACGGCAACGCCTCAGCGAAAACCTGCGCCTTGCCGGTGACGAGTCCGTGGTCGGTCATGAGCTGTACGCCGAGTTCTCTTCGACATAGGCGTGCGACAGGTCGGTGGTGCGAATACTCGCCGAACCATCTCCCAGCCCCAGCTCCACGGTGACGTCGATGTCGGGCCCGCTCAGATCGACATCGCGCGCGCCGGGCGCCCCGGAACCGCCGATGCAGACCGGAGAACCGTTGAAGGACACCGAAATCCGGTCTGGATCCAGAGTGAACGGGACCATGCCGACGGTGGCCAGCACCCGGCCCCAGTTCGGGTCCGAGCCGAACAAGGCTGTCTTCACCAGACTGTCGCGGGCGATCACGCGGGCTGCCAGCAGCGCGTCCGCCTCACTGGGCGCGCCCGTGACAGTGACGGTGACCCGCTTGGTGACACCCTCGGCGTCGGCCTGCAGTTGGGCGCACAGGTCGTCGCACACCTGCAGGATCGCCGCATCCAGCTCGTTCTGGGTGGGCGTTACCCCACTGGCACCCGAGGAAAGCAACAGCACCGTGTCGTTGGTCGACGAACTGCCATCGATGTCGAGGCGGTCGAAGGTGCGCGCGGTGGCCGCCCGCAGGGCGTGATCCAACGCTGCGGCGTCGGCCGCAGCGTCGGTGGTGATGACGATGAGCATGGTCGCCAGCGACGGCGCCAGCATGCCGGCACCCTTGCCCATGGCACCGACCGTCCAGTTGTCCGGGTGGTGCAGCGCCACCTGTTTGGGCACGGTGTCGGTGGTCATGATGGCGCGGGCGGCCTCGTCGCCGCCGGTGATGCCGCCGGCCATCTC
>DASUGW010000068.1:0-10154 GCA_036273805.1 Mycobacterium sp.
ACCTTTGCCGGCGATGTCGTGGTGGGTGCAGGACTGGCCGTGGTGGTGATGGTGGTTGTTCAGAACAGCTATGCGTCCACGACGGTCCAGGTCGAGGCGGGCCAGACCGTGGTCTCCACCGGACTGTACGGACTGGTGCGGCACCCCATGTACACCGGCAACGTCTTGATGCTGGTAGGCCTTCCCTTCGCGCTCGGCTCCTACTGGGCACTCGTCTTCGTCGTGCCGGGCGTGGCCGTGCTCGCCTCGCGCATCCGCGACGAGGAGAAGATGCTCACCGAAGAATTAGCGGGATATCGCGAATACACGCGGAAGGTTCGCCATCGCCTCGTGCCATGTATGTGGTGACGGCCGCGCGTTTCGTCCGCCGTCGCGGTCCGTACGACGAACTTCGTGCCGAAAAGCGGGACTTTCGGATCAAACGAGCTCTGTAACGTAATCTGACAACTGGGGGCGGAGAAAGCGAGATACCGCGCAGTTGACTGATTTGCATGTGCGGAAGATGCGGTTCGGGTTTGCCGAATCCGACGTTCCGTTCCTGTGGAACCCGTCCGACCCGGCGTTTTCGTGTGCGACGAACGCGTTGTCGTTCTTCTTCCTCGCCATCGAGAAGATGATCGGCGCTGCGGTCGCTGAGGCGTTGCCGCTGATCACGGACTCTGAGGTGGTCGAGGAGGCGCAGGCGTTCGTGCGCCAAGAGGGCCAGCACAGCATGGCGCACCGGCAGCACGCGAAGGGCCTCATCAAGAGCCATCCCGCACTTCAGGCGACCCTTGATGCGGTGATCGGGGTGTTCGACGAACTCACTGCCACCAGGTCGTTGAAGTATCGGTTGGCCTACATCGCCGATCTGGAGGCGACGTTCACGCCGTCGTTCAAGATGATGCTCGACAACGCCGACAGTTTGTTCGCGCCCGGCGACGATCGGGTGGCGTCACTGTTCCTGTGGCATTTCGTCGAGGAGATCGAACACCGAAGCTCGGCGCTGATCATCTATGACGCCGTCGTCGGTGATCCCTGGTACCGCATGCGGGCAGCGCCATCGGTTTTCAAGCATGCCGGCTCGGCAATCGTGGCAGCTACCAGAGGGTTCAACGAACACATACCGCGTGAGACGCAAAGAGTCGACGCGACATCGATATTCGGCGGCCAGGGGTGGAAAAGAGCTCTTTCGCAAAGGTTTCCGTCGTTGACGAGGTTTCCGTCCTTCGACCTCACCGACCACGGGCCCTTCCAAAAGCCCTATCCGCACGTGCGTCTGCGTGAACAGGTCGCCGCGGCGTACGGGGTTGCGCGCAGCCAGATTCCGGGTCACATGCCTGCCCATCAGAAGCTGCCGGTCTTCGCCGCCGAGTGGCTCGCCCGCTACGATGCCGGCTATGACTGCAGCCGGTGGTACACCGCGGCCCGCACTCGGGATATCGAAAAGCTCAGCGGCATCGAACCGCGCTTGGACTAGCGGCCGAATTCATCGCGGCACTCAATGATCGGATCACTCGAGGCCGGGAATACTGATGAATCCCTGGGTGTACTTGACGAGAAGTGCGCGCAATGACTCGTCGTCCATCGTGGTGGACTCCGGATGGACGACGGCCACGCTGATCGCACCTGAAAGCATCGCCGCCGCCAGCCGGCCTTCCTCCTGGCGATCGCCGACGACTACGCCGTAGAGCCGTTCGATGAACTCCCGGAACGGCGGATGCTCAGATAACAGGCGGCCGATCACCGGATCGAACTGCAGTGAACTCGCTCGTCCCCGTTCGGCGACGACCAGATCGATGACGGTCGTCAAGAGCAATGCTTGCGCACGCGGATGTCCCTCCGACAGCTCTGCGACGATCAGCGCGTCTTCCAGCTTGCCCAGCTGCCGCGAGATCAGCGCGATCGCGAGATCCTCTTTCGTCTTGAACTGGCGGTACACCCCCGCCTTCGTTATGCCGAGGGAGTCAGCGATCATTTGATACGACGTCGCGCTCACCCCGTGCACCGAGATGAGGTCCAAAGCGGCATTGAGAATACGAGTCTGGGCCGCGGTGATCGGCGTAGCGAAACACCGTGCATGCGCCCCCTCCGCACGACTCATTGCCCGAGAGTACTCGACACGCCCCTAACGAAGCTCCGTGTGGCCGCATCACTCGCAGAACGGCCGTCACCGCACTTCGATGCCGTCGGCCGCCGTCGTGTGCCCGATCACCTGGAATCCGGGCACTTCGCCCACCACCAGTAGCCCGCCCGAGGTCTGGGCGTCGGCGAGCAGCAGCAGGTCGTCTTCGCTGACGTCTCCGGCCGCGCGCAGGTGTGGGCGCACCCAGTCCAGGTTGCGCCGGGTGCCGCCGGAGACGTAGCCGTCGGAAAGCGCTGCCCGCGCGCTGTCGAGGATCGGTACCGCGGACCGGTCGATCACCGCGCCCACGCCCGAGGCCCGGCACATCTTGTACAGGTGCCCGAGCAATCCGAACCCGGTGACGTCGGTGGCTGCTCGCACGCCCGCCGCGACGGCCGCTTCGGAGGCGTCCCGGTTGAGTTGCGTCATCACCGCGATCGCGTCGTCGAACACCTCGCCGGTCTGTTTGTGGCGGTTGTTCAGCAGCCCGACGCCCAGTGGTTTAGTCAATGTCAACGGCAAGCCTGGCGCCGCAGAATCGTTGCGCAGCAACCGATCCGGATCGGCGACGCCGGTGACGGCCATGCCGTACTTCGGCTCGGGATCGTCGATCGAATGCCCACCGATCACCGGGCAGCCGGCCTCTGACGCCACCGCCAGGCCACCACGCAGAACTTCGGTCAGCAATTCCATGGGAAGCACGTCGCGGGGCCATCCCACCAGGTTGATCGCGACCACCGGTCGCCCGCCCATCGCGTAGACGTCCGACAGCGCGTTTGCTGCGGCGATCCGGCCCCAGTCGTAGGCGTCGTCGACGACTGGGGTGAAGAAGTCCGCCGTGGAGAGCACCGCGATATCGCCCACGCGCACTGCCGCCGCGTCGTCGCCGTGGTCCAGACCGACCAGGACGGTCTCGCCGGATTGCCCGGTCAGGCCGCGAACGGCGTCTTCGAGTTCACCCGGCGGGATCTTGCAGGCACAGCCTCCGCCGTGCGCGTATCCGGTCAGCCGTGTCGCGGTCATCTGTCCGAGCCTAGGTGCCCGCGTATCCCGCGAAGAGTGAGCCTCGTATCGGCTCGGCGACCGGATCGCGCAAGAGGCTCACATTCGAGGTGGCGGTCGCGCACGCTAGTTTTAGGCACGGAGGCGTTTGGGTTCCTGGTGGTCCCCCCGGTCTTCAAAACCGGTGAGGCCGAGTATCTCGGTCTGGCGGGTTCGATTCCCGTCCGCCTCCGCCAGCGCACGCGACCCGATGAGGTGGAAAGAGGCCAGTGACCCAACTCGATCCGCGTCGGATGATTCCGCGCACCGACCAACTGCTGGCATTGCCGGCGACGGCGGATGCGCGAGTGCGATTGGGGGAGCGGGCGGTGCGGGCAGTGATCCGCGATGTCCAGGAGCGTGCACGCACCGGTGCGCTCGCACCAGGCGATGTCGAGACCGAAGTGCTGCGTGCACTCGAGCGGCGACCCGCTAGCACCCTGCGGCCGGTACTCAATGCGACGGGCGTTGTGGTCCATACCAACCTGGGCCGAGCGCCGTTGTCGACGGCTGCGGTGCAGGCGCTGATCGATGCGAGTGGCTACGTCGACATCGAGATGGACATGGGCAGCGGCACTCGGTCCAAGCGTGGCGTCGCTACCAGGGCGGCGCTGCTGGCCGCATGCCCGGACGCCGAGGACGCGCTGGTGGTCAACAACGGCGCCGCGGCGCTGGTATTGGCCACCACCGCGCTCGCCGTTGCCCGGGGCCGGCCCGAGATCGTCGTCAGTCGTGGCGAGCTCATCGAAATCGGTGCGGGTTTCCGCCTGCCCGACCTGATCGCGTCCACCGGCGCGACGCTACGGGAGGTGGGCACCACCAACCGCACCCACCTGCGGGACTACGCCGAGGCCGTCGGGCCGAGGACCGGATGCGTCCTCAAAGTGCACCCGAGCAACTTCCGGGTCGACGGTTTCACCGCCGCAGCGGGTCTGCCGGAGTTGCGCGAACTGACTGCGGCTGCGGGCATCCCGTTGCTCAACGATCTCGGCAGCGGGCTGCTCGCGCCGGATCCGCTGCTGCCCGACGAACCCGACGCCGCCACCGCGCTGACCGCCGGCGCCGATGTCGTCACCGCCAGCGGCGACAAACTCCTGGGCGGCCCACAGGCCGGAATTGTGCTGGGCCGTACCGAATTCGTGCAACAGATGGCCCGACACCCACTGGCCCGCGCGGTTCGCGCCGACAAACTGACCCTGGCCGCGTTGGAGGCCACACTCGGTGCGACCGCACCGGTGACCCAGGCGCTTCATGCTGATCCGAACGCCCTCCGGGCGCGAGCCGAACGAATCGCCGACGCGGTGGGCGCGGAAATCACGGCGCACGACGGCAGGGTCGGTGGTGGAGGAGCCCCCGGAGTTCCGTTGCCGGGCTGGGCGATACGACTTCCTGAGGCCACGGCGGTGCATCTGCGGACCGGTGACCCCGCGGTGTTGCCCCGGGTGCATGACGGTGCCTGTCTTCTGGACCTGCGTTGTGTACCCGACGCCGACGACGACCGACTGCTCGAGGCGGTGCGGCGGGCGCTGGCTGCGCTCGACGACCGGTGAGCGATCACGTGGTCGCGACCGCCGGCCACGTCGATCATGGCAAGAGCACGCTGATCCGGGCACTCACCGGGATCGAACCCGACCGGTGGGCGGAGGAACGTCGTCGTGGGCTGACAATTGATCTCGGATTCGCATGGACCACAATGCCTTCTGGCCGCGAGGTGGCCTTCGTCGATGTTCCCGGCCACCAGCGCTTCCTTGCCAACACGCTCGCGGGCCTGGGACCAGCGCCGGTGGTGTGCTTCGTGGTGGCCGCCGATGAGGGGTGGCGGGAGCAGTCCAGCGATCACCGGGACGCTATCGCCGCACTGGGTATCCGGCACGGAGTGATAGTCGTTTCACGGGCCGACCGTGCGCCACACCGCAGCGCCGAGGTGCTCGCCCAGTCCCGCGCCGAACTGGCCGACACCGGGTTGTGTGACGCGCCGGGCGTGGTCGTGTCGGCGGTCGACGGTATCGGCCTCGACGACATGCGCATCGCCCTCGACCGAGTGCTCGCCGAAGTGCCTGCTCCCGCGACGCAGGACCGGTTGCGGCTGTGGGTGGACCGTTCGTTCACCATCGCCGGAGCGGGCACCATCGTCACGGGAACGCTTGCCGCGGGCACGATCTCGCGGGGCGACACCTTGGAGCTGCTCGGGCAGCATGGGTCCCGTCAGGTCGTCGTCCGTGGTCTGCAGAGTCGGGGCGAGTCGGTCCCGGCGCGCGGCCCGGTATCGCGTGTCGCGCTGAACCTGCGCGGCCTCGCACATGAGGACGTACACCGCGGCGATGCGCTGTTGACGCCGGATGCCTGGCCGACCGGTAGGACCTTCGACGTGCACCGCGTCACGGGCAGTCTGCTGCGCGACGCGCCAGGCCGTTTGGTCGTCCACGTCGGCACCGCTGCGGTGCCCTGTGCGCTGCGGCCCTTCGGCGACGACCATGCCCGCCTGACAATGGAGCGTGCGCTGCCGGTCGTGATCGGCGACCGTTTGGCGCTTCGGAACCCCGGCACCAGAAGGGTTTTCGGGGGGATTGAGGTGCTCGACGCGGACCCGCCGATCCTGCGCCGCCGCGGCGACGGTGCCCGCCGGGCCCGTGCGCTGTCGGGGATGGACACCGGTGGCGATCTCGTCGGCGAGGTGTCCCGCCGCGGGGCGGTCGAAGAACGGCACCTGCGCAGGCTCGGTCTGCTCGGTGACGGGCAGCGCCCCCCGCACGGAGTTCGGGTGCTCGCCGGGTGGTGGATAGACGAGGGCACCTACACACAGTGGCAGGACCGGCTCAAAGCCGCCGTTGAGGAGCTGGGCGAACGAAACACGTTGGCCCCCGGTCTGTCCCGTGGTAGCGCCCGAAACCTGCTGGCGCTGCCCGACGAGGCGCTGCTGGATCCGGTCATCGGGGATGCCGGGCTGGAGCACGCGGGCGGATACATCCGGTTGGCCGGCAGCAGCCAAACGCTCGGGGCCGCCGAATCCGCGGTGGCCACGATCGAGGCGCGGTTGGCCGCTGCGCCGTTCCGGGCGCCGGAGGCCTACGAGTTGGCGGATCTGCACCTGGGCACTCGCGAACTTGCGACCGCTGAGCGGGCCGGGCGCGTGCTGAGACTGGGCGACGGTGTGGTGCTGCTGCCGACGGCGCCGGCGTTGGCGATGCGTGAGCTGGCCCGGCTGCAACAGCCATTTACCACCAGTCAGGCGCGGCAGGCACTCGACAGCAGCCGGCGGGTGGTGATCCCGTTACTGGAATATCTTGACCGACGCGGCTGGACGCGCCGCCTCGATGCCGGGCACCGGGAAGTGGTGCGCTGACTTTGAATCACCCGCAGCACAAATCTGTGCATGCACCGATATGGTTCTTACTGTCGCCGGGTGACCTCGACCGCTGTGACACCTGCCGGCGTAGCGCTGCGTGGTGTCGGGCGCACGTTCGGGACCCGACGGGTGCTGCACGACATCGACTTCGATATCGAACCGGGCAAGGTCGTCGCGCTGCTGGGTGCATCCGGTAGCGGGAAGTCGACACTGCTGCGTTTGATCGCGGGTCTCGACCGGCCTACCGACGGCACGGTGGAGATCGACGGGCAGACCGTGAGGGGCATCGATCGGCGTTGCGCCGTGGTGTTCCAGGAGCCCCGGTTGCTGCCCTGGCGGTCGCTGGCCGCCAATGTCGAGTTCGGACTGCTGCCCGGCACCAACGGACCCAAAGGCGCTGCCGTGGTGCAGCATTGGCTCGACGTGGTCGGTCTCGGCGAATTCGGCGGATACTACCCCCGGCAGGTGTCGGGTGGGATGGCGCAGCGTGCCGGCCTGGCCCGGGCACTGGCACGTCAGCCCGGGGTACTTCTCCTCGACGAGCCGCTGGCGGCCCTCGACGCGCTGACGCGTCTTCGGCTTCAGGACCTGCTGGATCGGGTTCAGCAGCGGGCGGGGACGACGACCGTGCTGGTCACCCACGATGTCGATGAGGCGCTGGTGCTGGCCGATCGCATCTTCGTGCTGCGCGCCGACGACACGGGCGGCGCCGGGATTGCCGTGACCTTCGACGTCGACATCGCCAAACCGCGCGACCGTTCCGACGGCCGGCTACTCGCCCTGCGTGAACGATTGCTCGCTGAACTCGGCGTTCCCACACGCCGATCCACTGTGATCTCTGAGGAGGCTCGGGCACTGTGAAATGGCAACATCTGAAAGCGATTCTGGCGCTCCTCGCCGTCATCACCGCCTCGGCCTGCGCCTCGCACACCGACACCACGGCGACAAAGGAAGTCCGGCTGGACTACGCCTACTACAACCCGCTGAGTCTGGTGGTGCGGGATCAGCATCTGCTGGAGAACCAGGGTTACAAGACCACCTGGGTACTTTCGGCGGGCAGCAACAAGGCCAACGAGGCGCTGCGCTCCAATGCGATCGACATCGGCTCGACTGCCGGTGCCGCCGCCCTGGTCGCCCGCGCCAACGGCACTCCGATCAAGATCATCGGAATCTACGCAAAGGCGGAGTGGACCGCCCTGGTGGTCGGCAAGAATTCCCCGATCACGTCGGTGGCCGACCTGAAGGGCAAGAAGATCGCGGTGACCAAGGGCACCGACCCGTACTTCTTCCTGCTGCAATCGCTTGCCGCAGCAGGTCTTTCACCCTCGGACGTGGAGATCGTCAATCTGCAGCACGCCGACGGTAAGACCGCGCTCGAGCGGAGGGACGTCGACGCCTGGTCGGGGCTGGATCCGTTCATGGCGCAGACAGTGCTGGAGAACGGATCACGACTGCTATACCGCAACCCGGACTTCACGTCTTACGGCACCCTCAACGCCCGCGAGGATTTCGCCGCAGCCCATCCAGAGGCCGTCAAGGCGGTACTCAACAGCTATGAGGAGGCTCGCAAATGGGCGCAGGCGCATCCCGCGGAGCTGGCAGCCTTGCTCGCCCGGGAAGCGAAGGTGTCGCCAAGCGTGGCCCAGGCGGAGCTGGAACGCACCGACCTGACGATCTCGGCGACGCCGGGGGAGGCGCAGCGCAAGGTGCTGACGACGATCCTGCCGATCGCGGTGGCCGACGGCGATATCAAATCCGCGCAGGCCGGACAGGACGCACTCGGGTCGATCATCGAACCGAAGTTCGCCGATCAGGCCTCCTGAGGACGGTACTGGCGGGGCTCGTCGTCCCTCTTGTGCTGCTGGGGGTCTGGCAGTGGGCCAGCGCGGCTGGGGTGTTCTCGCCGAGTCAGCTGCCGCCGCCCGCGGACGTGGTGGGAGCGCTGGCGGGCCTGCTTGGCAGTGGTGAGCTGTGGACCCATCTGGGTGCCAGCGTCACCCGGGTGGTGTTCGGATATCTCGGCGGCGCCGTGGCGGGACTGGTCCTGGGGTCGTTCGTCGGGTTGTCGGCGTCGGCACGCAGGCTCCTCGGCCCGACGGTCGCCGCGTTGCGAACAGTACCGTCGCTGGCGTGGGTTCCATTGCTGCTCTTGTGGTTCGGCATCGATGAGACTCCGAAGGTGTTACTGATCGGGATCGGTGCGTTTTTCCCCATCTATACGACAACGGCGTCCGCGTTGTCTCACGTCGATACCCATCTGATCGAGGTGGGGCGTGCGTACGGTCGGCACGGGGTGGCGTTGCTTACGACGGTGATGTTGCCCGCTGCGGCTCCGTCGCTGGTGAACGGTCTGCGGCTGGGGTTGGCCAACGCCTGGCTGTTCCTGGTGGCGGCCGAGCTCATCGCATCGTCAAAAGGGTTGGGCTTCTTGCTGATCGACAGTCAGAACACCGGGCGCACCGACGTGATGCTGCTGGTGATACTGATTCTTGCGGGCTTGGGCAAGCTGACGGACGGCGCATTCGGGGCCTTCGAGCATCGCCTCGTCCACTAAGCGAGGGAGGTCAGGCGGGGATGCTGGCGGCGGCCTTGAGGGTGTCGGCGGCGATCTGCAGGCCTTCGAGCGGGCCGAAGGCCACGTCCTCGTGCTCGATGTTGACCGCCATGTCCGGGTCGACCTTCGCCAGGGCCGCCAGGAAACGGGTCCAGAACTCGACGTCGTGGGTGTCAACGACTATGCGGCGATCGGTGTCCTCGACGGCTTCCGCAAGTCGGGAGTGTTGGTACCCGAACAGGTTTCGGTGGCCGGGTATGACGACAGCGTGCTCGCCAGGATGGGCAGTATCGACCTCACCTCGGTCAGCCAGCAGCCGCGTGCGCAGGCCGAACGCGCCATCGACGCGGTAGTCTGCCGCCTCGATGGTGGTCGCACCGAGGCATTGGCAGCGGTGCTGGCACCCGCCCTGGTAGTGCGTAGCAGCACGGCCGCACCCGCGCGCTAACGGGCGGTGCCGCGGCCGGCCATCGGGGCGGGTTCGGTGTCCGGCGAGCCGGCGTCGATCGTTTCTACCTTCGCCGAGGCCCCGATGCCGTGGTGGCGCAGCGCCGCGGTGATCAACGTCCGCAGGCGGCGGCCGACGTCGAACTGCTGTCCGGGCAGGGTGCGCGCCACCATCCGGACATTCACGCTGTCGACCCCGATGCTTTCGACGCCCATCACCGATGGCTCGTCGAGCAGCAGGTTCGACAGGTCCGCATCGTTGACGGCTCTGCTCGAAACATCGAGCAGCACGTCGTTTATCCGGGTTATGTCGGTGCCGACGGGAACCGGGATGTCGATCACCGCGCGTGCCCAATCCTTCGACAAGTTCACCGATTTGATGATCTGGCCGTTGGGCACGGTGATCACCTCGCCGTCGCCGGTGCGCAGCTTGGTCACCCGCAGCGTGACGTCCTCGACGGTGCCTCGGGCGTCGTTCGAGGACCCGGAGACGCTGAGTTCAACCAGATCTCCAAAGCCGTACTGCTTCTCGGTGATCACGAAGAATCCGGACAGCAGATCCTGCACCACCCGCTGCGCGCCGAAGCCGAGGGCGGCGCCTAACACTGCCGCCGGCGCGACGAGCGTGCTCACGGACAGCCCGAGCTGGCCGGCGATCTCTA
>DASUGW010000069.1:0-9903 GCA_036273805.1 Mycobacterium sp.
TGCGACGAGATCGCGCGCCACCGCGGCGAAATCCTCGTAGACCTTGTGCCGGTTCTCCCGGATGGCACCGGTATGCCAGGAAGGTCCGTACTCGCCACCGCCACGGATGTTGGCCAGCACATAGGTGCCGCCGCGGGAAAGCCACAACCGGCCCAGGATGCCGCCGTAGCCGGGCAGGCTGGAATTCTCGAATCCGCCATATCCGCCGAGCAGTGTCGGACGTGGTCCGGTGGAATTTTTTTGTCCCACAACGAAGTACGGGATCATGGTGCCGTCGTCGGAGGCGACGAAATGCTGCTGCACCGTGACGTCGGAGGCGTCGAAGAACGCCGGGGCGCTTTTGATCGGCGTCAGCTCGTCGCCGACGTGGCCCCACAGCAGTTGTGACGGCGTGTCGAATCCGCTGCAGTCCACGAAGATCTCGTCACCGTATTCGTCCACATCGACCAGCACCGAGGTGGTGTTCGGCGGCAACCCTTCAACCGGTCGGCGCTCCCATGCACCGGGGGTGACGACCTCGACGAGGCTGGCGACGTCGCGCAGCATCACCAGGATCAGGCGATCACGGGTCCACGCGTAGGACTCCAGGCTGGAGTGCTCGTCCGGCTCGAATACGACGCTGAGTTCGGTTGTCCCGGAGAGAAATTCGTCATACTTGGCGGCCAGCAGTGAACCGGCCGGATAGGTTTGCCCGCCGGTCGTCCACGGGGTGCGCGGCCGGATCAGCAGCCACTCGCGGTGAGTGGTGATCGCCGAGTCGGTCGGAACGTCGATGCGGACGAGTTCCTCGCCGCGCAATTCGTAGCGCTCCCGGTTGAAGAAGTCGAACGCGCGGACGATGAAGAGCCGTTCGAAACCCGGGGTCGGGTCGTACCCTGCGCCCACGCTGACATCGGAGGCTTCGCCGGTGAACAGCGTGGTGGCCTCAGCCAGCGGTTGTCCGCGATGCCAGCGCTTGACGATGCGCGGATACCCCGACTCCGTCAGCGAGTCCGGCCCGAAGTCCGTACCCACCAGCACACTATCGCGGCCCTGCCAGGAAACGTCGGACTTCGCCTCGGGAAGCTCAAACCCATCGGATACGAATTGCCTTGTCACCATGTCGAATTCACGCACGATGGTGGCGTCGGCGCCGCCACGCGACAGACTGACCAGGGCCAGCGTCAGATCGGGCTCGACGACTTCCGCTCCGGCCCATACCCAGTTCTCGCCGTCGGCGCTCGCCAGCGCGTCGACGTCGATCAGCACGTCCCAGTCGGGATCAACGTCGCGATAGCTGTCCAAGGTCGTGCGCCGCCACAACCCGCGCGGGTTCGCCGCGTCACGCCAGAAGTTGTAGAGGTACTCGCCGCGGCGGCGCACATAGGGGATGCGCGCATCGGTGTCGAGAATTTCCAGTGCCTCAGTCTGCATGCGTTCGAACTCGTCGCCACCCAACTCCGCAAGCGTCGGCTCGTTGTGGGCACGTACCCAGTCCAGAGCGTCGTCGCCGGTGATGTCTTCGAGCCACAGGTAGGGATCCGTCTGATCGGCCATCTACACATTGTCTGGGTTGGGCGTCCGCGCGCGTAGGGTGGGCCGCATGGTGGCACCTGCCCGCGTGCTGATCACCCGAGTTGCCGCCGATCAATTGGCGGCGCTGCAGTCTGCGCACGGCCCGGTGATGTTCCACCAGTCCGGCGGCTGCTGCGATGGTTCGTCGCCCATGTGCTACCCCGACGGGGACTTCATCGTCGGCGACCGGGACGTACTGCTGGGTCTGTTGGACGTGTGTGGTGACGTCCAGCCCGAGGGTGTGCCGGTGTGGATCTCCGGGCCCCAGTTCGATGTCTGGAAGCACACTCAACTGGTCATCGACCTGGTGCCCGGTCGGGGCAGCGGATTCAGCCTCGAAGCCCCCGACGGTGTGCGTTTCCTGTCCCGCGGACGAGCCTTCACCGAAGCGGAAAACCGCCAGCTCAGCGATGCTTTACCGGTGACAGGTGCCGGCTTTGCGGCCGGTCAGCGACCGCCGGGTCCGTACGGCGCCGTCGTCGCCGAGGCCGCTGACGCCTGTCCGGTACCGATCCGGTAACGCATCGAAAACGACCGGTTCCTGGCCCGGGGCGAGCCCGGAATCCGGACGTACTGTCTTGGGTGTGATTCCTCTACCGCGGCCCTGGCTGCTGACCGGCACCATGCTGGTCGGCGCGGCCGTCGGTGTCCTCCTGGGCGTCGCCGGGACGCTGCTGGTGACCACGCGGGTGCGTCCGGACCTCGCCATCGCGCTGGCCCTCGCGGTCCCGACCGTGCTGGGGCTGACCATGCTGCTGTTCTCCACCCGGCGCTGGGTGACAGCCGCGGGTGCGTTCCTGGTAGCGGTGGCGCCGGGCTGGTTCGGCGTGCTGGTACTGACCCAGGTGGTGCATGGTGGCTGAGCATCTGGACACCGCGTCGCTGCCGATCACCGAAGCGCACCCGGCTCCGGGCTTCGACACCGGGCCGCATCCGGATGCACTTGCCGCGCTGGGTGCGGTCGGCCTGCTCGAGGACGTCGACGACTTCACCCCGGACCTCGGCCCGGACCCCGACAAGCCTGCCGACGCCACCGCGCATGTCAGGCCGATGCCCATGCCGGTTGCACCGCACGTCGCGCCGAGCCAATACCAGTACGTCAAACGGTGGCGGCTGGCTCTCGTGCTCGCCGGCGTGTGGGTGATCGCCGCGGCGCTGGGCCTGGCGATGTTCTACCGCTGGTTCCACGCGGTCGACAAGACCTGGCCCGACTTCCTGGTACTGGTGTACGTGATGGCGTGCACCGTCGCGGCCCTACTGGTGGTCCTGCGCGAGCGCACACCGCTGACCACAGTGCTGGGCATCGGAATCATGTCGGCGCCCTTTGCATCGGGGTGTGCGGCGGCCGTGCTGTACGGCGCGTACGCATTTCACTGGCTGACCCCCTGACCGTCGAAACCGACGTTTGGGCGCGAAATCACGGCGTGTCGTCGTCGAAACGTCGGTTTGGACGCAGAGGGGCCGCGCTTTGCGCCGCACCACTAGGCTAGGTAGACGTGACTCACTATGACGTCGTCGTTCTCGGTGCCGGCCCCGGCGGATATGTTGCGGCCATTCGTTCTGCCCAGCTCGGGCTGTCCACCGCCATCATCGAACCAAAGTACTGGGGTGGGGTCTGCCTGAACGTCGGGTGCATCCCGTCGAAGGCACTGCTGCGCAACGCGGAGCTGGCGCACATCTTCACGAAGGAAGCCAAGACCTTCGGCATCAGCGGTGAAGCCACGTTCGACTACGGCGCGGCATTCGACCGCAGCCGCAAGGTCGCCGACGGCCGCGTGGCCGGCGTGCACTTCCTGATGAAGAAGAACAAGATCACCGAAATTGGTGGCTACGGCACGTTCACCGACGCGCACACCTTGAGCGTCAAGCTCAACGAGGGCGGCACCGAACAGGTCACTTTCGACAACGCCATCATTGCGACGGGATCCAGCACCAAGCTCGTCCCGGGCACGTCGTTGTCCGAGAACGTCGTGACCTACGAAGACCAGATTCTGAGTCGCGAATTGCCGGGGTCGATCATCATTGCCGGCGCGGGCGCCATCGGCATGGAATTCGCCTACGTCCTGAAGAACTACGGTGTGGACGTCACCATCGTGGAGTTCCTGCCGCGCGCCCTGCCCAACGAGGACGCCGAGGTCTCCAAGGAGATCGAGAAGCAGTACAAGAAGCTGGGCGTGAAGATCCTGACCGGCACCAAGGTCGAGTCCATCACCGATAGCGGCGCTGAAGGCTCCCAAGTCAGTGTTGTCGTTTCCAAGGACGGCAAGACCGAAGCGCTCAAAGCCGACAAGGTGCTGCAGGCCATCGGTTTCGCGCCCAATGTCGAGGGCTATGGCCTGGAGGCCGCCGGGGTCCAGCTCACCGAACGCGGCGCGATCGGCATCGACGACTACATGCGTACTTCCGTGCCGCACATCTACGCGATCGGCGACGTCACCGGGAAACTGCAGCTGGCCCATGTCGCCGAGGCTCAGGCCGTGGTGGCCGCCGAAACCATCGGTGGCGCCGAAACCATGACGCTGGGGGACTACCGGATGATGCCCCGGGCGACGTTCTGCCAGCCGCAGGTCGCCAGCTTCGGGCTCACCGAAGAGCAGGCCAAGGAAGAAGCGGCACGACGCGGGTCTGAAATCAAAGTCGCGAAGTTCCCGTTCACCGCCAACGGCAAGGCTCATGGCCTGGCCGACCCGACGGGATTCGTCAAGCTCATCGCCGACGGCAAGCACGGCGAACTGCTGGGCGGCCACCTCATCGGCCCCGACGTCTCCGAGTTGTTGCCGGAGCTGACGCTGGCGCAGAAGTGGGACCTCACGGCCTACGAATGTGCCCGCAACGTACACACCCACCCGACCCTGTCCGAGGCCCTGCAGGAATGCTTCCACGGCTTGGCCGGACACATGATCAACTTCTGATGCGGTACGCAGGCGTCGTCGGGGCGGTCGTCAGCGTTATGGCGGCGCTAAGCCTTGCGGCGCCGGCGGGGACGGCATCAGCATCGCCAGATGTGCCCGATCTCAGCGGCTACCAGCAGACGCCGGTCGACCCGTTCCTCGACAGTGCCGCCGCCGGCGGTGGTGAGGTGTACTTCCAGACGCCGGACGGGCTGCTGTGCGGGATTCGTCCGGCGCAGGGCATGGCCGGCTGTGACGGCGCACTGCCGGGTGCGCCGCCGCAGGCCAACGAGATCGTGCTGGCCGCCGACCCGCCTGCGCGCGGGTTCCGGGCCACCAGCGGCCCGCGGTTCGTCAAGCCGTCGGGTGGCGCTGCGCCGGTGCTGTCGGCGGGACGCAAGATCACCTTCGCCGACTTCGAATGCGCAGTGGGAACCGACACCACGAAGCCGACGACGATGTGCACCAAGGGAT
Organism: Mycobacterium sp.; assembly: GCA_036273805.1. Taxonomy (GTDB): domain Bacteria; phylum Actinomycetota; class Actinomycetes; order Mycobacteriales; family Mycobacteriaceae; genus Mycobacterium. Next base: position 4,920 of record DASUGW010000069.1, read on the forward strand.
TTCCGCCATCGCAGTGGATGGTGATCGGACCTTCGGTAACCGGTGTCGGCCCACGGACCGCCGGCCTGCCGGTCGATTTCCCCGACCCGAACGACTTCGCCCTCAGTGATCAGAGCTACCTCGTCGGCGGGGGAGGCGCGAACGCGTTCGCGGTCTTCACGGCCGGTGGACTCACATGCCGGATCGCAATGTCCACCGGTGGTGAAATTGTCTGTGACGCAGGGCGTTCTGCGCATCTCCCCGGGCGCGGAAGCGACAACGAAGTGTTCGCGCAGGTGCCCGGGCCGGTGGGTACCCGGCAAGCCGGTGACCAGTCGGTGACCGTCCCGGCGTATCCGGGCGCCGTGAAGGAACTGCCGCCCGGGCACCGCATCGACGCGTTCGGCGGCACCTGCATGGCGCCACGCGATGGCGGGGTGGCGTGCTTCGGTGTGGCGGGCGTTGCCCCGCAAGGCTTTCGGGTGACCGCCGACTCCACCACGACGTTCGGCGGGAGTTAGCAGCGAGCCGCCGGGACTCAGTCCGGAAAGTCCAGCGGCAGCTTGAGTGTGTTCATCGTCGCCGCCAGGGTGTCGTATTGTCCTGCCAATAAACAGAATTCGACGAGTTGCTTGGTGTTCAGGTACCGCGACAGCTCGGCCCAGGTTTCGGCCGAAACCTCGCGCTGCAGCACGAACTCGTCGCTCGCGCGAACCAGAACACGCTCCCGGTCACTCAGCCCTTCGGCATCCGGTCCTTCGAAGATCTTGGCCTGCAACGCGTTATCCAACCCGCGGGTTCTCGCCAGCCGGCGGTGCTGCTGCAATTCGTACTCGCAGCCGCGTAGGTGACCGACCCGCAGGATCACCACCTCGGCGTCGCGGCGCGACAGCTTGCCCCAGTACAGCAGCACCCCGGAGAAGGGCAGGAAACTCCAGAACAGCATCGGGTGCCGGGACAGCGCGTTGAAGAGATGAAAGTGCGGCGCCCGGATGCCGCGGGCGCCGGCGGCGCAGATCAGCCAGTTGATCGGACCGACGTCGCGCAGGTCGCGAGACACCGGGACACGCGGATTGTCAACAGGCTCAGGAGAATTCATCATTTCTTCACCAGATACGGCGACACGGTGCTCCGATGTTCGTCGAGATCGAGCGCGCTCCCGAGGGCCGGGAACGCGCGTTGCGGGCAGTTGTCTCGTTCGCAAACCCGGCAGCCGGCGCCGATCGGCGTGGCGACGGTGATGTCACCGGCAAGATCGAGACCCTCGGAGTACGCCAGTCGGTGCGCATGCCGCAGCTCGCAACCCAGCCCGATGGCGAACGTCTTGCCAGGTTGGCGGTAACGCGCGGCCCGGCGCTCGACGGTGCGTGCCACCCACATGTAGTTGCGACCGTCGGGCATCTGGGCGATCTGCACCAGAATCTTGCCAGGGTTGGCGAACGTCTCGTAGACGTTCCACAGTGGGCAGGTGCCGCCCGAGGCCGAAAAGTGAAAACCGGTGGCGGACTGACGTTTCGACATGTTTCCCGCGCGGTCGACGCGGACGAAGGAGAACGGCACGCCGCGCATCGACGGCCGCTGCAGCGTCGACAACCGATGGCAGATGGTTTCGTAACTCACCGAGTAGAACGCCGAGAGCCGTTCGATGTCGTAGCGAAAGTTCTCGGCCACGCTGTGAAACTGCCGATAGGGCAGGATCATCGCCGCTGCGAAGTAGTTGGCCAGGCCCAGCCGTGCCAGGGTGCGGGACTCGTCGCTGGTGAACTTGCCCTCGTCGACCTGGGCCTCGATGAGATTGCCGAACTCCAGGTAGGCCAGCTCGGTGGCCAGTTTGAACACCTGCTGGCCGCCGGAGAGGTGGCTGCTCATCTCCAGTGTCTTGGCGTGCGGGTCGTAACGGTGCAGGACGTTGTCGTCCAGGTCGATACGAGACGTGATGCGCACGCCGTGCACGTGCACCAGCCGCTGGGAAAGATCCCGGGCGAGGTCGCCCCGATGCATCCTGATGCGTTCGGTGAGGTCTTCGGCGGCGGTGTCGAGTTCGTGTAGATAGTTCTGGCGTTCGTAGAAGAAGTCGCGAACCTCTTCGTGTGGCATGGCGATGGACCCGGTGCCGCTACCTCCGCTGTTGAGGCTGAAACGGTCCTCGGTGGCCGCGGTGAGCTGTGCCTTGGTGATGCGGTAGCGCCGGTGCAGGTTCACGATGGCCTTGGCAAGTGCCGGGTGTGCGGCGACGACATCGGCTACTTCGGGCAGATCGATGTCGGCGTCGAGGTCCCGATCGAGGGTGACTTCGCGCAGTTCGGCGACCAGCCGGGTGTCGTCCTGCGAGGAGAAGAACGTCGCGTCGACCCCGAACACCTCGGTGATGCGTAGCAGCACCGCGACCGTCAGTGGCCGGACGTCGTGCTCGATCTGGTTCAGATAGCTCGGCGAGATCTCCAGCATCTGCGCCAGCGCGGCTTGGCTGTAGCCGCGTTCGTTGCGCAGCTGCCGCACCCGCGAGCCGACGAACGTCTTGGCCACAGCTGCCCACGCTACCCGCGGCTGCTAAGGGCCGCTTCACAGCATTGGCAGGCGCAGCTTCTGGTCGTGTACCGGCGTGGTTTGGCATGATCGCCTGAGGTTCGGGGCGGTTGAGCTCGGGTGCAAAGGGACGGCGATGACAAGCGTGACGACGGTGCAGAACCAGGGATTGGCCAAGAAGCTGATGCCGGTTCCGGATCCGCATCCTGACGTGTTCGACCGCGAATGGCCGTTGCGGATGGGCGACATCGACCGTGCCGGCCGGCTGCGTTTCGATGCCGCCTGCCGGCACATCCAGGACGTCGGCCAGGACCAATTGCGGGAAATGGGTTACGAAGACGTCCACCCTGCCTGGGTCGTCCGGCGCACCGTGGTCGACCTGATCCGTCCCATCGAGTTCGGCGAGATGCTGCGGATGCGCAGGTGGTGTTCGGGGACGTCGAACCGCTGGTGCGAAATGCGGGTGCGGATCGACGGCCGCAAGGGCGGGCTGATGGAATCTGAGGCGTTCTGGATCTGCATCAACCGCGACACCGGCGCCCCGTCGCGCATCGCCGACGACTTTCTCGAGGGTCTGCGCCGTACCACCGAGGTCGATCGCCTGCGCTGGAAGGCCTATCTGACGGCGGGCAGCCGTGCGGACGCCGAGCAAGTCCGCGAATACCCGATCCGCGTCACCGACATCGACCTGTTCGACCACATGAACAACTCCGTGTACTGGTCGATCGTCGAGGACTACCTGCACTCCCATCCCGAACTGCTGGTGTCGCCGCTGCGGGTGGCCATCGAGCACGACGCGCCCGTGGCGCTGACCGAGAAGCTGGAGATCTTCTCGCACGTTCACCCGGCCGGCTCGACCGACCAATTCGGTCCGGAGCTGTCCGATCGCGCTGTTACAACGCTCACATATGCGGTGGGTGAAGAGACCAAAGCCATCGCCGCGCTGTTCTCGCTCTAACAGTACGTTTGTCCGTTATTTCCTCCGCTTGACCTGCGGAGACGTGTTACCTGTCGGTAGCTTCTGAACCGTTTCAGCCCCGAGGTAACTTTGCAAAATTTGCAAATATGCGCCCGGGTGTGGCGAAACTTGGCAATGGAATCGACTGGACCTGCGGATATGCGCGATGGCATCGTGTAGATATCGCAACATCGAAGTTGCTCCGACGTTAACAAACCGGCGATCCCGGTGGCTGTTGTTCACCTCGGAGCGGCTTCACAACCGAGAACCGCACGCGCCCGATCAGAGGAGCTGTCCCACATGTCCACCGTTGGCACACCGAAGTCCCCCGAGCAGATCCAGCACGACTGGGATCACAACCCGCGCTGGAAGGGCATCACCCGCACCTACACCCCGCAGGACGTCGTCGCGCTGCAGGGCACCGTCGTCGAGGAGGCCACCCTGGCCCGCCGCGGTGCCGAGGTGCTCTGGGAGCAGCTGCACGACATGGACTTCGTCAACGCCCTGGGCGCGCTGACCGGCAACATGGCCGTGCAGCAGGTTCGCGCCGGCCTGAAGGCCATCTACCTGTCGGGCTGGCAGGTCGCCGGTGACGCCAACCTCTCGGGCCACACCTACCCCGACCAGAGCCTGTACCCGGCCAACTCGGTGCCGCAGGTCGTCCGCCGCATCAACAACGCGCTGCTGCGCGCCGACGAGATCGCCAAGGTCGAGGGCGACCGTTCGGTGGAGAACTGGCTGGCCCCGATCGTGGCCGACGGTGAGGCCGGCTTCGGTGGCGCCCTGAACGTCTACGAGCTGCAGAAGGCGATGATCGCCGCCGGTGTCGCCGGTTCGCACTGGGAAGACCAGCTGGCCTCGGAGAAGAAGTGCGGCCACCTCGGTGGCAAGGTGCTGATCCCCACCCAGCAGCACATCCGCACCCTGACCTCGGCCCGTCTGGCCGCTGACGTCGCCGACGTCCCGACCGTCGTCATCGCCCGCACCGACGCCGAGGCAGCCACGCTGATCACCTCCGACGTCGACGAGCGTGACCGCCCGTTCATCACCGGTGAGCGCACCGCCGAGGGCTTCTACCGGGTGCAGAACGGCCTCGAGCCCTGCATCGCCCGCGCCAAGGCCTACGCGCCGTACTCGGATCTGATCTGGATGGAGACCGGCACCCCGGACCTCGAGCTCGCCAAGAAGTTCGCCGAGGGCGTCAAGAGCGAGTTCCCGGACCAGATGCTGGCCTACAACTGCTCGCCGTCCTTCAACTGGAAGCAGCACCTGGACGACGACACCATCGCCAAGTTCCAGCGCGAGCTGGGCGCGATGGGCTTCAAGTTCCAGTTCATCACGCTGGCCGGCTTCCACGCCCTCAACTACTCGATGTTCGATCTGGCCTACGGCTACGCCCGCAACCAGATGAGCGCCTACGTCGAGCTGCAGGAGCGCGAGTTCGCGGCCGAGGAGCGCGGCTACACCGCCACCAAGCACCAGCGCGAGGTCGGCGCCGGCTACTTCGACCGGATCGCCACC
>DASUGW010000070.1:0-67359 GCA_036273805.1 Mycobacterium sp.
CACCGTGCTCGCTCGATTTGCGCTGCCCCGCATGGCCGCGCTGCCCGGTGCCGCGCAGGTGGGGTCTCGGGCCCCGCTGCCCTTTCGCAACCGCCGACTGGTCACCTTGTGCGTGCTGACGCTGATCGGCGTTACCGCCCACTTCGCGTCGTACACCTTCATCGTGCCCATCGTCCGGGACCTGGTCGGCATCCGGGGGCAGACGCAGGCGTGGCTGCTGGGCGCCTACGGGGTGGCCGGCCTGATCACCATGCTGCTGCTCGCGCGAGCCATGGACCACCGACTGCGCGCGGTTGTGGTGTGCAGCCTGACCGTGCTTTGCCTGGCGTTCTGGAGCCTGGGCGCGCTGGCGGTCTTCGGCGCCGATGTCTTGGCGATGACAGTGGGCGTCGCGGCCGTGATGATGTGGGGGGCATCGGCGGCGGCCCTGCCCCCGATGCTGCAGTCGGCAGCCATCCGCACCGCGCCCGAGGAACCCGAGCAGGCCTCGGCGCTGTACGTCACGTCGTTTCAGGTCGGCATCCTGGCCGGATCGGTCGCCGGGGCTGTCGTCTACCAGCATGCCAACATCTCCGCGGTGGTCGCGATGTCCTGCGCGCTGTTCGCCGTAACGCTGGTGGGCGTGATCTTGCGCCCCGATGCTTTTCGCGGCCACGCGGAGCCTTCAGCACACCGAGAACTCGACAGCGACAGCGACGCGGTGGCGGCATCGGGCCGCGGGTGACTGGTGTTGCGGCGCACTTGCTGCTACACATGCGCTGGCGACTGAACGGCGATTTGAGGGGACCACTGTGACTCTTCGGGTGAATCCGGAGGATTTGGTGGCCTCGGGCATGGCGGTCACGCGTCACGGCGAGGACTTGGCGGCTGAGCACGCCGCTGCCGATGGCCGCATCGAGTCGGCGCAGGCCGGGTGGCAGGGGGCGTCCTCGTCGGCGCTGGCAACGAAAACTGCCGCTTGGCTGACGACCACTGGCGACCTGTTGACTCAGATGGCTGACCACGCGCAGAGCCTTCACGCCGGGGCACACGCCTACGTCCACGGTGAACAGGACAGCTCGGCTCAGATGCGCGATGTCGCTGCACAGGGTGATGCCTCCGGGGCCGAGGCCCACCGCCGGTCGTGACACTGACCGTCGCCGACATCGAGCGTTGGGACGCCGGCTCGGTCCGGGAGGTATTTCACGCTGCATCGAGCCGGGCCCAAGCGGCTGCGGACGCCGCCAACGGATTGGCGACCCTTCCTGCCTTCGCCAGCTGGGGTGGTGTCGCGGCCGAGGCTGCGCGAGAGGCGATCGGCAAGACACGCAAGGACCTTGATGCGCACGGCAGGGAAGCGCAGGCGGTGGCCAACGCCGCCCGCGATGCCGCAGACGAGATCGAGCGCATCAAGTCGGACCTCGCAGCGCTGAAGGCCGATGCCGAAGCCCTGGGCATGGAGATTGATCCCGTGTCGGGAAAGGTGTTGGCGGGCAAGTCGATCCGCAATCCGATGGAGGCACTGCTCAAGGAGGAGCAGCTGCAACCCCGGCTGGACAAGGTTGTCGCCGACGCCAACTCGGTGGATGCCGCGCTGGCCAATGCCATCCACATGGCGGACGGCTCGGTGCCGTTCGCGCCCGACAGTCTCAACACGCAGATGCTCGACCGACCATTGCCGGATGATCCGAAAGCCTTCGCGAAATTCTGGCGCAGTCTGACCAAGGAACAAAAGGACTACCTCTACAACAAAGACCACAACATCGGTAATCACCCCGGGATGCCCGCCGGTGACAACGAGTTTGCCGGTGCCGACTACTACGGCCGGCTCAACCTGGCTGATCAGTTGCCCAGGGCAGCCGTGGCAGCCGGCCGCGCCGATGCGCTGCGTGCCGAGCATCCAGATTGGGCGAACGGCCAGAACCTCCCCCGCAATGTCGCAGACGCCCAGCGATACGCCCAATGGCACCAGGAATACTCCGCGGCGCAGAAGGCAGCCAAGGATCTGCCCGCCCTGCAGGCCGTCGACGAGGCGATCAAGGCGGACCCCGACCGCAAGTTGCTGCTCCTCGACACCCAGTCGGGCAATGGCGTTCGCGCGGCGGTGGCGGTCGGAGATCCGGACACCGCCGACCACGTGTCCGTCACCACCCCGGGACTGAACACGACGGTCGCCACAGCGATCGGCGACATGTCCGACGAGGCAACCCACGTGCGCCAAGAGGCGCTGGCGCAACTGGATGCCGCGGGCCGCGGAAGGGAAACCGTCGCCGCCATCGCCTGGATCGGCTACGACGCTCCCCAGGTGCCCGGCTGGCAGGACGTCGGCGGGTCGGCGCAGGGACTCTGGGATGTGTCTCATGACAGCGTGGCCAAGGCGGGCGCTGTCGATTTAGCTCGCTTCTACGACGGACTGAACGCGACCCATCAGGGCAACCCGCTGGATCTGACGGCGATCGGCCACTCGTACGGATCGCTGACGACCGGACTGGCCCTGCAGCAGCCCGGTGATCACGGTGTCGACAAAGCCCTGTTCTACGGGTCACCCGGCATCGAGGCGACGACACCGCAGGACCTGCACCTGCCGCCGGGCAAGGTATTCACCATGGAAACCCCCGACGACCCGATCCAGTGGGTGTACGACGGCCCTCCGATCGCGCGCGGTATCGCCCCGTTGCCGATGTTTCTCGGTGATCTCACGGGTGCCGGTGACTTCGGACCGAACCCGGCGACGAACCCGAATTTCACGCATCTGTCGACGGGTGCCGAAGTACTGTCGGACGGACGTAGGTTGTATGGCGGAAGTGGTCACAGCGATTACCCCCGCTGGGACAGTTCCCACGGACAGCTCTACACCTCGGGTTACAACATCGCCGCGGTCATCGCCGGAACCTCTCCGGTGCCACAGAAATGAGTCCAGAGTCGATGCCACTGCACCGTCACCCCGTTCTGCAGCGCGTTGGCGCCGTTGGCTGCGTTGCAGCGATCACCTTGGGAATTACAGGATGTCACGTGATTAACACCTCTCAACCGTCCCCTGATCCGAGCCGGCCGCCCGTCGCACTGCAGTCGTTGCCGACGCTGGAAGATACGCGGGCGCAAATTGTCGCGGCCATCGAACAAGTCGCGCAACAGATTTCGCTGCTCATGCCGCAGACGAGCTGGTCGTGGCAACGACAAGAAAGCCGCACCGGCGGATGTCCCGCACCATACAAGGAATCCGAGGGGCAAGAGCTTCTGCTTGCGCATTACGTCTCCGAGGTGCCGATTCCCGAACAGAGCTGGAGGCAGGCATACGACATCGCCGCCAACGCAGCCCACGGCCTCGGTGCCGTCAAGGTGACCGTCTTTCAGGACAACGCCGGCTTCCACGACGTGCAATTTTCCAGCGACACCGGGCTGACATTCCGGCTCGCCTCGCAGAAGGCTGCACTTCTCACCGGCAGCACCGGGTGCCGGCTACCCGCGGCCAAGCGCTAGCAGCTGAACTGCAGCCGGGCCACCTCTGCTGCCATCGGCGCCAGCAGCCCACGCAGCCGATTGTGTTCGGCGTCCTGATCGTAGGCCCGGTAAGCCTCCTCCGTCGCGAAGTCGGCGACGATCGCGAACGACCAGTTACCTTCGCGCAGGCCCAAATCCGAGCCGATGGTGTAGCTCAGCGTCCCGGGGCAATTGAGCGCCCGGAACTGTGCCTGGAGTTGCTCGACCTCTGCGCGGTCCTGACCGTCCTTGAGCTTGACCATGACGACGTTGCGAATCACCACTCGACAATAGGCCACGAACTATGGTGGCCGCATGAGCCTCGTCAGCTACGAACTGCGCGACCACATAGCGACCATCACGCTGAACCGTCCGCAGGCCCGTAACGCGATCAACGGCGCGCTGCGCAACGACCTCAACGCGGCGTGGGAGCGTTTTCGTGACGAGGAGGACGCCTGGGTTGCGATCCTGACGGCCAACGGTGACGTCTACTGCGCCGGCGGCGATCTCAAAGACGGCGAAGGCTCGGTCGGGACATTCGCCGGCACGTTCTGGGAGAAGCCGACCATCAACAGTTTCGAAAGCGGCATGGAACTGTTCAAGCCGACGATCGCAGCGGTGCACGGTCCGTGCATCGGCTACGGACTGACCGGAGTTCTGTTCTGTGACTTCGTGATTGCCAGCACCGAGGCGATGTTCTCTTTTCCGGAGGTGTCCATCGGCGTGCCGACCATCGTTGGGGCGATCCGGCTGCCCCAGCGGGTAGGTTGGGCCAACGCGATGGAACTGCTGCTGACCGGAAAGCCGATGACGGCCCAGCGAGCCAAGGAGGTGGGCCTGGTGTGGCGACTCGTCGAACCCGACCGGTTGCAGGACACGGCGAGGCAGTGGGCGGCCACGTTGACCGAGGCCGCTCCCCTGGCTCAGCGCGCGACCAAAGAGGTGGCCTGGCGCACCGCCGATATGGGCTGGATCGAGTCGGTGCGGTTCGGCGAGGTGATGCGCAAGGTTGCCGGTGCCACGGACGATGTCGCCGAAGGACTGGCGGCCTGGCGGGACAAGCGCCGCCCCGAGTGGCAGGGACGTTGACCATGACCGACCGTCGTCCGACCATTCCGGAGCTGCTCCGCACCGCCGTCGCCGAATTCGGTGCCCAGACCTATGCGGTGACGCCCACCGACCGGCTCACCTACGCCGAGGCCGAGCGCCGTTCGGCGGTGGCTGCACGCTGGCTGCTGCACCGCGGCGTGGGCAAGGGCACCCGGGTGGGCTTGTTCTTCCCCAACAGCACCGAGTGGCTCCTCTGGTGGCTGGCGGTCTCACGCATCGGGGCGCTGGCAGTCCCACTGAGCACGATGTACCGGCCCGCGGAAATCGCCAAGGTTGTTCGCCTGGCCGACATCGCGGTGCTGATCGGCCCGGACCGAGTGCTCGATTTCGGTGTTGCCGATCGGCTGGAGGCGGCGCTACCCGAGCTGTCCGGACAAAATGCCGGCTCGCTCGCGCTCACTGCCGCGCCGTATCTGCGGGACATCGTGCTCACCGGAACCGGTGAGCGCAGCTGGGCCAGCCGTTTCCCCGGCGATCAGCTCGCCGCTGGGGTTGCCGCGGAGGTATTGGCCGCGGTCGAAGACGAGGTCTCCCCCGCCGACCTCGCACTCATGGTGCACACCTCGGGATCGACCGCCGACCCTAAGGGCGTGCTGCACACGCAGGGCACCCTGGTGCGTCAGACGTCCACGTGGCCGGCGGCGGTCCGGGCGGTCACCGGATCGTCGGAGACACCGGTAATCCTGTGCGCGATGCCGTTTTTCTGGATCGGTGGTGTCCTGGCCGCGACGGGCGCGCTGCATGAACAGGTCACCCTGCTGGTGATGCCCAAGCTGGACGCCGGCGCCGCGCTCGATCTCGTCGAGCAGGAACGCGCGACCGGGGTCGTCGGCTGGCCGGCGTTCACCCAGCGGCTGCGTGAGCACCCGAGTTTCGCGACGCGTGACTTGACCAGCGCGCCCATGCTTCGCGACGGGCCGCTGGACATCGCGATGACGGACGCACCGGACGGATTTCCGGTGCACCGCACCATGACTGAGACCGCGGGCGGGTTCGCCTACACCGATATCGATATCGTCGATGCCGACGGTGTGTCCGTCCCGGACGGCACCGTCGGAGAGCTGCTCATCCGGGGAATCGGTGCGATGGCGGGGTACAACAAGCGCGAGCGGGCCGACACCTTCGACGCGGACGGCTGGTACCACACCGGTGACCGGGTCTACCGGCGTCCCGGCGACCCGCGGTTGTTCTATGTCGGCCGGACCAGCGAGCTGATCAAGTCCGCTGGCGCCAACGTGTCGCCGCTGGAGGTAGAGGCCGTTCTCGAGCAGCTGTCCGACGTGGCGCAGTGCGTCGTCCTTGGTGTGGACCATTCCTCACGCGGTGAAGAGGTGTGCGCGGTCGTGGTTCCCGCAACCGATGCGTTCGACGTGGATTCGGTTGCCGCACATGCCCGTAACCAGCTGTCCGGCTATAAGGTCCCGACCCGCTGGGTCACCGTGACCAGCGATCAGATTCCGACCTTGCCCAGCGGCAAGTTCAGCCGCCTGGCGTTACGGAAGCTGATCGCCGATGGAGTGCTCGGTTAGCTCCCGGTCCGGTCGGCGGTCCACTGCCGCCTGCACGCCCAGCGGGCCAACTTGCCGCTGGTGGTCCGGGGAATGGCACCCGCCGGCACCAGGCGGACGTCCGCCGCGACGATCCCGTGCACATCGGCGACGGCCGCCCGGATCGCGTCGAGTGCCGGTGCCGGATCCATGCGTGCGGTACCGGCGGCTCGTTCCGCGATGATCACCAAATCTTCGCCGCTGCCTTCTGGCGACGGAACGATAACCGCCGCAACGTATCCGCGCCGAACGATCGGTGTGGCGTCGGCGACGGTCGCTTCGATGTCCTGGGGGTAATGGCTGCGGCCGTCCAGGACGATCAAGTCGTCGCGCCGTCCGGTGACATACAGTTCGCCGTCCAGGTAGAAGCCGAGATCGCCTGTCCTCAGCCAGGTTCCATCGACTGATGCGCCGGACGAATGCGTGCCCGACGGCAGCACTGCGCCCACACGGGCACCGAAACTCCGGCGGGTCTCCTCGGGGCGACCCCAGTACCCCCGCCCGACGTTGTCGCCCTGCAGCCAGATCTCGCCGACCCGGCCGTCGGAGAGTTCGTCGCCGGTATCGGGGTCGACGATCAGCGCCCACTGACTGCGGGAGACCTGCCCACACGAGACCTGGGGTATCGCCCCGGACGCACCGGGAGCCACCGGGACTGCCTGTCCCGAACCGAGCTGTCGGCGGTCCAGATGGATGACTGTGGGTTCGGCATCCGGGGCGATGGTCGAGACGAACAACGTGGCCTCGGCGATCCCATACGACGGCTTGAACGCCGTCGTGGGCAGCCCGTACCCAGCGAAGGCCGCGCTGAAGCTGTGGATCGCGTCGATGCTGACGGGCTCGGACCCGACGATCATCACCACATTGCTCAGGTCGATGTCGGCACCGGGCGCCGGCAGCCCGCGCAGCGCGGCCCATTCGTAGGCGAAGTTCGGAGCGGCGGTAACCACACGGCCCTCCCGGACGCCCGCGGACAGTGCCTCGATCCACCTCAGCGGGCGCCGGATGAACGCCGTCGGCGACATCAATGTCGAGTGGCCGCCGTAGACCACCGGAAACCCCAGCATCGACAACCCCATGTCGTGATACAGCGGAAGCCAGCTCACGCCGTGGGTGTTTCGATCGAGCATGTCGATCGACAGGATCATCTGCAGCAGGTTGAATCCCGCAGCGCGGTGGGTGATCTCGACGCCCACCGGAGGGCGGGTGGCCCCTCCGGTGTACTGCAGATGCGATACGTCGTCGACGTCGAGGTGCACCGGGTGAAACGCTTCGCCGACCGAATCGGGAACCGCGTCGATGATGACGATGTGCGGTTGGCGCAGGCCGGTGAGCGCCGCCAGGGCCGCCTGTACGACATCGAGCGCTGCCGTCGTGGTGAGTACGACCGACGGCTGAGCGTCGCGCAGCGCCGTTTCCAGCCGCTCCGCGTGGCCGGGCAGCTCGGGGGCGAACAGAGGCACCGCGACGGTGCCCGATTTGATCGCCGCGAAGAACCCGATAACGAAGTCCAGTCCCTGTGGCGCCAGGATCGCCACCCTGTCGCCGCCGGAGGCGTGCTGTTGGATGCGTGCGCCGACCGCGAGCAACCGGGCTCCCAGCGCCCGCCAGGTCAGCTCGATCGTGCGCGTACCACCGGTACCGGTGTGGTCGAGGTAGCGGTAGGCGATGGCGTCACCCACCGCCGCGACGTTACGGTCGATCAGCGCGGGTAGCGTGGTGCCGGGCGGAAACAGCACACCGCCGTCGGCGTCCAGGCAATCTTCGATCTGCAGAAGACCGGTGGGACTCACCTCACGCGGAACACCGCCCATAAACCCAGTCTAGGGGCTTCCGAATTCCTTGTGGTGCTTGCCTTTACAGCAGCTCAGGCGGCCTGGCGAGCGGTCGCCCGCAGCGACCGCGCGGGGCGGTTGCGCAGTTCGATGAACGAGCCGGAGCGGACCACTCCCAACGGGCCGGGGCCGGCGAAGCGGGCGATTCCGGTGGTGCGCAGTGCGAATCCTGCCTTCGCTTGGCGATACCCGAGCCGAATGCCGGTGGCGGTGATGATCAGCAGGCCGCCGATACCGGGCAATGCCGCGGTGAACAGCGCCCACAGCGACACCGGCACCAACAGGTCCGTGATGGCCGCGTGCAGCAGTGCGTGCATCTCCTGGCGCGCCGGGTAAACCGCTCTGGCGCTCTCGGACTGGTCGACCATCTGGATCAGACTGACCGGCGTGATGTCCGGCGGCGCCAGGAACGGGTCGGAAGCCGTGTCGAAGGCCGGTGCGATGAGTCCCGGGCCGCCAAGGTGAATGGGGCCGATACCCGGCGCGGACAGTCCGAAGTGGGTGGAGTCCGCTGACAGGAATGTGTGGACGCCGGGGTTGTCGACCGCGAGCGTTGCCACGGTGGAGTCCCCCATCAGCATGGTGACGACCTCGACGGGGATGGCCATGACCTGCGCGACCGATTTGAGCGTTGCCTGAACGGCGCCGAGCACATCACCGCCGGGTGTGGCCAGCGCGGCGAGCAGAGCCGCCGAGTTCACGATCACCTGGGTCGCCCCACTGAAGGCGAGCTGAACGGCCTCGATCGCGACCGCCGACACGATGCCGGTGCCCCCCGTCGCGAGGGGAGCGCTGCTGGTGGCAGTCGTCGGGGCCGCGGTGGCGGCCGACGGGGCGGCGGCTGTTGGGGCTGTGCTGGCAGCCAGGCTCGCAACCGGGGTCGTTCCGGACGTTCCTGTGGTTCCTGAGGTTCCCGAGGTCGACGTCGCCGCAGTGGTGCCGTGCCCTGTGGAGGCGCCCAGCGCGGTGCCCGTCGGATCAGACGGCAATCCTCCGGTACCCGCAGCGGCTGTGGTGCCCGAGCCCGTCGAGGTGTTTGACGTCGCTGTGGTGCCCGCTGCGGCCGTGGTGTCGGATGCGGCGGTGGTCGTGCCCGCGGTGGAATCCGCCGCGCCAGATGGGCCGGTGGTGCCGGCGGTCGCGGTGGTGGCGTCCGGCGTGGATTTCGGTCCCACCGGGAGGGCGCGCTTGATGGAAGTCTTCGTCGCGGTTGCAGCAACGAGGCTCAAAGGTTTGACGGGACCCACATGCGCGGACTGTTTCAGCGTGTCGCCGAGCTGTCGGGGCTTGCCGGTGGTCGCGGCGGTGTCCGTGCTGGGGCTGGCCGGGCTGGTCGAGCTCGGCGCGCCACCCGCGGCCGGCCCGTCCCCCGCGTCAGCGAAAGCTAGTGCCCCTCCACCTGCGGTTATGGTCCCCGATACCAGCAGACCGGTCGATAGTGCGCAGACACCGGCGGCGTGACGTAGGCGCATCGTCTTCTCCTCGGACCAGGCTTAACTCTCGGCTCGGCTGCAAGCACTTGCATCACATTCTTGCACAAGTTTTAGTGAGCAATGTCACTCCAGTGGCGTGAGCATATGTTAAATCGCCACTGGCAAATGCGTGCTGGTTCGGTTCATGAGCTATACCCGAATCAGCATCTTTCCAATATTGGCCCCCGTGAACAGCCCATTGAGGCCCTCTACGCACGATTCCAGGCCATTGAGAACCGTCTCCCGGTGCGTCAGCAGGCCTTGTGTCTCCCAGCGCCGCAAAGCGGCGTAGGCCTCGTCAAAACGGCCCCATTCATCGAGCGCGTTGAAGCCCTGCATCGTCGCGGTCTTGGCCAGAAGATTCACGTAATTCGCCGGGCCGGGGTGCTCGCCGGTGAGGTAGCTCGAGATGACGCCGCACAACACCACGCGCGCCTTCGGAGCGAGCCGGCCCAGCACCGCGTCGAGGATGGGCCCGCCGACATTGTCGAAATACACATCGACGCCCTGTGGACAGTGCGCCTTGAGCGCAGCGGGCAGACCAGGCAGCCGGTAGTCGATACACGCATCGAACCCGAATTCGTCGACGACGAGCCTGCACTTCCCCGGACCGCCGGCAATGCCCACCACCCGGGCGCCCGCGATCTTGGCGATCTGCCCGGCCACCGATCCCGTGGCGCCCGCCGCCGCTGATACCACGACCGTCTCCCCGGCCTGGGGCTTGCCCACGCCGACCATCCCGAAGTACGCCGTCGCCCCGGTCGGGCCGTACACCGACATCGCTGCGCGTTGGTCGAGTCCCTCGGCGACCGGCGTGCTGAACAAGTCGTCTCGGATGATCGAGTACTCCTGGAAGCCGGTCAACGTGGTGACGACGTCGCCCACCGCGAACGCGGCGCAACGCGACTCGACCACCTCCCCGATGCCGGCCGCGCGGATGACCTCTCCGATACCTACCGGCGGCAGGTAGCCCGGTTGGTCGTCCAGCCAAGTCCGCGCGGCGGCATCGATTCCGACGTAGGTGGTGCGCAGCAGCGCCTCACCATCGGCGGGCTGGGGTGCGGGAGTGCCGACCATCTCGACATCGCCGGGCCCGACCAAGCCGGTCGGGCGTCGGCGCAGGACGATTTGATGGTTGGTGCGATCGGCCATGCTGGCCGAAATTACCTGAGCCGCAGTAAATTCGGATCAGAACTGCGGACCCAGGCAAAGTTTGTGATCGGGCGGGAATCAGCCCAGCGCGGACAGCGCTGCGCTGTAGTCGGGCTCCTGGGCGATCTCGGGCACGAGCTCGGCGTAAGCCACGTTGCCGTCGGCGCCGACCACGACGACCGCACGACCGAGCAGTCCGGCCATCGGACCGTCGGTGATGGTGATGCCGTAGTCCTTGCCGAAGCTATCCCGGAACCCCGACGCGGCGGTGACGTTCTCGATGTCCTCGGCGCCGCAGAACCGCTTCTGGGCGAACGGCAGATCGTTGGACACGCACAGCACGACCGCGCCGGCAGCCGCCTGCTCGTTGAACGTGCGGACGCTGGTGGCGCACACCGGTGTGTCGATGGACGGGAAGATGTTCAACAGGAAGGGCTTGCCCTGGAACTGCTCGCTGCTGACCGTTCCCAGATCGGTGCCCGTCAGGGTGAAAGCCGGTGCCGGCGATCCGACAGCGGGCAGTTCACCGACGGTGTTGATCGCATTTCCACGCAAGGTTATCTGTGCCATGGGCACAGTCTGCCAAGCCCGTTCGTCAGGCGATGATGCGGGTCAGGTACGGCGTCATCCCGTTGGTGCGCACCGGGGAAACGGTGACGGCGTCGCCGACCTCGACCATCTGCCCGTTGCCCAGGAACAGCGCCACACTCTGAGTGCCGTCGGGGCCGTAGAAGATGAGATCACCCGGCAGTGCCTGTGCCGGAAGAACCTTCATGCCCGCGTTGTACTGCTGCCCGGAGGTGCGGGGCAGCTTCACCCCGGCTGCGGCGAATGCGTAGACCATCAGCCCCGAGGCATCGAATCCGACGACGTCGGGCTGTGCCGGCACCGGCGCGGGCGCGGGTGCCGGCAGGATCCCGGCGAGTAGACCCGGTTGAGCCGTGGTGGCCGACTGCTGCTCGATCTGAGCGGTGGCGGGCGCGGCGGGTGTCGCGGGGTGTCCGAGGGACGGGCCGTTGGCGTTGCCGCCGCCATAGGCGAACGGCACACCGCGCTGCGAAAGAGCGCGTGCGATAACGGCATCGACGAACTTCTGGTTACCCGGTGGCCGGGCGGCCGGGTCGGCGATCGCAATCGCGGGCGCCGCCGCCAGCATCAGGACGAGACTGATTGCGGTGATGACGATGCGTTTCATGCGTGTGGGTCCTTCTCCTACGGTGCGATCCGCTGACATCCACTTTTACCAAGCGGGTCCGGCACCGTGCCAATTGCGCAGTGCCACAACGCCGATGCGTCGCCATACCGTGACCGAACGGTTACCGGGCGGGGGTATTCGGGCGTTTTTGTGATAGAGGGACCGGTTTGCGGAGTTACTTCTTGCGCTCCCGCACTTTGTACGTCGAGGGCCACGACAACCGTGACTCGTCGCCGACCAGTGGCACGCCGGCGCCGCCCACCTTGATGTCGTACGCCTCCTGGCCGCCGCCCACTTCCCGAGTCGCATGCTCACGTGCCAAGTAGTACAACTCGTCGATGGTCGCCTCGCTGTAGGCGACGAACGTGGTCTTGCGCACGGTATCGGGTGACAATGACATCCGGTCGGGCAGAATGCGCGACGCCAGCGCGCCAATTCCCAAGAGGGAGAAAGGAATTACCCAATAGAACACGAACGACAGCGGAGTCTTGGTGTCGAGTATGGTCGCGTCGCCCTGCAGTATCGGCGGGATGGCCGAGGACACCGTCATGCCTGCGAACACGGCCACCCAGATCCACGTGAGCCGCGTGGTGATCTGTGCGAACAGATCGCTTTCGACGACTTCCGGTGGCTGACCGGCCTCGGCGAACTCGCGCACGAACGGTTTCCCGGCCAGTACTCCGGCCAGCGCCACTGCAAAGATGCCGGCGTTGCTCAGTGGTTGAATCCAGCGCTCCATGAACGCCTGGCTGAGCGTGAAGGTCAGCACGGTCAGGACGACGAAGGTGAGCACCGCCCCGACCTGTAGCGTCCGGCCCGGCGCGTTGGTGCGCCACCCCAGTGCGAACATCGCGATCGCGATCGCCAGCGCGATCAGGACAGCGGTCGTGAACGGGACGTTGCCGACCAGAACCCAGTAGACGATCCACGGCGCGAAGCCATACAAAATTCCCACGATGTGTAAGTCTAGGAAACGCCCTCGCGCTTACAGTCGCGACGCGGCGAAGTCCGCCGCCTGATCCACCATTCCGGTTACGACGTAGAGGCTGTGCGCTATCGGGTTGCCGCCGCCCGAGCAGATGAAGTCGCCGGGTTCGCACTGGTCGATGGTCTTGTCGGCGAACCGGCTGTCGATGGTGATGGGCGGCAGTCCCAGGGAACCCAGAAATTCGTTCGAGGGCTTGCCGAAGAACGCGACCGCGGCGATGCGGTCGGCGACGTTCTTGGGCAGCGGCCCGACCAGGTTCTGCGGGATCGCGCCGTTGGGCGGCAGTTGATCGGTCAGCGAGTACCCGATCACCGCGGCGCCCTGCGAATAGCCACCCAGCACGATCCGGGCGTTCGGACAGGTGCCGGCCAGCGTGCGCACCTCGGTGTCCACGTCGGCGATGCCCTGCGCGCCCGCCGGGAAGTCCATGCTGGCCGGGTAGTCGACCGCGTGTACGGCAAGGGGGCGTTCGCCGATTCGGGATCGCAGATCGTTGACGAACGTCTGGCCCAGCCCACCGGTGCCCGCGGGTTCGTTGGTGCCGCGAGCGAAGACCACCTGCACATCAGGACACGGGTCCGCCATCGCGATCGCGGGCGCCAGGGGCGTGGCCAACGCCGTGCTGACCGCCGCCGCCACGACGCCGAACAGTAGGGCGACGGCGGCGCGGCATGGCCCGCCGGGTGTCGTTGAACCCGCCCCGTTCCGAGCGGCATTCGCGGTGCTGCTGATGGCGTTGATGGTGATTCCTCACTCGTGGTCATCCCCGACCGGGCACTACGGCGATCCTACGGTTGCAGCACCACCTTGATTGCTCCCCCGGCCCGGTCTGCCGCGACCCGGAATGCCTCTGTGGCATCGGCAAGTGGAAAACGGTGTGTCACAACGGTTGCCGCGATCTCGGGATCTGCCGCAAGAGCCTCCGCGGCCTCCGCGAACTCGTGCGCGCCATGCGGGCGCCCGTAACAGAAGCTGGCGAACACCGACAGTTCGTTCATCAGGAAGGGCAACCCGGCCAGCGTGACGTCGCCGTAGTTGACGCCGACGACCGCGATCCGTCCGCCGGGCGCGGCGTGTTCCACGCAGGCGGCCAACGCCGCGTTGCTACCGACGGCTTCCACAGTGATGTCGTACTTGCCCGAGGGCTGCCCCGCGCCCAGCCGTTCGCCGGCCGCGATCTGATGTGGGTGACGCGCCTGCAGATCGACCGACAGGCCCATGGCACGGGCCGCCGCGACCGCCAATAGGCCCACACTGCCGCCCCCGACGACCAGCACTCGCTCCCCGGCGACGGCGGATGCCTGGCGCAATGCGTGCCAGCACACGGCCATCGGTTCGACCAGCGACGCATCGGCCATCGGCAGGCCCGCCGGCACCGGCACGAGACTGGTGGGCGGTACCGCGATGCGGTCGGCAAGGCCGCCGTCGAAGGCGACGCCGATCAGACCGTGCGGCCCGGTGCCCCGGCATCGGGCGGTGGCGCCCACCCGGCACTGGTCGCACTCACCGCAGAACACCGTCGGCTCCACGCAGTACGGCACCCCGTCGACGGTGCCCGCGATCTCGTGGCCCAGCGTGAATCCCAGTCCAAGGTTCAGCAGCGTGAAGTCGCTGCCGCAGATGCTGACCGAACTGACCTGCAATACCGGCCAGTCCCCCGCCGGTTCGTCGACGTCGACCACTGTTGCCGCCCCGTCGACCGCTCGCACCGCGCGCATTTGCCGCCCCTTCCGCTTCTGTGCCGTTACCCCGCGACCGCGGCGTGCAGGCGATCGCGCCACCACGCCTCCCGGGCCGAATCGGTGATCCGGCACCGCTGCAACCGTGCAGGGTCAGGGCGCGGTGGCATCGGCGCCACCGGCAGGTAACCGTCCACGGGGATCAGCGACCGCGCCTCGGACACCACGTCGTCGACCAACTGCGTCGCGGTGCCCAGGGCACAGGCGAACGGTAACTCGGGCAGTGCGCCCGCGAGCGCGATCCCGGCGGACAGGCCGATGCTGGTCTCCCCCGCCGAGGACACCACACACGGCAGTCCGGTGCGTTCGGCGAACCGCAGCGCCCGGCGCACCCCGCCCAGCGGTGCGCAGCGCAGCACCACCACGTCGGCCGCCGTTGCGATCGCGGCTGGCTCGGCGCGGGACCGGTCAGCGAGCAGGGCCGCCTCGACGGCGACGGGGACATCGACGGCGGCACGTACCATCACGGTTTCGTCGAGCGTCCGGGAGGGTGCGGCGACATACTGCAGGCCACCCGCCGCAGTCGCGAGCGCGGGGATAGCTGCGATGGCGGTGTCGGGGTCCCAGCGCTGCCCGGCGTCACAGCGCAACGCGCCGGATGGCCCCAATGCGGACCGGACGGCTGCGAGTCGCTCGATGTCGGCAGCCTGTGGACCCTCGCCGACGCTCACCTCGGCTGTCCGGCATCCGGACGCAGCCACGATGTCGTAGGCCTCCTGAGGGTCCACCGCTCCGACGGTGACCGCCACGGGCACTCGGCCCCGCACGGCGTCCGGCCAGCCGATGGTGCCGGCTTCCGTCGCGGCGGTGAACCAATTGGCCACTTCGGCGACATCGGCGGATGCGGGCGGGCTGAACTCGCCCCAGCCCTGCGCACCCTCGATGAGCACACCTTCGTGCACCGCAGCCCGGCCGGTGCCGTCATGCACTGCGATCGCGAACACCGGTGCACCGTCGACCTCGATCAGCGTCCTCACAAGACGAAGACGCTAACCCGTGGTGCATGCCGAGATTACGTGCAGGGCGGTGATCAGCCGACAATCCACGACCCTCCACGTAATTTCGACGGCACCAGGTGGCACCGGTTGCTACGGGTGGACGTCCACGCAGCCCATGCCGTTGACGCAGCCCGACCCACCGCCGGGACCGCCACCGCCGCCGCCGACACCGGGAATGTTGCCGCTGCCGCCGCCGGGTCCGCCGCCGCCGGTCGGGCCGCCCGGAATGGCGCCGCCCCCACCTTCGGGTCCGCCGCCGCCCGTCGGGCCCATCGGTGCCGTCTCGGTGCCGGTGTCGGTGGGCATCGGCGACTCGACGGCCGGGCTCTCGGTGGTGGTGGTTGTTGTCGTTGTGGTGGTCGTGGTCGTGGGCGATTCGTTGTTGTTGCTGCTGCAGCCGACGGTCAGCGCCAGCGCGGCCGCGCCGCTGAACAGAACGACTGCAGCCTTCGACTTCACTGTCATCAGAACCTCACTATCGGTAGGCCCGGCTTGTACCCCGGATCACCACGGGCGCAAACGTGCCGAGAAATCCGGGCGGCGCCGCCGTAGGGTCTCAGACCGTGGTAGCAGCCTCATCCCAGAGCGACGCGGTGCAACTCGCCGTCAACGGCACGCTGATGCGCGGCCTCGTACTCAATCCCAACCTGCTCGACGTCGGTGCCACGTTCGTGCACGAGACCACCACGGCGCCGTGCTATCGGCTATGGAGCATCGACGACGTGCACCCGGCGATGATCAGGCAGACCGACGGATCCGGAGTGGCGGTTGCCGTGGAGGTGTGGAGCGTCCCACGGGCCGGGATCGCGTCGGTGCTGCTGGCCGAGCCGCCGGGGCTTTCGGTCGGAAAGGTCACCCTCGCCGACGGGTCGGTGGTGCTCGGCGTCATCGGTGAACCGTCCCTGGTCCAGGGGCAGCGTGAGATCACCGCGTATGGCGGCTGGCGCGCGTACACCGCGACCTTGCTGCCGTAATCAGGCTGTCGCCGTCCCGCGGCCGGTGAGTTGGGCTGCGATCAGCGGGACGATCCGGTCCGCCAGGTAGACATGGCCGGCGTCGGTGGGATGGACGCCGTCGCTGCCAATCAGCGACGGGGTGTCGAAGAACCACCGGGCGGCCAGCGGGTCGAAGAACGTCGCTCCGACCGTGTGCGCCTCGGCCGCCAGGATGTCGCGGATGTCAAGGATGTCGGCGGGTACCGCGGGTGTGGGCCACGGCGGTCCAATGACCAACATCCGGGCAGCCGGTGCGGTGCGGCGGGCCAGCGCGAACGCGTCGTGCACCTCGGATTGCAGCGTCTGCGGGTCTACCGGCTGGTCGTTGCGCGAGCCGAAGAACACCACCAGCGCATCGTCGGGGCGCACGGCGCGCGCGGTGAGATCCCCGAACACGCTGCCGTGGTTGCCGGCAACGCCGTAGCCCGCGCCGCCCTCGGCGGCGACGTCGGCGCTGACGTGCACCCCCTGGGCGCTCAGCAATTGCCAGGCCAGCGACGCCCAGCTGTTCGGTCCCTGACCGCCCATGTTGGTGCCAGTCGTGTAGGAGTCACCGACCACGGCGACACGCGTCAGCGGCGTGCCCGAGGCTGTCGGCGGACCGAAAACCACCGTCACCACGGCAGCGAAGAGGAGGATCCCGCCCAAGGCGAGAGGACGTAGAAATTTCACTGTGCAGGTACCAGTTCCCGGCGCTCGGCTGTTGTGGACGTCGGAGCCTCGCCCGCCCCAGCGATGGGGTCTGGGCCGGCTATCGGGTCTTCGGGACTGGGCCCGTCGTCGGCTATCTCGGAATCCTTGGGCACCTGGTGGTCGAGCATCCGGCGCATCCACTTGCGGGCCGGTTCTTCGACGGCGTGATACAGCACCACCGACCCGACGAGGCTGACTGCGAACAGTCCCGCCACGATCAGCTTTCCGGTGCCGCCGCTCAGGGTCACCTCGAACTGCTGGGCCGCCCACAACCACGCGGTGTGCACCAGCTCGTGAATCATGTACAGGCAGAAGGAGATTTGGCCGCCGAACACCATCACCCGGGTGGCCAGCAGCGAGGGCAGCGTGCCGACACCGATCGACAGCGCTACCACCAACGGCATGAAGAACAGGTCTGCCACCCCGCCGCTGTCGATGACGCCGGGCAGCGGGTGCGCGTCGAACACGTAGATCAGCGCGACCATCGCGGCCACCAGAGCGATGGACACCACCCCGGCGGCCAGCTGGGCGCCATGCGCGGGCCGCAGCTTGCGGACGGCGGCGCAGGCCAGCGCGCCGGCCAGGAACTGCATCAGGATGCGGGGCAACCAGCTCCACGGGGTGTAGAAGTGGCCGCTGGTCAGCAGCAGTAACACCGGCGGAGTCGAGATGATGAAGGCAAGCAGCAGCAGGCTGCGCGCCCGGGTGATGTGCGCCATCCGGAAGACGACCAGCACGATGGCGCCGAACAGCAGGTACGCCAGCCATTCCGCACTGATCGACCACGCGGGGCCGTCCCAGCTCGAGCCGTCGAAGAAGGGCTGGAACCACAGCTGCACCAGCGCCAGCTGACGGACGTAGCTGACGGCGTTGAACGGTGCGACGTCCTGCGTCGGCACATGACCTATGTAGAAGGTGAAGATCACCCACAGCAGTGCCAGGTGCAGCGTCACCAGGTAGACGGGCCAGACCCGGGCCAGGCGCAGCCACAGGAACCGCAGCGTGGTGCGCCCCGACCACGTGGCACCCATGGTGTCGAGGTAGTTCCAGGTCAGCACGAACCCGCTGAGGATGAAGAAGAGGTCCACACCCTGGGCGCCGCAGTTCAGTACCGGTGACAGCGCGCTGGCGAATCCCGGTGCCGCATCGTGCAGCAGGGGGCGGAAGTGGAACAGCACGACCCACAGTGCGGCGACGATGCGGAGCCCGGTCAGGGCCTTGATCTCTCCGCTGCGCACACCACTTCCTCGACTACCCGAAATCACCGCTTACCTGCATGCCTACTGCCGTACCGGCCGAGCCAGGCCAAACCACCGCCCAGCCGGGCCGCGCTCACACCGGGTGGTCCGTCTCCCCGACGACCAGACAACCGGCAACGGCAGCCTAACAGCGGCGCCGGTGCCCGCGCTGAACCGAAACGCTGTGTGGTTGCTGGACGCTGCCGCCGGGCGGGTCCGCATTTACGCTCTACCCATGAGCGGAGCTGGGCGTGTGTTGACGGTGAATGTGGCCCAGCCGCGCCGTAACCCCGACCCGACCGCGGGTGGGGGTACCGCGCAGACCGGAATCGACAAACGGCCGACCACCGAACCGGTCGCGGTGCGCGCACCCGGGCCGATGCAGGGTGGCCTCGGCAGCGGGCTCGTCGGCGACACGATCGGCAACCCTGCGGTGCACGGCGGCGATGACCAGGCGGTTTACGCGTATGCCCGGGAAGACCTCGACGCCTGGGAGACGAGGCTGGGCCGCGAAATCGGCAACGGCGTGTTCGGCGAGAACCTCACCACGTCCGGCATTGACGTCACCAATGCGCGCATCGGCGAACGGTGGGCCGTCGGCACGGGTGGCCTGCGACTGGAGGTGTCGTCGCCGCGTATCCCCTGCCGAACGTTCGCCGAATGGCTGGCGATCCGCGGTTGGGTCAAGACCTTCACGTTGGCGGCGGTGCCGGGCGCATATCTGCGGGTGATCGCGCCGGGAACGGTGTCCGCCGGCGACCAGATCGATGTGCTGCATCGACCTGAGCATTGCGTGAGCGTCGGCATGGTCTTCCGGGCGCTCACCACCGCCCCGCAATTGTTGCCCGCCGTCCTGGAAGCCGACGCGCTGACAGCCGAAATCAAGGAAAAGGCCCGCCGCCGCACGCGCGCGGAGTGAAAACGGTGCGCTCCAAGGTGATTCGCCGTCCCGCTCGCACGTTGCCGTGGCTACCGCCAAAATGTTGCCCACTGCTGGTGGGTACGGCGAAAACCGCTTTCTCACAAATGTATTAGACGTTGCTGCCGCGGGCCTTAGATTTGCCACTTACCGTCTTGGCAAGGGCGAGGTCAGGACACTCACACGGAATTGGGGCGCTTCATGAGCGACGTGAATGCTTCGACAGTTATCCGGTATGGCAATCCGGTCATCGAATGCGGCAGCGCGCAGATTCGCGCCCTCTCCCGGCAACTGGCGACCGTGGTGACCGTGAGCGGAACGATCGGCCCGGCGAATGTCGAGCGGATCACCGCCTTCGCCCGCCGCTTCATCCTCGACGACAAGCCCTTTGTGCTCGACCTGAGCGGAATCGAGTCGATCACGGCCCAGGCAGCGACGCTGCTGACGACGGTCGCGGCCGACTGCGACCGCGCCGGCGTCGAATGGGCCGTGGTCGACAGCGAGGCCGTCGAGGTCTTCCTGGACTGCACCGGACTGGCCAGTGAGGTGCCGGTCGCGGATTCGGTTCCCGATGCGCTGGAATACTTCGGCGAGGTCACCACCCGCCGCCGCACCATGCTGCTTCCGCTGCTGACCAGGACTGCCTGAGTCGAACCACGGCGGCGGACCGGCCGGTATTGTCTGCAGGCATCGTCACCATCCCGCCTGAGCCGCTTCCTGTCCCCGGCTCACAGATCGTAGGCGCGCGACGTTCGCAGCCGCTATCGGTATTACTCATCGAGGACGACCGCGGTGACGCAGTGCTCGTCGAGGAATTGATCGCCGACACCGGGGTCGAAATGACGGTCGCCTGGGCATCGTCGATCGCCGATGCCGAACGCGATTTGAGCAGGTCTCGGCCGGATTGCGTGCTGCTGGATATGAACCTGCCGGATGCGACTGGCCTGGAGGCGCTGCACCGGATCTCCGAGATCGACCACCGATTGCCGGTCGTCGTCCTCACCGGGCTGGCCGGTGAACAGTTCGCCGTTGCGGCGGTGGCCTCCGGTGCGCAGGACTATTTGGTCAAAGGGCGCGTCGAACCGGAGATGCTGCATCGCGCCATCCTGTATGCGATCGAGCGCAAGCGGGCCGAAGCGACGGCGGTCGATCTGCACGCCAGCCAGTTGCGGGCGCGGGAGAATGCACGGCTGGAACGTGGCCTGCTGCCCTCCCCGCTGCTGCTGGACGATCCGGGCGTTGAAATTGTGGCGCGGTATCACCCCAGTCGGGAGAACGCGCTGCTCGGCGGTGATTTCTACGACTTCGTGCAAACCCCGGACCGCACGGTGCACGTGCTGATCGGCGACGTCGCCGGTCACGGCCCCGACGAGGCCGCCCTCGGTGTGGCGCTGCGTATCGCCTGGCGAGCGCTCACGTTCGCAGGTCTGCGCGGCACCGACCGGATGCGCGAGCTCAACCGGATCTTGCGCGCCGAACGGGCCGGGAGCGGCATCTTCGCGACGGTGATCAGTCTGGCCATTCCGCCCGAAGACCTACTGATCACCGCGGTGCGCGCCGGCCACCCCGGCATGCTGCTGCACCACGACGGAACAGTCGACTGGGTGCAACCGCCCGGCGCGCCGGCGCTGGGCCTATTCGAAGGTGACTGGCCCGCCGACAAGGTCGAATTCCCGTCCGGTGCCGGGCTGGTGCTGCTGACCGACGGTTTGTTCGAGGCCCACTCCGGGCGTGGCAATGAACGCCTCGGGGAAGAAGGGCTGCTGGAGTTGGCGCGCTCCCTCGCGCACCTGCCAGGAGCGCAGTTCGTGGACGCATTGATCGACAAGGTGGAGTCCGGCGCGCAAGCGTATGGCGGGATCACCGACGACATCGCCGTGGTGCGGGTCGAGCGGACCCCGCGGTGACCCCGGTCGCCCGCGACCGTTCCCGGTGGTTCACGGTGGAGGGCTGGGTGATCGTGGTTCTTGCGGTGATGGGCGTGATGGTGGTCGCCGGTGGCCTGGCGGTGGCGCTGCTGCTGCATCGAACCGACAGCCTGTCGCGGGAGCTCAGCCAATTCATCCAGCCGTCCCGCACGGTCGCCTATCAGCTGCAGGCGGGGCTGCGTGACCAGGAAACCGCCGTCCGCGGGTATGTGATCACCGCCGACCGCTCCTTTCTGGAGCCGTATTTCGATGGTCAGCGAACCGAGCGGGCCGCGGCCCAGGCTATCCGGGATAGCGCCGGAACCCGTGTCGAACTGTTGCGCGACCTGGAGAACATCGAAGCCGCAGCCGCGCAGTGGAGGGCCGATTACGCCGAGCCGCAAATCGCGGCGGTGACCCCGGGCAAGCCGTCATTGGCGAGCGCGAGCGCCACCGACCGCGGAAAAGCTGCCTTCGACCAGATCCGGACCCTCGCCCAGAGCCAGAATGCGCACTTCGATAACGCCCGCACGGATGCGCTGCAGCGCCTTGAACAGGCCCAGCGCTGGCGTAACGGGGTCCTGGTGGCGCTGCTGCTGGTGATTCTGGCGACCGCGGCGCTGATGGGCGTGTTGATCCGCAACGCGGTGACCCGGCCGCTGGAGGCGTTGGCCGATGCCTGCCGCAGGATCACCGAGGGTGATTTCGCGCAGCGCATCGTGCCACGGGGCCCAAGTGACATTCGCGCTATGGCCGCCGATGTAGAAGATATGCGGCAGCGGATGGTCGACGAGCTCGAGGCGATGCGGCAGGCCCGGGAGCTACTGTCCGAACAGGCCTCCGTACTCGACGAACAGGCTGTCGAGCTGCGACGTTCCAACGCCGAACTAGAACAGTTCGCCTATGTCGCGTCGCACGATCTACAGGAACCGTTACGCAAGGTCGCTTCGTTCTGCCAACTGCTGGAGAAACGCTACGGCGACAAACTCGACGAACGCGGCGTGGAGTACATCGGCTTCGCCGTCGACGGCGCCAAACGGATGCAGGTGCTGATCAACGACCTGCTCACATTCTCCCGAGTGGGCCGGTTGAACGCCACCGAAGCCGACGTGGATTTGGATGCCGTCCTGGACGCCGCGCTGGAGAACATCTCCGCTGCTGTAGAGGACGCCGGTGCGCAGATCATCCGGCCCGCGCAGCCGCTACCGCATGTGCTCGGCGACCCGATGCTGCTGACTATGCTGTGGCAGAACCTGATCGGCAACGCGGTGAAGTTCCGGCGTGACGATGTGGCGCCGCGCATCTCGATCGGCTGTGAACACAGTGGCTTTGACGAGCCCGAGTGGACGTTTCGTGTCGAAGACAACGGGATCGGTATCGCCGACGAGTTCGTCGACAAGGTGTTCGTGATATTCCAGCGGCTGCACGGCCGCGAGGCATATGCGGGTACCGGCATCGGGTTGGCGCTCTGTAAGAAGATCGTCGAATATCACGGGGGCGGCATCTGGATCGACACGGCCTACCACGACGGAACTCGGGTCTGTTTCACGCTGCCGGTTTCGGAATTAGCAGCGTCGCAGACAGCGGTCGGGCAGGACGACGGCGAAGCCGTCGAGAAAGGATGACCCTATGAGATCCACCAGTCGCGCGATCGACGTGCTGCTGGTCGAGGACGATCCCGGTGACGAACTGATCACCCGCGAGGCGTTCGAGCACAACAAGATCAACAACACGCTGCACGTCGCCCGCGACGGCGAAGAGGGGCTGGACTTCCTCTACCGCCGCGGCGCCTATCAGGACGCTCCGCGCCCTGATCTGGTGTTGCTGGATCTCAACTTGCCCAAATACGACGGCCGGCAGCTGCTGGAGCAGATCAAGTCCGATCCAGACCTGTGCCACATCCCGGTCGTGGTGCTCACCACCTCGTCGGCCGAAGAGGACATTCTGCGCAGCTACAAGCTGCACGCCAACGCCTACGTGACCAAACCGGTCGACCTCGACCAGTTCATGAGCGCGGTGCGTCAGATCGACGAATTCTTCGTCCAAGTGGTGCGCCTGCCGCAGTTCTGAGGCGCCGTGGACCTGCCCGTTCCCGACCCCGCACTCCCCTACCTGGCCGACGTCACCCCGGCGCTGCTGGCCTGTCTTGGCGTGCCCGAGTTCGCCGGTGCCGGCGATCGGCTGGGCCTGCGTCGACAGGCGCCGGCGACCGCTCTGCTGTTGATCGACGGGCTGGGCGCCGAGCTGCTTGACGCGCATGCGGCCGACGCGCCGGTGCTGGCCGGGATGCGCGGGCGGACTCTGCAGGTCGGCTTCCCGTCGACGACAGTGGCCGGTCTGGCCGCCGTCGGCACCGGATGCCGGTCCGGGGCCCACGGCATGGTGGGTATGACGTGCCGCCTCGGTGAACCGGGTGAAGTGGTCAATGTGCTGCGCTGGCGGGGGCAAACCTCCGGCGCCGACCTGCGCGGCACCCTGGTCCCCGAGGAAGTCCAGCCGATGCCGACGGCTCTGGAGCGCGCCACCGCGGCGGGGATCGCGGTGGCCGTGGTGTCCGGCGCGGAGTTCGCCGACTCCGGTCTGACCCGCGCGGTGCTGCGGGGTGGTCGCTATGTCGGTGTGCTGGGCCTGGGCGATTTGGCCGCCAACGTCCGCGCGGCCCTGTCCGGCGGCGGATTCTGCTACGGCTACCACGGCGAACTCGACCTGCTGGGCCACCTGCACGGTCCCGGCTCGATGCCGTGGCGCATGCAGCTGCGCCAGGTCGACCGTCTGGTCGAGTCGATCGTCGAGGGCCTGCCGCCCGGTTCGGTGCTGGCCGTTGTCGCCGATCACGGCATGGTCGAGGTTGGTCCCGGCGACACCGTCGACGTCGAGGCCGACCCGGCGCTGGGCGAAGGCGTCGCGGCCGTCGGTGGCGAGGCGCGGGCGCGGCACGTGTACGCGACCCCCGGCGCCGTCGACGACGTGCAGGCGGCCTGGCGGTCCGTGCTCGGGGACCGGGCCTGGGTCGCCGGCCGCGACGAAGCGATCGCGGCGGGCTGGTTCGGCGACACCGTCGCGGACGCGGTGCGGCCCCGCATCGGCGACGTGGTGGCCGCCGCACGCGGGTCAGCGGTGTTGGTGCGACCGCGCGCAGAACCACTCGAGTCCGCGCTGATCGGCCAGCACGGCTCCCTGACCTCCGCCGAGCAGCGGGTACCGCTGCTGCTCGCCTACGGCTGAAAGGACTGGCGATGAACACCCGCTGGCATGGCACCGACGCCCCGCGCGGTGACGACTACGACGCCCGCTGGCGTGCCCTGGCCGCCCAGGGCGAGAACGTCCACGGCGAAGCCGATCTGGTGGATGCGCTGCTTGCGCGTGCCGGCGGCGACCGGGTGCTCGACGGCGGATGCGGAACGGGCCGGGTGGCGATCGAGCTGGCGCGCCGGGGCTATGCCGTGACCGGTGTGGATGCCGATGTCGGCATGCTTGCCGCCGCTCGCGCCAAGGCGCCCGAATTAACTTGGGCTGAAGGCGATTTGGCCCATCTGGACGCCGTGGTCTACGAGCCGTTCGATCTGGTGGTGCTGGCCGGCAACGTGATGATCTTCGTGACCCCGGGCACCGAGGGCCGAGTCCTCGATCAGGTCGCCGCCCGCCTTGTGCCGGGTGGTCTGCTGGTCGCCGGTTTCCAGTTACGTCCCGACCAGCTGTCGCTGAGTGAATACGACCGGCTGGCCGCTGCGGCGGGTCTGACCCCGGTGGATCGCTGGGCCACCTGGGGCCGCGCACCGTATACCGGCGGGGACTACGCGGTGTCCGTGCATCAGCTCCCGGCCGGACCGCTACGGTCTGGAGCGTGATCGTGCTGCTGCCGCCGTCGGAGACCAAACGCACCGGTGGTGACGGCCCGCCCTTGGAACTGGACACGCTGGGCTTTCCCGAGCTCACCCCGCTGCGCGAGGACCTGATCGACGAACTGGTGACGCTGGCCGCCGACCGGCCCGCCAGCCGCCGCGCGCTGGGCCTTTCCGAGAAACAGGACGCCGAGATCGACCGCAACGCAGCCGTGCTCGCGGCGCCGACAATGCCGGCAATCGACCGCTACACCGGTGTGCTCTACGACGCCCTCGACATCGGGTCGCTCAAAGGTGCCACCGCACACCGGGCCCGCGCCCGGCTGGCGGTCGGCTCGGCACTGTTCGGACTGCTGCTCGCCGATGACCCGATTCCGGCCTATCGGCTCTCGGCGACCTCCAAACTGCCCGGCGGTCAGACGCTGGCCGCACGGTGGCGGCCGTTCCTGGAACCGGTGCTGGCCAAGGTCGCAACCGAGGAACTCGTGGTCGACATGCGTTCGGGCTCGTATGCGGCGCTGGGCCGCGTGCCCGGCGCAATCGACGTCGATGTGCTGACCGAGCATCCCGACGGGCGTCGCACCGTCGTCAGCCACTTCAACAAGGCGCACAAGGGCCGGCTGGCTCGCGCACTGGTGTCGAGCCGATCGGAACCCGGCGATGCCGGGGCGCTGGCTGCGGTGGCCCGGCGGGCGGGCATGCGTGTCGAACGCGACGGCTCGGCGCTGACCGTGGTGGTCACGGCCTGACGGTGTGTTCGCGCCGTCCGACGCGAAATATGCGAACGTAGTTTAGGTTTCGGGCGCCGTCACGTGACACACTCCGCTTTATGCGGCACAGCATCGAACGTCCCAAAGTCGAGGGCAACATCGCCGTCGGCAACAATCGTCAGATCGGCTTTGCCGAATTCGGTGATCCGCGCGGGCGTCCGATGTTCTGGCTGCACGGCACCCCGGGCGCGCGCCGGCAGATCCCGGCGGAGGCGCGCCTTTTCGCCGAAACGAACCACATCCGGCTCGTGGGTCTCGACCGTCCCGGGATCGGCTCCTCGACCCCCTATCAGTACGCCTCGGTCGCTGAGTTCGCCGCCGATCTGGAGGCCATTGCCGACGGCCTGGGCATCGGCCGGATGGCCGTGGTCGGGCTTTCCGGTGGCGGCCCGTACACCCTGGCCGCCAGCGCCGCGATGCCGGACCGGATCGTCGTGGCCGGCGTGCTCGGTGGTGTGGCGCCCGCCGTCGGGCCGGATTCCATCCGTGGTGGCCTGATGTCGCTGGGTTCGGCCGTCGCGCCGGTGCTGGAAGTCGCCGGCTACCCGGTGCGCATAGCCGCTGCGTCGGTGATCAAGTTCATCGCTCCGGTGGCGGACACCGCGCTGGAGATCTACGCCCGCGTCTCCCCCGAAGGCGACCGCCGGCTGCTGGGCCGTCCGGAGTTCAAGGCGATGTTCCTCGACGACCTCCTCAACGGTGGCCGCAAACAGCTCTCGGCGCCGATCTACGACATCGTCGCGTTCTCCCGCCCGTGGGGATTCCGGCTCGACGAAGTGAAGGTGCCGGTGCACTGGTGGCACGGCGACCGCGACCACATCATCCCGTTCAGCCATGGTCAGCACATGGTGGCCGCGCTGCCCGACGCGCACCTGTACACAATTCATGGAGAGAGTCATCTGGCCGGGCTGGGTTGCGCCGAGGAGATTCTGCGCACCCTGCTCGAGGTGTGGGACCGCGAGGAAGGAAAGTAACCGCAATGGCCGACCATCCCAATGATGTACCGGGTTTCCCGATGGTGTTTCCGCCGTGGCTGGAACGCCTGCAGATCAAGTACATCAACCCCGCGATGACGCCGATCGCACGGCATCTGCCCACCGTCGCGGTGATCCGGCACACCGGACGTAAATCCGGCAAGCGCTACGAGACCCCGGTGTCGCCGCTGCGCAAGGGCAACCTGGTGGCGATCGGACTATTGCATGGCAAGACGAACTGGGTTCGCAACGTGCTGGCCGCGGGTGAGGCCGACATCCACCTCGGCAGCAGGGATGTTCGCCTGGTTAATCCGCGGGTGATCGAAAAGGGCGGCGACACCGCTGGCCTGCCCCGGGCCGCGCAGGCGGTCAACAAGCGCGCCGGCGTATTTGTCGCCGAAATCGCTTGACCGGCAGCAAAACTCGGTCAGCTGAACTGCGGCGCGTCAGCTGAGTAGGCGCCGCAGCAGGTGCATCGCAACGGTGGTCGAACGGTCCCGGATGTCGGCTCGTCCGCCCGGCAGCAGCGCTGTGTGGGTCAGTGCGGAGCCATCGGCGAGCGCTACGGTGAAACACACGGTGCCGACGGGCTTTTCGGCCGAGCCGCCGCCGGGTCCCGCGATTCCGGTGATCGCCACCGCGGTATCGGCGCCGAAGCGGCGCAGTGCGCCCGCGGCCATCGCTTTTGCGACCGGTTCGGAGACTGCGCCGTGCTCCGCGATGAGCGCCGGATCGACATGCAGCAGTTCGGTTTTCGCCTCGTTTGAATACACCACTGCCCCGCCCATGACGTACTCAGATGAGCCCGGACGATCGGTCAGCCGGGCCGCCACGAGGCCCGCGGTGCACGACTCCGCGGTCGCGATACGCCGCCCGGCCAGCAGTCCGGCCACCTGATCGTCGACCGTCGTGCCGTCCAGCGAGTAGATCTCGTGCGGATGAGCTGTGCGCAGCGCATCGACCACACCGGCGTAGGCCGCCACCGCCACGGGGTCCTCGGATTGGTAACGGGTGACGATCTCCAGTTCGCCGCGCCGCAGGCAGGTGGTGATCTCCAGTAGATCGAAGCCGGCGACGTCGTGCTCGGCGGTGCGCAGCGTCTCGGCCAACCCGGACTCGGGCAAACCGAACATCCGGATGGTGTCCTGGCGGTAGACCGTGCGCCCCGCGATCGCCGCCTGTAGAGCCGGCAGGCCAACGGCGGTGCGCCACATGGGCTGAAGTTCGCGCGGGGGGCCGGGCAGCACCAGCACCGTCGGGGTCGGGAGTGAGGGCGTAGCCCGGAGCGGACGAGCCCGCGCATCGGGGTCCGTCGGGGTCGGCGAACCGCCTCCCGCTGCTGTGCCCGGCACCACCAGCCCGGGCGCGGTGCCGACCGGGTCGATGATCGTGGCACCCGCCGGAACCAGCGCCTGCTTGCGGTTGGCCGCCATCACCGCGTCGAAGTCGGCTCCGGGGAACCGCTGCATCAACGAGCGCAGGATGTCGGCGATCTTCTTCTCGAGGTCGGTGTCGAGGACCAGTTCGCGACCGCAGAACTGCGACACCACCTCGACGGTCATGTCGTCGGCGGTCGGCCCGAGTCCGCCGCTGGTGATCACCAGGTCGACACCTTCGGCGGCCAAAAATCGCAACGCGGCGTCGATGTCGGCGGGGCGGTCACCGCAGATGGTGATGTGCGCCAGCTCGACACCGAGTTCGAGCAGGCGGTCGGCGAGATACGGGCCGTTGGCGTCTGCCACGCGGCCGGTCAGAACTTCGGTACCGGTTACGACAATCCCGGCGCGGGAGCTCACGGTGCTGTGTCAGCCGGAGTCAGCGGGGCGTGGCGCCCGGCGCCCGAACCACCATCGGCACGGCCGGGAAGTACGCGGCCATCTCGCTGCGGGACCGGCGCAGCGCGGCCGTGCCATAGCCGAGCTTGCGGTACTGCGGGTGAATCCAGATGCGGACGTTGACCTCACCGCCGGTCAGCTCACCAAAGACCATGCCGACCTTGTCGGTGCCCTCGAGGGCCACGAACCAGGCCGCTTCTTCGGCGTCGACCCGCGCCAGTGCCGCACGGATCTCGTCGTCCAGGTCACCGGCAGGAGCGCCGGAGCCGTCGCCGGCGGCGGCCACGTCATCGGTGCGGGCGGCGAAGATGTCGCGGTCGGTTGCGCCGGAGAACGGCCGCAGCGTCAGGCTGTCGCCCACGCTGGCCGGGCGTTCCGACGCGGTGAACGTCAGCTGGCTGTTGAGGTCGTCGAGTTCGGCGGCAATGGCCCGGCGGGACTGCTTGGTCAGCTGCTCGAACGACAGCCCGATCACGGCCTCGGCGCACGGGGTCGAGGTGCCGAGCAGATTGGCGACGCCGGCCACCGCGTCGGCCCGATCCTCGGCTTCCACGATGGTGTCGAGCACCTCGTGGCGCCGATCGAGCGCGGTGAGCAGGGCATCGGTGATCTCGCGGCGGGCGGCGGCGATGTCTTGGTCCGGCATGTGCTTGAGCCTAGATCAGCCGTGCACGTTGCGTACCCGGGCCGGTCAACGCGATGCGCCGTCCACCGGGGCGACGACGGGGGCGCCGTTGTACCCCGCGACACGCACCCAGTTGATCGCCGATCCCCGGACATCCGGATTCACCGGCGCGGCATGCACGGTCACGCTCTCACCCGGAAACACCGTGACGTAGTTGTCGCTGTATTCGATCGGCAGCACCTCGTCGCCGTCACGGGTGGACAGCGCCTCGACGCGCTCGAAGAACGCGATCTGGTGAGCGTCGTTGGAAAGACGGACGTTCACCGCGCCCGCCGGGTCGCCCGGAATCCGTTGCGCCTCGACCCGCAGGGGCACCCGCGGCATCGTGTTCAGTGCCGTCATGTCGGCCCAGCTGTCCTGGGTGAGCGTGAAAGCGGTGTCGTTGGCCGGGCCGCCGACATCGTCGCGCTGCTGCGACTGCCAATAGACGTTGTCGGCGAGCACCGCGCCGTCGGCGCCGAGCAGTTCGGCCCGCACGAAGAAGACCGGCGAGTCGGTCGCCTCGCGCGGCAGCGTCATCGCCAAGGCGGCGCCGTTGGACGACACGTCCACCGGCGCGGAGGTGCGGTCGTCGCGCAGGTTGCCGTTCAGGTCGTAGACCCGGATACGCGCCCGCAGATCGTCGCGGTCGTCACCGGTCTGGTTGACAATGGTGATCTTGGCCGCGGTGTGGTCATCGGTGGCATAGGAGTCGAACACCACCGACAGCGGGCGCAGGCCGTCTTTGGCGCCGTAGTAGGCGCCGCCGGGACGCAGGTAGTAGTCGAAGAGATTGCCGAAGAACGACGGCCAGTGGTTGTTGAGCATCCAGTAGATCGTCATCTTGTGGTCTGCCCAGCCGTTCGCGGCATACGACTCGAACTGCGCGCGCGTCGATTCGTAGTGTGCGAGTTGGGCTTTGCGTGCGAACTCCTCGGCACTGGCCGACGAGCCGTAGCGGCGCACCACCGCCGCGCGGATGCTGCTGAGCTGAGAGTTGTTGGCATCGGCACCGGCGTGGAAATACCAGGTGTCGTTGATCGGCCACAGCTTGTCGGCCGGGATGAACTCCTTGAGGCTGGCGAACGGCGGGATGTGTTCGTTGTCCCCCTGCTCGGCCGACGAGCCCATGGTGGCCGGATACGTTCCCGCAAACCAGTAGCTGGGTGGCCGCCAACTGTACGGCCCGGCCATTTGAATTCCGTCCCAGGCGATGTCGCCGTCGTCGTCACGGTTGATCGACGAGACGGTGTCGACCGTCGCGTTCTGCCAATGCAATTCCGACAGGATGTCGCGATACCACCCACGCACCTCCGGTGGCGGGCGCCCGTCGCTGCCGTTGGCCCACAGGAACGCCGACGCGTGCGGACGCAACTCCTCAATCTGTGAGCGCATGCTGTCCTGGGCGACCTGACGGTCCTCGGGGTTCCACTGACCCCATTTCTCCCACTGGTTGCAGCACATCCAGCCGTACATCATCGGGATGCCGAGTTCGTCGGCCTCGTCGAGCAGATGCTCGCCGGGGAACTTCCCTTCCAGTCGCACCATGTTGAGGCCGAGGTCTTTGACGTAACGCAGGACCGCGGTCTCGCGCGCCGGGTCGTTGCGGAACAACAGGTCCGGCGCGTACGTGGCACCGCGCACCAACATGTCCCGGCCGTTGACCTGCAGGTAGAAATTGCCGCCGGTGCCCTGGCCGGGCAGCGGTGCATTGCCGTCTCGGTGTCCGGTGACGGTGCGGATACCGAAGCGCTGGGTGGTGGCGTCCAGCACGCGGTCGTACTGGCGGAATTCCAGGTGCAGGTCATAGAGGTTGGGCGCACCCAGCGTGTAGGGCCACCACAGGTCCGGGTTGTGCACCGTCAGCGCGGCGAACGACTCCGGGGACAAAGCGATCTCGCGGTCCTCCCCCGGCTGCAGGGTCACCGATTGCTCGACCTCGATATCGGGCTTTCCCGGGCGGGTGATGGTGGCCCGGAGCGCGCCGTGCACGGTCCGCGCCGAGCTGTTGCGCGCGTCGGCGTACACGGTCAACCGGGCGGAATCGGTTTTGGGCAGCGGAAGTTCGGTCGTGACGGCGGCCGGGCCCAACGACACCGCGCCGGATGCCTTGAGGTACACGGGTTTCCAGATGCCGGCGTTGCGGTCCGGGACGAACGAGATGTTGTTGGCGGCTCCGGCCGGGGTGGCGACCGTCGCCGTATGTGGGGCGTTCTGGTACCCCGCTTGATAGCCGATATAGCGGCCGTTGAGCCAGTCCCACCAGCTGTCGGCCAGCTCGACCCCGTCGACGTCCTGCAGCGCACGCTCGGGAGTTATCTTGACAGCCAGCGTATTCGGGCCGCCGGGGTTCACCGCCGCGCTGACGTCGAGGTCGTGGGAGGTGTACATGCCGACGATCTGGTCGGATCCGGCGATCAGCCGTCCGTTGAGCCACACTTCGGCGCGGTAGTTGATGCCCGGGAACTGCAACGTGTAGGTCGAATGACCGGCCGGTGCGGTGAATGTGGTGCGGTACCACCAGTCCTGTTCGTAGAGGTCGCGCGGAACCGCGTCACGCAGGTTGGTGCCGTTGTAGAGATCGCGGTAGACCCCGTCGTCCTGCAGCGCCTGCAGGACGGTCGCGGGCATCTGCTGCACGGCGTGCCACCCGCGGTCGTCGAACCTCGACGACGAGACCGCGGCGCCGTCGAACGGCACCGCGCGCGCCGATGCGAGCTTCCAGCCCTGTGCGAGTTCGATCGACGCGGGGGCGGTCTCGGAGCCCGCGAACGACGGCAGGTCACCGGCTACTGCGACGCCAAGAAGTACCAGCAGCACCGCCAATGCGGCGGCGACGATCTTGGGGCCGAGGGCCCGGCGCTGGCCACCGGCGATGGTTGTTCTCCTGCTTCGAGTCGCTGCGATCGGTACGCCGATACCTTACGAGATATTCACCGTGCCGCTAAGTTTGGCCGACCGCTGGGCTAAACTAGAACACGTTCCAGTTTGACGCTTCCATGACAGGCCTACCAGGAGCCGACCATGCATACTCCCCTGTGCGACCGACTCGGCATCGAGTTTCCGATCTTCGCATTCACCCACTGCCGCGATGTCGTCGTCGCCGTGAGCAAGGCCGGCGGCTTCGGCGTGCTCGGCGCCGTCGGCTTCACCCCCGAACAACTCGAGATCGAACTGAACTGGATCGACGAGCACATCGGCGACCACTCATATGGCGTCGACATCGTCATCCCGAACAAATACGAAGGCATGGACTCGGTCGACCTGGACCCCGAGGTGCTCAAGAAGCAACTCAACGCCCTGGTGCCAGAAGAGCATCTGGCGTTCGCCAAGAAGATCCTCGCCGACCACGGCGTGCCCGTCGACCACAGCGACGACGATGCTCTGCAACTGCTGGGCTGGACCGAAGCCACCGCCACCCCGCAGGTGGAGATCGCGCTGAAGCACCCCAAGATGACGCTGATCGCCAACGCGCTGGGCACTCCGCCCGCCGACATGATCAAGCACATTCACGACGAAGGCCGCGTCGTGGCCGCGCTGTGCGGATCGCCGTCGCAGGCCCGTAAGCACGCCGACGCCGGAGTGGACATCATCATCGCCCAGGGCGGCGAGGCCGGCGGACACAGCGGTGAGATCGGCTCGATTGTGCTGTGGCCCCAGGTGGTCAAGGAGGTCGCGCCGGTGCCGGTGCTGGCTGCCGGCGGTATCGGCAGCGGTCAGCAGATCGCGGCGGCGCTGGCGCTCGGCGCGCAGGGCGCCTGGACCGGTTCGCAGTGGGTGATGGTCGAGGAGAGCGAGCACACCGAGCAGCAGCACGCCGCCTACGCGAAGGCCACCAGCAAGGACACCGTCCGCAGCCGTTCGTTCACCGGCAAGCCGGCCCGCATGCTGCGCAACGACTGGACCGAGGCCTGGGAGCAGCCCGAGAACCCCAAGCCGCTCGGAATGCCGTTGCAGTACATGGTTTCCGGCATGGCGGTGGCTGCCACCCACAAGTACCCCAACGAGTCGGTGGACGTCGCGTTCAACCCGGTGGGCCAGGTTGTCGGTCAGTTCAGCAAGGTCGAGAAGACCGCGACGGTGATCGAGCGCTGGGTGCAGGAATACCTGGAGGCTACGGCCACCCTCGAGGCGCTTAACGAGGCTGCCGAGGCCTGATTTCAGCCCGAATCGCCGGCGCGCGGTTGCGCGAAACGCGGGCCGGGCAACGCCGAATTCACTGCTCACAGTGGTTTGCTTGAGATATGCAGTGGAGTCGAGATCTGTTGGTTCCGTCCGGCCTTGCCGCCGTGGCGGCCGGGGCGGCACTGGTGGTCGTCACCGCGACGCCACCGGGCGCCGAACACGTCTTGGCGCCGGCCGCCGCGGCGCCGTCTCCCGCCGCCGGCGCCGTCAAGACCGATGCCCGGGGATTCCTGGACTCCGCGGCGCGGTGCCCGGACGGGCAGACCGCGGTGGCAATCGGCCATACCCAGCGGTCGCTGGTGGTGGTCTGCACGACTCCGGGTGACGGACCCTACGAGTACCGCGGTGTGCGGGTCAGCGACGGTGCGCTGCTGAAGGCCGACGCGAAGGTCGCCGATGGGGGCTTCGTCGCCGATGCCGACGGCGTCACATACACGGTGACCCCGAAAACGCTGACCGTCGTCTCCGGCGGCAAGGTGATCTACCGCGACACCTGGATCGACTTCCAGCAGCCGAGGTTCTCCGCCGAATCTGGTGCATCCGCCGGCTGACGAATTACGACGCCGGCGCGGAGGCCGGACCCGGTGTCACGCCGGGAGCCGGGGACAGGGCCGGGCCGTCCGGCGGGGACGGCGCTGACGGCGGCGCCTGCGGGCTGGCGGGCAATCCCTGGGCGGGCGCGTCCAGCGGCATCTGGGCCAGCAGCAACAACGCATTACGGCCGGTGAGCTGGTGGGCCTGCACCGCCTGCCAGAGGTCCTGCAGGTACCCCATCCGCCCGCCCGAGTCCGGGGGTGGGGTCGAGACGGTGCCCGGCGGAAGATTCTCCGGACTGCTCAAGTGTGGGACACCGACGGTGGGTGCGGGCGTGCTGCCGGCATCGTCGGCCAGCGCGGGGGCTGCCGTCATCATCATCGCGGCCACACCGATCAGCACCGGCTGGCCGAGAGTGCGAAATCCTGCCATAACTGTGCTTCGCCCTGCTAGGTCACCACTGTTACACAAGTGAATGCTGGCACTTCTGAGGTGCTCGCGAAGCCTTTCCGGCGAACTCGCCGAACTCGCCGCGGGCGCTCGGTCGGCGGTGTAGGAATTTGCATACGCCATCACTGCGACACCCCTTACGAAAGAGCGTGCCGATGCCGTCCACAACGCGCCCAGACCTGCCGCCGGGCTTCGATTTCACCGATCCCGACTTGAACCTCGAGCGGCTGCCGGTCGAGGAACTCGCCGAACTGCGCCGCGCGGCACCGATCTGGTGGAACGAGCAGCCCGGTGACTCGCCGTTCGGCGACGACGGCTACTGGCTGGTGACCAAACACAAAGATGTCAAAGAGGTCTCCCGGCGCAGCGACACCTTCTCCAGCGAGGAGAAGACTGCGCTCCCCCGTTACCCGGCGAGCTCTACCCGCGAGCAGATCGAAACGGGCAAGGTCGTCTTGCTCAACATGGACGCGCCGCGCCACACCCACCTGCGTCAGATCATCTCGCGCGGGTTCACACCCCGCGCCGTCGAACGGCTGCGCGAGGATCTCAATCAGCGCGCTCAGAACATCGCAAAAGCGGCCGCAGCGGAGGGCTCCGGCGACTTCGTCGAGCAGGTCGCCTGCGAGTTGCCGTTGCAGGCGATCGCGGGCCTCATCGGCGTCCCACTGGAGGACCGCCGCAAGCTGTTCGACTGGTCCAATCAGATGGTCAGCGACGACGATCCGGAATTCGGACATTACGACAGCGGCGGTGCGTCCGTCGAGCTGATCATGTACGCGATGCAACTCGCGGCGATCCGCGCGAAGGAGCCCGGCGAGGACATCGTCACCAAGTTGATCGAGGCCGATGTCGACGGCCACAAGCTCTCCGACGACGAGTTCGGGTTCTTCATGGTCCTGCTCGCGGTGGCGGGCAACGAGACGACCCGCAACTCCATCACCCACGGCATGATCGCCATGGCGCAGCACCCCGATCAGTGGGAGCTCTACAAGCGTGACCGGCCTGCCACAGCGGTGGACGAGATCGTCCGGTGGGCCACCCCGGTGACCTCGTTTCAGCGCACGGCCCTGGTCGACACCGAGTTGTCCGGGGTGACGATCAAGAAGGGCCAGCGGGTGGTGATGTCCTACCGTTCGGCGAATTTCGACGAAGAGGTCTTCGACGATCCGTTCACCTTCAACATCCTGCGGGATCCGAACCCCCACGTCGGCTTCGGCGGCACCGGCGCGCACTACTGCATCGGCGCGAACCTGGCGCGCATGACCATCGATCTGATGTTCAATGCGATCGCCGACCACATGCCCGATCTGACGTCGGTGGGAAGCCCGGAGCGCCTACGTTCCGGCTGGCTCAACGGCATCAAGCACTGGCAGGTCGACTACTCGGGCACCGGCGCCGGCTAGTTTCCTTCCCGGAACCGGTTCAGGCTGCCGATCTTGTCGAGAATCCGATCCCGCAGCCGCGGCTGCGCCGGTACCTGCGGTGCAACGACCGGGTAGGCGGATTGGGGTACGGCGGCGTCGGCCGGATTCTGCGGCGCGGGCATCGCCGTTTCGGCATCACCTGCGTCCGTGACCGGAGCTTCGCGCGGTTGCACGACCAGCTGGGCTTCCTGAGGAGGTTGCGTGTCGGGAACCTCAGGCGTGGCGGCGGGTACGTCGTTGGTGGTTTGCGGCCGGACTTCCGGCTCGGGTACTACGGCGGCCGGTGGCTCGGGTCGCGGCGCCGCCGGCGGTGCGACCAGCGGGGCGGCCAGGCGCGCGGCGGTCGGCGGAGGCTGGCGGTCGGGCAACAGCAAGGGGCTGACCAACAGCGAGGTCGAGACCACGATCGCCGCCGCGCCACCGGCCAGCATGCTCAGCGGCAGCGCCAATGGGCGCCGGGGGGTTCGCGGGCCGGCGTCCAGCGGGTAGGGCTCGGCAGAGTCGAAGAACACCGGGCGGGTTGCCGACGCCAGCGCCGCGCCGTGCGCCAGCGCCAGCTCGGCTTCCGGTGGGTCATACACGGCGATGCCCAGGTGCTCGTCGAGGCGCGCGGCCAGACCGCCGAGCCCGGCGACCGAGCCGACCAGAAACATCGCCTCCGGGCTCCAGTTGCCCTGCGCGATGACGGCCTCCACCCATTCGGTGAGCGCGTCCGCACTGCGGACGGAGCGCGTGGACACCGTCTCGGTCCAGCCGGTGAAGGTGTCGATGAACGACAGCATCACCGACTCGGGGTCGACGAAACACACTGCGGTACGCCGATAACCGACCACATTGCTGATGCCACGGGTCAGCGCCTCAGCGGCGTGTGGCACGCCGATGGCGATTACGTTGTCGAAACCCGCGTCCGCCAGTGAGTCCAGCACCAGGGCGGCTTCCAGGTCGGCGTCCTCGCTCCAGGTGACGCCGATCGTGCGCAGTCGGTGCCCGTCGGCCATGGCGATGCTGAGCACCGCTTCAGCCACCTGCTCGGAGGCGCGGGCCACCGGAATGTCGGGAGCGAAAACCTCGAAGTCGTCGTGTTCCAGGGTGACCCCGGCCGCGTCGCGTCCTTCGACCAGCACGGTTTGGACATTGGTGGTGCGTACCGCCAAGCCCAGCACCGTGTCCATAAATGCAGCTCCCTTCGTGCCAGCCGCGTCAGCACCGCAGGAGCGATGCGCAGACTGGCACTCGACGGCGGGCAGCGCGGTCCGGCCGGCGCCTCACCAACCCCACTTCTCTACCGCATCCGGTGCCAAAATGCGAACCCTGGCAGAGCTATCCCAGCTCGGCGCCCTGCGCGCTGCGGCATGCGCCGAGTGCCGCCCGCCGACACGGTGTTAGCGCGCTGACGGCATCGCAGCGACCAGCGGCGTGTCGACGCCCAGGGGGCCGACGCCGGCGGCCCCACCGGGGTCGCCCAGCGGCGCGTCGCGGCCGGGCAGGATCTCGGTGAAGAACGCGGCGTTGTCGGCCAGATGCTGCCGCTGGTCTTCCGGTAAATCTGCCTCGAAGTAGATGGCGTCCATCTTGCAGATGAATGCGCATGCCGCGCAGTCGACGCACTCGTTCGGATTGATATAGAGCGACCGCTCACCCTCGTAGATGCAGTCGGCGGGGCAGTCTTGAACACACGATTTGTCCACCACGTCCACACACGCGGAGCCGATCACGTAGGTCATGTCATCACGGTAGGTTCCGCGGCGCGCCCGCCGGCGCGGCGAAAGTCCCTTTTCCCAGGACCTCGGACACCAGTGAGATCACCGGCCGGTCACGTCCGGCGGCGTCGGCGCCACGCCCAGAGGGTCGAGACCACCAGCAGCGCGGCCAGCGCCATCAGCCACGGCAGGCCGCCGTGACTGTGCACCCAGCCGGCCAGGGTGCCCTGCAACCGGCCGGCAGCGTCGATGACGGGGTCGGCGGGGCCGGCGCGCCCGGAGAACAGCCGCAGCTCATATACCCCGTAGTAGGCGACATAGGCACCGACGGCCAGCACCAGAATCCCGCCGACCCGGTTGACGATGGGCAACGCCCGGCGCAGCCAGCGTGCCGGCCCGCGGGCGCTGTCACCGGCCACGGCGGTCGCGACCGCCAGCGTTCCGACGACGAGCGCGAACCCGCCCGCATACGCCAGATAGACCGTCACGGTGCCCGTGAACGTGCCACCGCGCGACGCGGCTGCCGTGACCGCCAGGAAGGGCCCGACGGTGCACGACAGCGAGGCCACCGCGTACGCCACGCCGTAGCCGAGCATCGAGGCCGTCCGGGCCGTGGGCGCCCAGCGCGAATCCGTCGCCACCCGGGGCACCGGCACGCGCAGCGAGCGCCCCAGCGCCAGCCAGCCGCCGATGCCGATGAGTAGCAGCCCGACGACCACCGTGCCGATGGGTAGATAGCGCTGCACGGTGTTGGCCAGTGGCACCGTCAAGGCCCCGAAGACAGCGAACACGGCGATGAACCCCACGGTCATGGCGACCGTCGCCGACACCGCCCGTACAACGGCCCGAAATCGTCGCGCTCCGGATTGCTCGACGACCAGCGCCAGATAGGCCGGAAGCATCGCGAAGCCGCACGGATTCAGAGCGGCGACCAGGCCCGCGGCGAAGGCCAGGCCAAGCAGATCGGCGCTCACTAGCCGGTGAGCGCTGCCACCCGGCTGGAAAGCTCCTGTTCGGACATCGCCGATGTCGGGTTATTGACGAAGGTCGATGTGCCGTCGGCCTTCACGAACAGGTATGCCGGCTGCCACGGCACGTTGAAGCGCGCCCACAGCGATCCGTCGGCGTCGTTGAGGTTGGTGAAGCCGAGGTGG
The DNA here is from genome assembly GCA_036273805.1 of Mycobacterium sp. GTDB lineage: Bacteria > Actinomycetota > Actinomycetes > Mycobacteriales > Mycobacteriaceae > Mycobacterium. The sequence goes on from DASUGW010000070.1 coordinate 38,783, forward strand.
TACTTACCGACGAAGCCCTCCATCGCGCCGACATCGGCGCGCGCGGCGATACCCACGAACGTCACGCCGGGACTGCCCGCCGACACCGCAGCCACACTGGGGGCCTCCTGGTTGCAGAACGGACACCACGGCGTCCAGAACCACAACACCGCCGGCTTGCCCTGCAGGCTGGCACCGTTGAATGGCGCACCCGAAAGCGTGGTGCCGGTGAAATTGAGCCGGTCGTCGGCCCGTGCGGTCGGCGTCTGCACACCGACGGTCAATGCCAGCACAGTCAGCAGGGTCAGCGCGATGGACCGCAGGCGTGGTCGCGTAATGCGGCGTCGAATGGGCATGGCGTCACCTCCGTGTAGTGCGGCTACCCGTTTCACGCCCCATTCGCACCTGCGGTTCAGACGGTGTGACGCAAGTGCCAGAAAACTCTTAGAGATAAATCTGTTATTGGCGTAACGCCTGCGTCAAATGGGGCGAAAGAACACACATGATGAACATCCGGAAGTTGGCCGCCGCGGCAGCTCTCGTCGGCGCCTTTTTGATCGGCCTGCTGGCGGCGTCGGGCATTTCCGGAAACGCCGGCACCGCACACGCCGACACCGTCAATTGGGACGCGATCGCGCAGTGCGAATCCGGTGGCAACTGGGCCATCAACACCGGCAACGGCTTCTACGGTGGCCTGCAGTTCAGCCCCGCCACCTGGGCCTCCAACGGCGGCCTCGGCAACCCGGCGCAGGCTTCTCGGGAAGAGCAGATCCGGGTCGCCGAGAACGTCATGGCCAAGCAGGGTCTCGGCGCCTGGCCCAAGTGCGGTGGCCAGGGCGGATCCCCGACCGGCCTGACGCTGCCGTCTTTCGGTGGCCTGCCGGCCGGTGACGGCCACGCCTGGTACCCCGGAAAGCATCTGCTGCAGGCGATCAGCCAGTTCGTCAACAGCATTCCGCACGCATAAGAGGCACCGCGGGAAATCGAATTTCGCACGCCGCCCGAGACGAAATCGAATTCGTTTCTCGGGCGGCGTTTGCAATTGGGCGCGTACGTTGGCGTTGTGACCAATGGGGTAGGCATCAAAGGCAGAGCGAACGGCACTGCGCCGCCGCACGTTGACCTCGCCGATATAGACCTCGGCAGCTGGGATTTCTGGGCAACCGACGACGACTTCCGCGATGGCGCTTTCGCCACCCTGCGTCGTGAGGCTCCGATCAAATTCTTTGAGGCGCAGCGGATACCGGGCAGCGATCCGATCTCCGGGCACTGGGCATTGACCCGCTTCGACGACGTGCACTTCGCCAGCCGCCACCCCGACATCTTCAGCTCCAGTCCCAACATCACGATCGGTGAGAGCACTCCGGAACTGTCCGAATACTTCGGCTCGATGATCGTGCTCGACGACCCGCGCCATCAACGGTTGCGTTCGATAGTCAGCCGCGCCTTCACACCGAAGGTGGTCGCCCGCATCGAGACATCGGTGCGGGAACGGGCCCGGCGCCTGGTGGCCGAGATGGTCGATCGTCATCCCGACGGCAACGCCGAGGTGGTGTCCGAGCTCGCCGGCCCGCTGCCACTGCAGGTCATCTGCGACATGATGGGCATTCCGGAATCCGACGAGGCCAAGGTGTTCCACTGGACCAACATCATCTTGGGCTTCGGAGACCCGGAATTGACCACCGACATCGACGAATTCGGCCGGGTGGCAATGGAGATCGGCGCCTACGCGCACGACCTGGCCGAACAGCGCCGCAGCGCCCCGCGTGAGGACCTGACCAGCAGCCTGGTGCAGGCCGAGGTCGACGGTGAACGGTTGACGTCGGCCGAGGTGGCGTCGTTCTTCATTCTGCTGGTGGTGGCGGGCAACGAAACCACGCGCAACGCGATCAGCCATGGCGTCCTCGCGCTGACGCAGTACCCCGACGAGCGCCGGCTGTGGTGGGACGACTTCGCCACGATCGCGCCGACCGCCGTGGAAGAGGTGGTGCGCTGGGCTTCCCCTGTCGCCTATATGCGGCGCACGCTGACTCGTGATTTCGAGTTGTCCGGGGTTCCGCTGGCCGAGGGCGACAAGGTCACCATGTGGTACGGGTCCGCCAACCGGGACGAGGAGCGGTTCGCCGATCCGTGGCGCTTCGATGTGCGGCGCTCCCCCAACCCACATGTCGGGTTCGGCGGCGGCGGGGCGCATTTCTGTCTGGGAGCCAACCTGGCCCGCCGCGAGATCACCGTGGCCTTCGACGAGTTGCACCGCCAGATCCCGGACGTGGCGGCAACCGCCGAGCCGGCGCGGCTGTGCTCAGCATTCATCCACGGCATCAAGCGACTACCGGTGAGCTGGACACCGCCGGCCTAGCGCGAGGCTCAACGCCAGCGCAGCAGTACCTGCTCCGAACAGAATCCGGGACCCATCGCCATCATCAGCCCCAGGCTGCCCTCCGCAGGCCGCTTGGCCATCGTGTCGCGAAGTATGTGCAGCACCGAGGCCGAGGACAGGTTGCCGATGTCGGCAAGTGAGTTCCAGCTCAGGTCGAGCGCGTCGTCAGGCAACCGCAGTGCCGCAGTGATCGACTCGAGCACCTTCGGTCCTCCGGGATGGCTGACCCAGGTGCCGATGTCGTCGGTCGTCAGATCGTGGTCCGCCAGGAACCCGGTGACGTCGTCGGCCAGGTAGTGCTCGATGATCTCGGGCAGCTGTGCATCGAGGATCAACCTGAATCCGGTTGAGCCGACATGCCAGCCCATCGTGTTGAGCGAGTTGGGGTAAAGCCTGCTGCGCGCGGCCAGCACCTCGGGACCTTGCGCACCTATCGCGGCTGCGCGGCGCTCGCCGACCGCGACGACCGCGGCAGCCCCGTCGGCGAACAGCGCGCTGCCGACCAGGTCTGTCATCGTCGGCTCTTCGGGCTTTGCGATCAGCGAACACAACTCCACCGCGAGCAGCACCGCAACCTCGTCGGGTGCTCCCCGCAGGTAGTCGTGCAGTCGGCCGACGCCCGCCGCCCCCGCGACACAGCCCAGCCCGAAGATCGGGATTCTGCGGATGTCGGGCCGAAAGCCCAGCCGTCCGGCGATGCGGGCGTCCAATGACGGCGCCGCCACACCGGTGACCGTCGTGGTGATGATCAGATCGACGTCCGCAGGGGTGAGCCCAGCCTCCTCGAGCGCGCTGGACACCGCCTGGCATCCGAGTTCGACGGCGTGCTCGATAAACAGGTCGTTGGCCTCGCCGAAGTCCTTCAGGTCTGTGTAGCGCTCCTTCGGCAGCACGAACTGCCGACTGTTCACCTTCGCGGCGTCGAAGAGTCGCTGCAGGGCCCCTTCTTTGCCTATCAACTGCGGATGCTCGAGGAAGCCCTCGGCGATTTCGTTCTGCGTATAGCGATGCGGTGGCAACGCGCCATGTACTGCGGCGATAACGCTCTTCGAGTCGGCGCTCACTGAATTGCCCTCCTCAACATCGGCCCCTCTCCCCTGGTAAGGCCAGCCTACGGGTCAGGCTTGACAATGGGATGAACGATGCGGCCGGGTGGCAGGTTCACCGCGACTCGGGCAGAACTGCGTGCCCATCCCGCCGGAATTTAGCAGAATGCAGAGATGGCGGCGTGTGCTTCGGTGCCGACAGGCCGCGGCGTACAACCGCGCTGGTTTACCGCCCGAAACGTCGTGGCTGCCCCGATGTCTCCCTGCCGTTGGCGGCTGCGGTGACGGCGTACTGCCGATGCGTGCCACGCTGCGAGGTGGCACGGTTGCGCTCCTGCTGCACCGGGACGCTTTCGATGAATATGATCGCCCGGTTCCGGACTGGCGTTCATCGTCGCGTCGCGGAACACGGCAGTTTCGATTCTGTGAATGTGGCACTGGTGCAACGATTTTGATACCACGCATTCGAGTCCTCAGGCGTCGTGCCGGCTAATGACGATCAGCCTTCGCAGTGGCAATCTGATCCTCATCTTTTGTTGGATTCCGAGCATCTCGGCCCGGTCAGAGCGTGACTGACCGGGGTCCCAGCGTCGAACAGATGCCTTCCGGCGGTACGGAAACGGCCGCGCATCCGCGGCCCTTCACGGTGTAGCTGGTGCCCGGGATGTACGGCGACAGATACGCGTGCGCGGTCGCCTGGCCGGGCAGTTCGGTACAGCGGCCCACGGTTTGCGGGGTGGACAGGCACACCTGCAGGAACGTCGGCTTTGCCGAGCCCGTACATCCGGATGGTTCGATCGTGGCGTGCACCATCGGGACGCCGTTGACGTCCACCACCGCCGGATCACTCATGGTGTAGTTACACAACGTCGAGCTGCCGCCGGTATCAGCGGTTGCCGCCTGAGCAGCAAGAAGGCACACGGCGGCACTTCCCCACACCGCGATGGCCGCACTCACCGCCACCCCCACGCGAGCCCGCATGAGACAAGCCTAGACGGCGTAGCCTCAGGCGGGTGAGGGAACGGTTGCACTGGATGTCCTTACACGGTGTGATAAGGACGATGGCGACCATGGCGGCGCGCCGCGGTGATCTGCAGGGTCGCCTGGTGGCCGACCCGGCGGTGCGCGTCGACCCGGTCGCGTTCTACGACGAACTGCGGGCGCGCAATCAGCCGCTGATCCCTTGCAGGCTAACGTATCTCACCGTCGACCATGGGGTCGCGCATGAGTTGTTGCGCTCGGACGACTTTCGCGTGATCTCGCTGGGCGCGAACCTGCCGGCCCCGCTGCGCTGGCTCGAACAACGCACCCGCGCAGCTGACCTGCACCCGCTGTATCCGCCGTCGCTACTGTCCGTCGAGCCGCCCGAGCACACCCGCTACCGCAAAACGGTGTCCTCGGTGTTCACCACCAGAGCCGTTGGCGCCCTGAGGGAAAGAGTGCAGGAGACGGCCGACGACCTCCTCGACGGGTTGGCCCGCGATGGCGGTGTGGTCGATATTGTGCCGCGGTACTGCGCGCAGCTGCCGGTCGCGGTCATCAGCGAAATCCTCGGTGTCCCGGACCGGGACCGCGACAAGGTGCTCGAGTTCGGCGAGATGGCGGCGCCCAGCCTCGACGTCGGCCTGCGGTGGCCGCAGTACCGCTTGGTGTCTCGTGGGCTGGCCGGCTTCAACGCGTGGCTGACCGGGCATCTGAATAACTTGCGCCGTAACCCCGGTGACGATCTGCTGAGTCAGCTGATCCGCGCGTCTGACGGCGATGTGGGGCTCTCTGACGTCGAATTACGCGCGATCGCGGGGCTGGTGCTGGCGGCGGGGTTTGAAACCACTGTGAATCTGCTGGGCAACGGGATTCGCATGCTCATGGATGCCCCCGATCAACTGGCGTTGTTGAGCGCGCACCCGGACTGCTGGCCCGGTGCAGTGGAAGAGATCCTGCGGCTGGACTCCCCGGTGCAGTTGTCGGCGCGCACCGCGCTGCGCGACACCGAGGTGGCCGGCACCGTGGTGGCGGCCGGCGAGACCGTCATCATCTACCTCGCGGCGGCCAACCGGGATCCCGCGGTGTTCCCGGACCCGAATCGGTTCGATGTCACGCGCGCGAATGCGGGCCGCCACCTTGCATTTTCGGGCGGCCGGCATTTCTGCCTGGGTGCGGCGCTGGCGCGGGCCGAGGGCGAAGTCGGGTTGCGCACCTTCTTCGACCGCTTCCCCGATGTTCGGCCGGCGGGTCCGGGGGCGCGCCGGGATACCCGCGTTCTGCGGGGGTGGTCGGCGCTTCCCGTTACTCTCGGCCCAGCGCGCGAACTGGTCGGTTAGGCCCTCAACGGCGCGCCGGGGGGAAGTACATCTCTTGGCCCACCGTGCATACCAGCGTGCCGTCGCCGTTGAACATCCGGCCGCGGGCCAGGGCCAGGCAGTCGGCGCTGCTGGGAGTGTCCTGGTCGTAGAGCAGCCAGTCGTTCAGGTTTGCAGGTTTATGGAACCAGACCGAGTGGTCTCGCTGCGCCGACGCGGTCATCGCCGGGCGCGCTGCGAACGCCGGCTCGGTCAGAGTGACCGCAGACAGATAGGCCACCAGCGACGCCGCCAGCACCGGGTCCTCGGGCACCACGCCGTCGGGACGCCACCAGATCAGTGAGCGGGCCGGTGCGGTGTCACCGACCTCGACGATGCGGCGCTGAAACCACCGCAGGCTCGACCACTGCCCCTCATTGACCGCCGCCGATTCCGCGAAATGCGGTGGTACATAAGGCAGTTCCTCGGGCGGGGTGGCCCGTGGCATCTCTGGCTGGTATTCGATGTCGGGGGCTTCGGCGTCGTCCGCCGCAGCTGACTTGAAGGATGACATCGCCTCCAGCAGCACCTGCCCGTTCTGGCGTGCCGTGACCCGGCGGGCGGAGAACGTTCGGCCCTCCTGCAGTTCGACCACCTCGAAGTCGACGGGTCGCCGGGCGTCGCCGGGACGCAGGAAGTAGGTGTGCACGCTGTGCGGCGCCCGGCCGGGTGCGGTCTGGCTGGCGGCCATCAGCGCCTGGGCCGAGATGTGCCCGCCCAGAATGTGGTTGGCCGGAGCGGGTAGCTGTTCTCCGACGAAGAAGGTCGCGTTGACGCGTTCGAGCGCGAGACTCGCCAGGACGTCGGTCAGTGAGGAAGGCATCACCTGGCATCTTGCCGCACCCGCGTAGTCTCGGCGGCGAGGAGGTTGCCATGGCGATAAACGTCTTCAGGGGCCCTGGGCGCCGGGCCGTCAATCTGTTCAACGCCGGTGCCTTGGCGCTGGCCGCCGCGCCGGTGGTCGGGCCGCGCATCCGCCGCCACATCACCACGATCTCCTACACCGGCCGTAAGTCCGGGCGCAGGTTCAGCCTGCCGGTGGGCTATCGGCGCGACGGCGACACTGTGACCATCCGCGTCGAGATGGCCCAACAGAAGACGTGGTGGCGCAACTTCTCCGGTGCGGGCGCCCCGATGACGATCGAACTCGAGGATGGTCCGCACCACGGGCTCGCGGTGTCCCGCCCCGACGGCCGCCGCGCGGTCGTGACCTTGAAGCTCGATCCCTAAGCCAGGTGCGCGGCGAACCAGTCCTGCAGCTGCTGCCAGGCCTGCGCCGCGGCCGTCGGGTTGTAGCGCGGGCCGGTGTCGTTGAAGAACGCATGGTCGGCATCCGGCATCACGACCAGCTGATGGGTCATCCCGGCCTTTTCCAGAGCCGCCCCCGCGGCATCCTTCGACGACGTCACCCGGGTGTCCAGCGCACCGTAGAACGCGAGGACCGCGGCCTGGCGGGAGCTGGCGAAGTCGGGGTTGTCCGGTAGCGGGCCGTAGAACGGCACGGCCGCGGCCAGGCGCGGTTCGCCCGCTGCCAGCAGCCGCCAGGTCAGCCCACCGCCGAAGCAGAAACCGATCACGGCCAGCTTCTTGCCCGGTGCGCGGCGGGCCACCTCGTCCACCCCGGAGTGCAGGTCGGCGACGAATCGCTCGGGTGCGATGGTGCCCAGCGCCGCGGTGGCCTGCGCCGGATCGGTGAACTTCGCGGTGCCGCCTTCCTCCGAGAGCAGGTCGATGGCCAGCGCGGAGTAGCCAGCCCCGGCGAGACGGCCCGCGACCGATTCCACCCAGCTGTTGAGGCCCTTGTTCTCGTGGATCACCAGCACGGCGCCGCGGGGATCGGTGGCCGCGGCCCACGCACCGCGCAGCTCACCGTTGGGGCCGGCCCACGTGACGGGTTGGGTGGGTACCGCGTGGTCCATGCCCGGCGGCGGCGCCGCGGCGGTAGCCGGCGTCGTCGTCGCGGCCGTATTGCTGGTGGGCTTCTTGTCGCTGCTGCAGGCGGCGATCAGTGCCGTGGCGGCAGCCCCGGAGACACCCAGTAGTGCGAGCCGGCGCAGGGCCTCACGGCGGGAGAACAGGCCGTCGACGTGGTCAGTGGCGATCTCTTCGGCGATGTAGCGCTGTAACGGAGTCACCCTCGCGAAAGTAGCAGGTCAAGCTGACAGTAAACAGAATACAAAAATTGTTCACTAGATCGTTGACTCTGGTGACATGAGACGGTTCTATGGACGGTTGTGACCTTTGACACGATCATTTCCGGCGGTCGCTGGTTCGACGGCACCGGCGCACCCTCGGCCATCCGCAACATCGGCATCCGCGGCGGTCAGGTCGCTGCCATCAGCGCCGACGACCTCGACGCCACGGGTTGCCCGCAGGTGATCGACGCCGCCGGCAAATGGGTGCTGCCCGGCATGGTCGACATCCACACGCACTACGACGTCGAAGTACTCGGCGGTCCGGCACTGGCCGAATCGGTGCGCCACGGCGTCACCACCGTGCTACTGGGTTCGTGCTCCCTGTCGACCATCCACATCGGCGGGGTGGACGCCGGTGACATCTTCGGACGCGTCGAGGCCATCCCGCGCGAACATGTCATTGCCGCCGTCGACGAGAACAAGACCTGGTCGACGTGCGAGGAGTACATCGACGCGCTGGAATCACGTCCGCTGGGACCCAACGTCGCGGCGTTCATCGGGCACTCCGACATGCGTACCGCGACCATGGGCCTGGATCGCGCCACTCGTGATGACGAGCGGCCGACGCCCTCCGAGCAGGCCGAGATGGAACGCATGCTCGCCGCGGCCCTGGACGCGGGATTCGTCGGGATGTCCTCGCAGCAACTGCTTTTCGACAAGCTCGACGGCGACATCTGCCGGTCACGCACGCTGCCGTCCACCTACGCGAAGCCGCGTGAACTGCGCCGGCTCAAGTCGCTGTTGCGCCGCAGTGGCCGGATCCTGCAGTCCGGGCCCGACATTGAGAACCCGTTGAACCTGGTGTCCCAGCTGGCGCAGTCCGTCGGGCTGTTCCGGCGCAAGCTCAAGACCAGCCTGCTCTCGGCGGCCGACGTGAAGTCGAACCCGTACGCGATAAAGATCATGGGTCCGTCGGCGCGCCTGATCGGACGTCTGGGCGGGGACTTCCGCTGGCAGCATCTGCCGGTGCCGTTCGAGGTCTACGCCGACGGCATCGATCTGGTGGTCTTCGAGGAATTCGGCTCCGGCGCAGAAGCTTTGCACCTGCGCGACGACGTGGAGCGCGACGAGCTGCTGCGCGACGAGGCCTACCGCCGCCGCTTCCGCAAGGACTACGAGAACAAGTTCGGCATGCGGGTGTGGCACCGTGACTTCTTCGATGCCCAGATCGTGGCCTGCCCGGACGAGTCGGTGGTGGGCAAGTCCTTCGGCCAGGTCGGCAAGGAGCGGGGCCTGCACCCGGTGGATTCCTTCCTGGACCTGGTGGTCGAACACGGCCGGGCGCTGCGGTGGCGCACCACGATCTCCAACCATCGCCCCGAAGTGCTCAAGAAGATGGCCGCCGAACCGGGTATCCAGATGGGCTTCTCGGATGCCGGGGCGCACCTGCGCAACATGGCGTTCTACAACAGCGGTCTGCGACTGCTACGGCATGTGCGTGATGCCGAGCGCGCCGGTAAGCCCTTCATCAGTGTGGAGCGCGCGATCCACCGCATGACCGGTGAACTGGCCGACTGGTACGGCATCGATGCCGGGCACCTGCGCATCGGCGACCGGGCCGACCTGATGGTCCTGGATCCCGAACGGCTCGACGACTCGCTGACCGCCTACGCCGAGGACACCGTCGAGCAGTACGGCGGCATGGCGCGAATGGTCAACCGCAACGACGAAACCGTCAACGCCGTATTCATCGGCGGTCGCGCGGTGTTCCTCGGTGGCGAGCCCACCGAGACCCTCGGCCGCGATCGCACCGGCAGCTTCCTGCGTGCCGGTCGCCGCACCCCCGCCCCGTCCCACACTGCCGACCCGAAAGGTGCACTGTCCCATGTCCGTTGAGCAAGAGACCCGTAGCGATATCGAGGCAACGGTGCACGGTATGTGGTCGGCCCTGTCGGACCGCGACTGGCAGCGCCTGAAGCAGTACCTCTCCGAGGACTGCATCTACCTCGACATGCCGGTCGGTCCCACCGCCGCCGCCCGCGGGCCGGAGGACATCGTCAAGCGGCTCAAGATCGGTCTGGAGCCGCTGGCGTCGTACGAGAACTTCCCCGGTCTGATGGTCGACAACGGTGCCGATGTGATGTACGAGCATCACGAGGAATGGCATTGGGCCACTGGGGAATCCGCAGTTATGAAGTTCGTGACGGTACATCGCGTCGAGAACGGCAAGATCACGCTGTGGAAGGACTACTGGGATATGGGGGCGCTGGCCAACTTCGCTCCCCCGACCTGGCTGGAAGATTTCGCAGAAGCCGACATGTCCTGGGTTTTCGACGCCACCGGACTGGTCTGAGGAGGATCAAGATGTACGACCTGACCATCACAGGCGGTACCGTCGTGGACGGCACCGGAGCTGATCGCTACCGCGCCGACGTGGGCATCAAGGACGGCAAGATCGTGGAGATCCGGCGCCGCCTCGGTGACGATGCCGGCCTCGAAAATGCCGACGCTGCAGCCACTCTCGATGCGACCGGCCGCATCGTCGCGCCGGGATTCGTGGACGTGCACACCCACTACGACGGTCAGGTGAGCTGGGACGCCACTCTTGAGCCGTCGAGCCTGAACGGGGTCACGACCGTGGTCAGCGGCAACTGCGGCGTCGGCTTCGCACCGGTGCGCCCCGGCAAGGAGCAGTGGCTCATCGAGCTGATGGAGGGTGTCGAGGACATCCCGGGCAGTGCGCTGGCCGAAGGCATCACGTGGCAGTGGGAGAGCTTTCCGGAATACCTGGACGCCATCGAGAAGCGGGAGTTGGCGGTCGATTACGGCACCCAGATCGCCCACGGTGCGGTGCGTGGGTACGCGATGGGCGAGCGCGGTGCCAACAACGAAGAGGCCACCGACGACGACATCAAGGCGATGGCGCGCATCGTCCAGGAGGCGATCGAGGCCGGGGCGCTCGGGTTTTCGACATCGCGCACCGAAGCGCACCGCGCCATCGACGGCCAGGCCGTACCCGGAACCTACGCCGCCGAGGCCGAGCTGTTCGGCCTGGGTCGCGCGATGGCCGCCGGTGGCCGGGCCGTCTTCGAGGTGGCGCCGCAAGGGACCGCCGGAGAAAGTCCGGCCGAAGCCTGCATGCGGGAAATGGACTGGATGGCAAAGCTTTCCGACGAGATCGGCCGTCCGGTGTCGTTCACGCTGATCCAGGCTTCGCATGCCCCCGACCTGTGGCGTCAGCAGCTCGAGCGGGCCGGAAAGGCCCACGAGAACGGCGTCGAACTCTACGCGCAGTTCGCGGCGCGCCCGTTCGGCATGTTGTTGGGTTTCCCCGGTTATCACGCCTTCACCCACCGGCCGACGTTCCGTGCGCTGACCGCCAAGTGCGATCGCGGAGAGCTGGCCCGCAAGCTGGCCGACCCGGCCGTCAAGGCCGCGATCCTGGCCGAGTCCGATCTGCCGACGAAGCCCGGCGCGATGCTGGACGGGCTGTTCGCGCTCGCGCAGCACGCCGCGGACCGGATCTACGCGATCGGTGACCCGCCTGATTACGAACCGACGCCGGACAAGACCGTCGCCGCTATCGCCGTCGCGCGCGGGCAGGACACGCTGTCGACGATGTATGACCTGATGCTCGAATCCGATGCCTCGGCCATGCTGATGCTGCCGTTCTTCAACTACGCCGGGGGCGATCACAGCGCGATCTACGAGATGATGCAGCACCCGGCCGCGGTGTCGGGCCTCTCGGACGGCGGGGCGCACTGCGGGCTGATCTGCGACGCGTCCTACCCCACCTTCTTGCTGACGCACTGGGCGCGCGACCGCCACCGTGGCCCGAAGTTCTCGCTTGAGTACGTCGTGCGCAAGCAGACACTCGACACCGCAACGCTTTTCGGGTTGTCCGACCGCGGGGTGATTCAGCTGGGCAAGAAGGCCGACATCAACGTCATCGACATGGATGCCTTGACGCTGGACGTCCCGAAGATGGTCTACGACCTGCCCGCGGGTGGGCGGCGGCTGATCCAGGGCGCCCGCGGCTACGACGCCACCGTTGTCAGTGGTGTGGTGACCCGCCGGCACGGCGCCGACACGGGCGCCCGCCCGGGTGCTTTGATCCGCGGGGTGCGCTGACCCGCACGCTCGAATGGCGGTTAGTGGGTGAGCGTGATCTTGCAGCTCTGGCCGATGTCGAGGGTGCGCAGGGTGCGGCCCATGCCGATCCACATGGCGCACGACAGAGCGAGGTCGGTCAGCAACTCGTCGGAGTAGTGCTCTGCGGCGCGTTCCCAAAAGTCCTCGTCGTCACGAAGTTTCGTGTGCTCGGTGGCGAACCGGTGGGCGAACTCGGCGGCGATGCGCTCCTGGTCGCTGTACCCGGGCCACGTCCGCCATTCCGATGCGTGGGCGTAGAGATCTTCATCCACGCCGGCCGCCAGGCCGTCACTGTCACGGGTGTTGACGCACACCTCGCATTCGTTGTCGTGTGCGATCACGATGCGCGCCAGTTCGCGCACCCGCATCGGCAGCCGGTTCTTGTTGTAGACGGCATGCGAGAACGCCGCCATGGCTGTGCCGATGTCCGGGGACTTCAGAATCCAGCCGGCTACGTCATCGTCGGGAAAGTCACCGATTCGGGTCATAGGCCGATGGTAGCTGGACGAGCATCTGCCCGGCGATGCGTTCGAGAGCTGCGTCCACCTTTTCTCGGTCGGGTCGTCCCTCGAATGTCGGCGACTGGGCCAGTTTGTGGGTGATCCGATCGGTGATCGCGGCCCGCACGGCATCCACCTGCCGGGTTCCGGTGCGGGTCAGAGCGAGCTGATCGCCCGCGCGCCAGGCGTATCCGCGGTCGATGAGTCGGTCGAAGGTGGGCTTGAGCACCTCGCGGGGCACCCGCAGCCGTTCGGCGATCTCGGTCAGCTGCGCCGATCCGAAGAAACGTTCGTGGCGCCAGATCTGGATCAGCGCCCACAGCAGCGCCGCGTCGAGCCGACTGCCCGGTTGTTCGGCCAGGCTGCGCAGCCGGATCTCCGGCGAGGCGCGGAACATCCGGCTCACGGCGACCTCGAGCATCTTTTCCGACGATTCGGCGGCCGGCATGCCGAAGCCTTCGCCGAGGTCGCTCGGCGACATCGCGTCAATCTGCTGTAGCGGAACCTCCTTGAGGAATAGGGCCACGAGCAGGCCGACCACTGCCACCGGTGCGGCGCAGAGGAACACGCTGCCCAGCGCATCGGAGTAGGCCGAGATGATGGGCGCGGCCATCTCGGCGGGTAACTGGTGCAACGCTTTCGGCGACTGGGCGGCCTCCGGTGCGGCACCTGAGGCGGCCAGTGCGGGGGCGATCCGGCCGGACAGGAAGTTGGTGAACAGCGAACCGAAGATCGCCGCACCGAACGAGCTGCCAATGGTCCGGAAGAATGTCACCCCTGAGGTCGCCACGCCCAGATCGGAGAAACTCGAGGTGTTCTGAACGGTGAGCACCAGCACCTGCATGCAGGAGCCGATGCCCGTGCCGAGGATGAACAGGTACAGCGACTGCAACCAGGTCGGGGTGTCGGCATCCATCCGGGACAGCAGCACGAAGGCCACCGCCATGATCGCGGTGCCCACGACCGGAAAGATCTTGTACCGGCCGGTGCGGCCCACAATGGCGCCGCTGCCGATCGAAGTGATCAGCATGCCCACCACCATCGGCAGGGTACGCAGACCGGAGGTGGTCGCCGAGACGCCGTCGACGAACTGCATGTAGGTGGGCAGGAATGTCATCGCGCCCAGCATTGCGAAGCCGACGATGAACGCCAGGATGCAGCACACCGTGAACACTGGGCTGGCGAACAGCCGCATCGGCAGGACCGGCTCCTCGGCCCGGGTCTCCGCCCACACGAAAATGCCCAGTGCCACAGCAGAAATGACGAATAGGCCGACGATCTGCACTGAGCCCCAAGGGTATTCGGTGCCGCCCCAACTGGTTGCCAGGGTGAGTCCCGACGCGCCGAGGCCGATCAGCAGGATGCCCCGATAGTCGATCCGCGGCCGGCTGGTGGTGGCCAGCGCCGGAATCGCCACCGCCGCAACGATCAGCACGATGACTGCGACGGGAATGTTGATCCAGAAGGCCCAGCGCCATGTGAGGTGGTCGGTGAAGAAGCCACCCAGCAGCGGGCCGATCACAGTGGTGACACCGAACACCGCACCGAGTGCGCCCTGATATCGGCCGCGGTCGCGCAGCGGGATCACTTCGCCGATCACCGCCATGGCCGTGACCATCAGCGCACCGCCGCCAATACCCTGCAGGGCGCGGGCGCCGACCAGCATGCCCATCGAGCCGGCCATGCCGCAGAGCACCGATCCGGCCAGGAAGAAGAGCACGGCCGCCATGAACACGGCCTTGCGGCCGAACAGGTCGCCGAGCTTGCCGACGATGGCGGTGGCAATCGTCGAGGCCAGCAGGTAGCTCGTCACCACCCAGGACTGGTGCCCGGCCCCACCGAGGTCGGCGACGACGGTGGGTAGCGCGGTGGCGACGATGGTCTGATCGAGTGCGGCCAGCAACATGCCGAGCAGCACCGCAACGAAGATGACGTTGCGGCGCTGCGCGGCGACCGGCATCGTCGGTGGGGACGCCACGAACGGCACCGTGGGAGCCAGATCTGGGTTCATACCTGTCATATCGACAGGCATACCCACTTTGTTAGTTCAGCTATATTTAGCCTGAGCCGCCACCCGGGGGCCGGGACACGCATTGGGCCGAGTAAAGCTCCTCGCCCAGCTTGTCCATGAGCTGGAGCTGCGTCTCGAGGTAGTCGATGTGGCCTTCCTCGTCCTTGAGGATGGCCTCGAGGATGTTGGCGCTGGTGGCGTCGCCCTTCTCGCGGCACATGATGATGCCGGGCCGCAGCCGCTCCACCACCTCGTACTCGATGGCGATGTCGGACTCGAACTGCTCGCGGATCGTCTGGCCGATACGCAGCGAGAATAAGCGCTGGTAGTTGGGCAGCCCATCGAGGAGCAGGATGCGGTCGGTGATCCACTCCGCGTGGTGCATCTCCTCGAACGACTCTTTACGGGTGTGCTCAGCCAGCTCGGTGAAGCCCCAGTTGTCCTGCATCTTGGAGTGCAGGAAGTACTGGTTGATGGCCGTCAGTTCGCTGGTGAGTTGTTCGTTCAGCAACTTCAGAACGTCGGGATCGCCTTGCATGGCTGCTCCTTGAGCTAACTATTGGACATGTGGGCTGGCATGTCGTAAACCGGCTGCGACAAGGGGAAACATCACTGCGGCATCCTTGAACCTAGTTGATGTGCGGGGAGAAAGCGCGTGCAAAACGCAAGAAAGTTACCCCCGGCCCGCAAACTTCTCGGGTAGGTAAGCCTCACATATTTAAGGCAAGGGAACCCTAACGATTCTGTGGAAGTTAGGTTAGACTGCGCTAATCGGAGGCCACACGGCTGCCACTGCTGATGAGGAGGACGCGTAGGTGTTCGTCTGTCTGTGCACCGGCGCAACCAGTCAATGCGTCGCCGACGCAGTGGCCCGGGGGGCTTGTACCTCCAAGCAGGTTGCCGAGGCATGCGGTGCCGGAACCGACTGCGGACGGTGTCGCCGCACAGTTCGCGCCATCATCGCCAGCGAGCAGGCCAAGCAGCCCGCCATCATCGCCGCCGCCGGTTAGCCCGCCCCGCAATCAGCGGGTTTCGTTGAATTCGGCCAGCGCTGCAGTGTTTTCGGCCGAGCCCATCATCTCTGCGAAACACGCGTTCTCCCGATCCCGGGCCGCCTGCACCTCGGGCAGCGCCCACTCGGTCATCGTGCGCTTGACGGCCATCACGCTGCTCAGCGGCCGGGAGGCGAGCACCTCGGCGTGCCGGCGTGCCTCGGGCATCAGGTCGTCGGGTTCGCACACCTTCCACGCCAGGCCCATCCGGTGGGCCTCCTCGGCGCTGACCCATTCCGAGGACATCAGCAGCCACGCGGCGTTCTGCCGGCCGATCAACTGAGGCATCAAATACGACGACGACGCTTCGGGCGCCACACCCAGGCTGGTGAACGGGCACTTCAACCGGGCCGTCGTCGACATGAATACGAGGTCGGCGAAGCCCAGGACGGTCGCCCCGATTCCGAGGCCGAGTCCGTTGACCGCGCAGATCAGCGGCTTTGGGAACGCGGTCAGCGCGGCGACCAGACTGCGGAAGCCTGAGCCGTATTCGCCCTCGATCTGCTCGGGGTCGGTCAGGAAGGTCTGCATCTCCGTCAGGTCGGTGCCCGCGCTGAAAGCGCGCCCGGCGCCGGTCAGCAGCACCACCGTGACATCGGGATCCTCCGCGGCGGCCCGCAGCGCTTCGGCCGTGGCGTGATACAGCTTCTCGTCGAAGGCATTGAGGGCTTCTGGACGGTTGAGGGTGAGGGTTCGGACCCGGTTCTCGTCGTCGATACGCAGCGTCACCGGAGCAGACTAAACCGTGTCCACGAACGGCCATCGATAGACGTACCGACTGGTGGGCACCGTGTCGATGTTCTCGTTGGCCCCGAACGCGGCGGTACTGGCCACCATCTTCGTCATCCGGTCGCTGAGGTCGGCGTCGTCGGCGGCGCCGAAGAACGCATGCAGATCGCTGACGGCCGCATCGGGGAACAACTCCTCGACGATGGCGGCCAGCTCGGGGGCCCCGGGTGTCAGGGCACGCACCACATCATTCTGGACGTATCCGAACGTCGACTGCGTCGCGATGGCCACCGGCGTGTGATCGATCTGCCAGCGGGTCCGCCAGGTGGAAACATCCAGGCCGGCCGGCCGGCGCAACAGGGCGATGTTCGCCAAACCCGTTGTGCGGGCGCCTGGCTCGGTGGCCGGCGGTGGCAACGGCGCCGACTCGGTGACCAGATAGCCGAAGACATCTGCACATTCGCGGGCCAGCAGCGTGACGGCATGTTGTGTCTGCGGGCCGTAATGCTGCTGGGTCCATAGGCTGACGAACCCCGTCACTGGCGGATCCAGCGTGGTCAAGGTCATCAGCGACGTGCGGACCGGATCGTCTTTGACATTGATGGTCAGGCCGGGCAGACCAATGTCGAGAAGTTCCTGTGCCACCGGTCCGCGCAGCCGTTCACACCATTGCTCTTCGGCACCTGGCTCGGCCGTGCCGGCGCGCAACACCAGAATCACTTTCTCCACGGTCCGCAACCTACAGGCACTGCCCCGTAATAATGCTCACATGAGGTCGGGAGCCGCGACGCGGCCCTCGTGGGGTTACGTCGCCGAGGTGGCGCGCAGCCTGCTGGGGGTGTTGGTGGCGGTTGCGGCTGCGCTGCACTGGGGTTCGCCGGCCGCGGCGGTGGCCGTCGGCGGCAGTTCCGCCATCGCGGGGGCGGTAGCCCTGCAGGACAGCCGCCACGGCCGGATGCCCCTGGTGCTCGGCGTGACGGGCGGCATGGGGCTGGCGGTGTTGATCGGATGGCTCGCGGCTCCGCACAGTGTCGGGTTCGTCGTCACGGTCGTGATCTGGTCTGCGGCGGCGGGCATGCTGTGGGCGGTCAGCGCCAATGCCGGCATGGTCGCGGCGGCAGCGACCGTACTGCTGCTCACCGCGCCCACCAGCGAGGCCACACCGCCCGGCGCTGTCGCGACGGCGCTGCTGGTACTCGGCGGCGGATTGCTGCAGGTGATACTGGTCGCCGCCTGGCCGGCGCGGCGCTGGCAACGGCAGCGAGCCGCGCTGGCGCGCGCCTATCAGGGGCTGGCCATCGACGCCCGCCTGCTCGCGGCCGACCCTGCGGCGCCGATCGACATCGATCCTTTGATCGCCCTGCGCGAGTCGTACACCCTGACCGAACGCCAGGCCCGCCGGCGCCCCCCGGCCTTCCGGGGACTCTATGCGCTGCCCGAACGCATCTCGTTGACACTCGACGCGCTGCGCGCGGCCGCGGCAGCACCCGGTGTGCAGGACGCCCTTGCCGCTGCGTCCGACGTATTGGCGGCGATCGCCGAGGACGGCCGCACCGGATACACCCGCGCCCAGACCGCGCTGTCCCGCCTCGCCGACGCCGTGACGATCGTGCCGGTCTCGGCATCGGAAGCGGCGGCACGGCTGCAGGCGCAGCTGCAGGAGGCGACCACCCTGCACTTCGGCGACGGCGGCGTCCCGATGGGCACCGGCAGCAAGCTGCGCGGGCCGGGCCTATGGGCGACGGTGCGCGGCGTACGCGACGAGATCGCCGCCGAGCTCAACCTCGACTCCCCCATCCTGCGGCACGCGGTGCGGCTCGCGCTGGCCGTCGCCGTGGGCACCGCACTGACCCGGCTGGCGGGTCTGGGATACGGCTACTGGGTGGCGTTGACCGTCGTGCTGGTGCTTCGTCCCGAGACCGCCCATACCTACACCCGGTGTCTGTCGCGGGTGGTCGGCACCGCGGCGGGCATTGCGGCGGCGACCCTGCTGACGACGTTCTGGCATCCCGGCGCTGTCCTGGCCGCACTGCTGGCGGTGCTGTGCGTCGGGGCGGCGTACGGCGTTGCCGGGCTGGGCTATGTGCCACTGAGTGCTGCGCTGGCGGCATCGATCGTGTTCCTGCTGGCGGTGGGTGGCTACGCGGAGACCCCCACCGTGGGCGGCAGGCTGCTGGGCACGTTGATCGGTGGGCTGCTGGCGGTGGCCGCTCACGCCGCCCTGCCGGATCAGTCGCTGATTCGGCTGCGGCAACGGGCCGGGGAATTGATGAAGGCCGAAATCGATTATGCCGCAGTCGTAATCCGAAGCTTCGTGCACCAGCTGGCCACCCCGGACGCGGCGCTCTCGAGCGCCTGGCAGCGGGCTCTGCGGGCCCGGTCCGCGTTCGAGGCGGCAAGCGGCAGCGCCCGTGCGGATGCGGCGGCGGTGCGCCGGTGGCTGACCTCCTACCGGGCCGCGCTCAATTCCGTCACCGGTGTGTGCACGACGCTGGAACGTCAGATGCCCGGTACTCCCCCGCTGACGTTGGACAGACGGTTCGTGGTCGCCGTCGACGACTACGTCGACGCGCTGCGCGGAGATGCCCCCCGACCCGGTCAGGCGTGGCGCATCGACGTCACCCACCTGCTCGAGGCCGCCGCCGCGTTACGCGAGTCAGCAGCCCTGCTGGGCAAGGAGCATTCCGCGCAGCGGGTCATGGCGGTAGAGGTGGACAACATCACCCGGCAGCTGGTGGGCGCCAGCCAACAGGCCTAGGACGGCTCTTCCAACTTGATCTCGCGGCGCCCGATCAGATCGTGGATGCCGTTGGTGCCCAGCCGTTCCCGGAACTCCTTGACGGTGTAACCGATGACCTCGCCATCGGTGGCGGCCCGCACGGTCGCCGACCGGGGCATACCGAACAGGGGCCCGATCTCGCCGAAGTACTCACCCGGCCCGACGGTGGACAGCACTTCTTCGGCCCCGTCGTCGAGTTCGCGGACCACCTCAAACTTCCCGGAGTTCACCACGTAGATCAGATCACCCATGGTGTTCTGCTCGAACACCACCGAACCCGCTGCGACGTCAAGGGTTTCCGGTGGCCGGTCGGTGGTGGCCAACTGCGGCACCATCTCCACCACCTGGTCGGCCAGGGGCAGTATCCGGCTGTCGTGGGTGGCCACCACAACCACCCGGTCGTCATCGGCCAGATCGCGGATCAGCCGCAGCACCTCTTCGACCTGAATGAAATCCAGGTGTGCGGTCGGCTCGTCGGCCAGGATCAACGGTGGATCCAACGCGATGGCCCGGGCCACCGCGACCCGCTGCTGCTGGCCGCCGGACAGATCTCCCGGCCGGTGCGACATCCGGTTCTCCAAGCCGACCCGGCTCAACAGGTGGGCCGCACGTTTGCGGGCTTGGTGGCCGCCCATACCTGCGGCCCGCATCGGCACCATCACGTTCTCCAGCGCCGTCAGGCTCGGCACCAGGTTGAACGCCTGGAAGACGATGCCCACCGTGTTGCGCCGGTATATCGACAGGCTGTGGTTGTTCAATGCGGTGACATCGATGTTGTCGAACAGGATCCGGCCGGTCGTCGGCTTCAGAATTCCACCGACGCACGACAACAGGGTGGTCTTTCCACAGCCGCTGGGCCCCAACAGGATCGCCAGCGACCCGGACCGGACGGTGAGGTTGAGTTCGTCGATCGGGCGCACCGCATCGCCGCCGCTACTGTATTCGACGACGAGATCTTCGACAATGAGATCGCCCATGGCTCAAGGCCCCCCGAATGCCAGGGCGGGGTCCACGTTAACCGCGCGGCGCAGTCCCGCGACACTGGCCAGCATTCCGATGACGACGGCGAGTGCCGGCAGCGCCAGGAAGGCCGTGGCCGGAACGTCGACGCGCATCGGGAATAGCGGCGCGAGTGCCACCGAGAGCAGCTCACCCAGCACCGCGGCCGCCACTGCGACGATCACCGCCTGCAGGGCAAGACCGCCCATAATCGAGCGCGTGGAAACCCCGACGGCTTTGAACACCGCGAAATCCCGCAGGCGTTCGAGTGCGGTCATGTAGATGATCGAGCCGACGATCAACGCCGCGACCACCCACAGCAGCACCGCCATGACGCTGATCGCATCCACCGCGACCTTCAACGGGCGCATCATGTCGTCGATGGCGCCCTGGCGGTCCACCGCGCGGTAGCGGTCGGGCAGGTGCTCGGGGCGCCCACGGACACCGATCGATGAGATCACCGGTTGGCCGCCGTACACCATCCGCTGGGCCCCGGCCGGGGTGAGGAACAAATTGGGCTGGCGGGCCAGCACCGTCGAATTGTTGACGATCCCGACGACTTTCAGCGTGTACGAACCGATCTCGAGCTGGTCCCCGATACGGCTGCCCAAGGTCGAGGAGACCGCCACCTCGTCGATGCCGGCCGGTGGACGACCGTCGGACATGGCCGGCATCCCCGGACCGTCGGTGGGTGCGCCGAACAGGTTCATGGTGCGCGGTGTGCCGCGGTCGAGGGCCGTCGTGCCGGCGTATACCAGCGGAGCTGCGGCCTGCACGCCCGGAAGACGTTGGGCAGCGGGCACTTCGGTCTGGGCGAACGGCGACGACCCCAGGAAGGGCCCGGCCGCGCCCGCCGGGATCAGGAAGTAGTCGACGCCGAAGGAGTACACGGTATTGCGGGCTTCGACGCGGAACCCGTTGGCCAGACCGGTCAGCACGAGGGTCATGGCGAACACGAATGCGGTGCCGACGACCGCGATGATGAAACGCCGCCGCCGCCATTGCAGGTCACGCAACGCCGCGGTGAGCATTCGCTGAATCTAACCCGCATCGCCCTGTGACGGCGGCGGATCATCGATGATCGACTCCCAGTTTTCGGCTTCCCGGAGCCGCTACTCTGGCCAGGTGGGCAGCTCGACCGCAAGCCGGTGGGGAACGCTGAGGGCCTCCGTCGGGCACATCATCTCCAGTGCGCCCCTGACATTCAGCTGGCTGATGGTGTTGCTGGTCACCTCCCACATCCAGCATTCACTGACCAACGAGCACCTGCACAGCGTGCTGGTGCACCGGTCCACGAACCTGCACCACCTGGCGACTGACCCGGTAAAGGTACTGGTCTCCAGCCTGCTGTGGATCGACGGCGCCTGGTGGTGGCCATACCTGGTGGCGTTCTGCCTATTCCTGGTTCCCGCCGAGCGGTGGCTCGGCTCACTGCGCTGGCTCGCGGTGGGATTACTGGCCCACATCGTCGCCACCTACGTCGGCGAGGGCATCCTGTATTGGGCCATCTCGCGGGCCCAAGTTTCGCCCAAGTTGATCAACGCCAGCGATGTCGGCGTCAGCTATTTCGTCGTCGGCATCATCGGAGTGCTGACCTATCACATCGCGCGGCCGTGGCGGTGGCTCTACATGGCGGGCGTCACGGTGGCGTTCGGCATCATGCTGGGGCTCGACCCGGATTTCACCGCGATCGGGCATTTCAGCGCCCTCCTCGTCGGCCTTGCCTGCTACCCGCTGACCGTCGGAAGACACAGCCCGCCCTGGAATCCGGTGGCTACACTGCGATCTTGTGGCCTTGTCCGACGCTGACCTCACCCGGCTGGCCCGCTGCGTCGAACTGGCCCGGCAGGCCTTGGACAGCGGGGACGAACCGTTCGGTTCGATCCTCGTCGACGCCGACGGCGAGGTGCTGTTCGAGGATCGCAACCGCGTGCGGGAAGCAGCGGGCCTCTACGGCGAGGACTCCACCCGTCATCCGGAGTTCGCGATTGCGCACTGGGCGGCGGCCAATTTGGCTCCGGTGCGCCGGGTCCGCTCCACGGTGTACACCTCCGGCGAACACTGCCCGATGTGCTCGGCAGCGCACGCCTGGGTAGGGCTGGGCCGCATCGTGTACGCCACCTCGGCAATGCAGCTGCGTCAGTGGCTCGACGAGTGGGGTGTGCCACCTTCACCGGTGGCGCCGCTGCCCAT
This sequence comes from Mycobacterium sp., assembly GCA_036273805.1. Taxonomy (GTDB): domain Bacteria; phylum Actinomycetota; class Actinomycetes; order Mycobacteriales; family Mycobacteriaceae; genus Mycobacterium. The sequence goes on from DASUGW010000070.1 coordinate 61,077, forward strand.
CACCACGGTGGCACCCAAGCTGGTCGCGGACGGGCCGGTCGCCGAGTTCGAGGCCGAGATGAAGGCCTTGTACGAAGCTCGGTTCCACCCGTGACCGAACCCGAGTGGGTGCGCCACGCCATCTGGTGGCATGTCTACCCGTTGGGGTTCGTCGGCGCATTCCCGACGGTCGGCGCCCCGGCAACCGGTCAGCACCGACTGCGCCGGGTGACCGAATGGCTGGACCACGCCGTCACCCTGGGCGCCTCGGGTATCGCCTTGGGTCCGGTGTTCGCCTCCCGGACACATGGTTACGACACCACCGACCACCGCAGCATCGACCCGCGACTGGGTGACAACGCCGATTTCGACGATCTGGTGGCCCAGGCCCGCGGGCGCGGTCTGCGGATTCTGCTCGACGGCGTTTTCAACCACGTCGGAACCGATTTCGCGAAGTACCGGGAGGCGATCAGCGGCGATGCCGGCGCCCAGCGCTGGTTTCGCGGCCGGCCGGGCCGATTCCACACCTTCGAAGGCCACGGTGACTTGATCACCCTCAACCACGACAACCCCGAGGTGGTCGACTACGTCGCCGGCGTCATGAACCACTGGCTGGACCGCGGCGTCGACGGCTGGCGACTGGATGCCGCCTACGCTGTGCCCGAACGGTTCTGGGCGCAGGTACTGCCACGGGTTCGCGCACCGCATCCGGATGCCTGGATCGTCGCCGAGGTCATCCACGGTGACTACACGCGGATGGTCACCGACGCCGGCTTCGATTCGGTGACCCAGTACGAACTGTGGAAGGCCACCTGGAGTGCGCTCAACGACGGGAACTTCTACGAACTCGACCATGCCCTGAAGAGGCATAGCGGTTTCCTCAAAACCTTTGTGCCGCAGACATTTATCGGAAATCACGATGTCACCCGCATCGCCAGCCAGCTGACCGACCCGCGCCATGTCGCGCACGCGCTCGTGCTGTTGATGACCATTGGCGGGGTGCCGACGGTGTATGCCGGTGACGAGTTCGGGCTACGCGGGGTCAAGGAGGAGCGGTTCGGCGGCGACGACGCGGTCCGGCCCGAATTCGGTCCTCCCCCAATGCCCGTCGATGACAACGGTGCGCGGCTTTTCGCCCTCTACCAGTTCCTGATCGGGCTGCGCCGGCGCCATCCATGGCTGCACACCGCGCGAACCTCGGCCGTGACACTGGAAAACCGCCAGTACCTGTATGAAACCCGCGCGGGCGCAGAGCGCCTCATGGTGGCGCTCAACGCCGACGATGCGCCGATGACGGCTTCGTTGCCGGGCCTGGCAACGCTGTTGGCGGGCACCGACGCGCCACCGGAGCAGGTGGTGGACCGGGTGGCGGTACCCGCGCACGGCTGGCAGATCCTGCGGCCGGTCTAGCCGGTGTCGCTCGCCAGCAGTTGGACCGTGGCGGGATCCTCGCGGCCGTCCGGAAAGTCCGCGTAGAACTTGTCGAGTACCGCGTCGAAGTCGGCGGCATCGTCGCTGGCCGCGCCGGAGGTGGCTGCGTGCGCGAACAGCGTCATGCAGCTGCGCACCTTGAGGTAGTCCGGGAAACCGAACACCTCTTGGGCGGTATGGCCCTCGATGGCGTGCACCGCGCGGGCGCACTCACGTAGCCGTGGGCCCAGCACAGGGTGCTGTAGATACGCCCGGGCTTCGGCGACACCGGAAATCCCGTAACGGCGTGCGGTGGAAGTGTGTCCCAGCGCGGTCAGTTGCGGGAACACAAACCAGATCCAATGGGTGCGTTTGTGTCCGGCCCGCAGCTCATGGAGCACCGTGTCGTACACGCCGTGCTGCGCGTCGACGAAACGGTGCAGGTCGAACGGATCGTCCATCTCTTTCACCGTGACACACGCACGCCGCTTACACCAGGTCAGGGCAATATTGGCGTATTTTTGCGCGGTGGGATACCGATGGGCGTGCACGTGACCAGGGTGCGGCGGTTCCGTCCGTTTCTCACTGTGGTGAGCATCCAATCGAAGATTCTGGTGATGCTGCTGCTGACCAGCGTGCTGTCGGCGGCCATCGTCGGCGCCATCGGCTACCAGTCCGGACGCAGCAGTCTGCGTGCCGCGGTGTTCGACCAACTGACCGAGTTGCGCGAGGCGCAGAGCCGGCGGCTCGAATCGCAGTATGCGGATGTGCGGAATTCAGTGGCGATCGCGGCGAGTGCCGAGACCACTGTCACCGCCATGGATGCATTCCGCACAGGGTTCGCCGATCTCGCCGCCGCGACCATTACCCCGGATCAGGAGCGCAGGCTCGAGGATTTCTATACCCACGTCTTCGCGCCGGAGGTGCTGAAGGAGTCAGGTCAGCAGCTCGACGTGGGGGCGGTGCTGCCGACGTCGAACGCCCAGAAGTACCTCCAGGCCCTCTACACCGCCCCGTACACAACCGAGACGAGTGCGATAGACGTCGATGACGCCGGCGACCACAGCGCATGGACCGCCGCCAACGCGCGTTACTCCAGGTTCTTCCGGCAGATTGTCAAACGGTTCGGCTTCCAGGATGCCTTACTGGTCGACCCGGACGGGAATGTCGTCTACAGCGCGTTCAAGCAGGAAGAGCTCGGTACGAATCTGCGCACCGGGCCGTACACCACGGATGTGTTCAAGGAGGCATTCGACAAAGCCATCGACAGCCGCGCGACCGACTCCGTTCAGGACACCGACTTCGTGGCGTACCTGCCCAACTACGATGCCCCGACGGCATGGCTGATGGCTCCGGTGGGCGCGAGTAACCAGGTCAGTGGCGTTCTGGTGCTGGAGTTCCCGATCGACAAGATCAACGACGTGATGACCTACTCCAAGGGCTGGCAGGCGGTCGGCATGGGCCAGACCGGCGAGACCTACCTGGCCGGGCCCGACAATTTGATGCGCTCGGATTCGCGGGTATTCCTGGAAGATCCGCAACGGTTCAAGCGGGAGGTCATTGCGGCCGGCACCCCCGCGGATGTCGCGGAGGACTCGATCCGGTTGAACGGCACCACTCTGGTGCAGCCGGTCGGCAACGAAGCCCTGCGCCGGGCCCAGTCCGGGCAGCGCGGAACCATCATCACCCAGGACTACCTGGGCCATGAGACGTTGCAGTCCTACGGGCCGGTGGACCTGCCGGGGCTGCACTGGTCGATGGTCGCCAAGATCGACACGCAGGAGGCCTTTGCGCCGGTGTCGAATTTCACCCGCAGGCTGGTGTTCTCCACTGCGTTGATCATCTTCCTGGTCTGCATCGCGTCTATGTTCTTGGCGCGGTTGTTCGTGCGCCCGATCCGTCGTCTCGAAGAGGGAGCGCGACGGATCAGCACCGGGGACTACGACACCACGTTGCCGGTCCTCTCCCGTGACGAATTCGGCGACCTGACAACGGCTTTCAACGATATGAGCCGAAATCTACGGGTCAAGGAAGACCTCCTGCAGGAGCAGCGTGCAGAAAACCGGCGGCTGTTGCTGTCGCTCATGCCGGAGGCTGTCGCCGACCGTTATCGCGACGGTGAAGAGACCATCGCCCAGGATCACCGCGACGTCTCGGTCATTTTTGCCGACGTCGTCGGACTCGACGAGCTGTCCACCCGGCTGGGACCCGAGGAACTGTTGACCGCCGTCAACCAGCTGGTTCGTCAGTTCGACGCGGCCGCAGAAGAATTGGGTGTGGAGCGGGTGCGCACCATGCGCAGCGGCTACCTGGCCAGTTGCGGGCTCAACGTGCCACGCATCGACAATGTCCGTCGTACCGTCGATTTCGCGGTCGAGATCAGCAAAATCGTCGACCGGTTCCGCCAGGAGACGGGTTACCGGCTCTCGCTGCGCGCGGGCATCGACGCGGGGACGGTGACCACCGGGCTGGTGGGGCGCACCACGGTCATCTACGACATGTGGGGTGCCGCGGTCAACCTCGCGCATCAGGCGCAGAGCGGGGCGACGGATCCCGGCATCTACGTCACCGACGCCGTGCACGAGGCCGTCCGTGATCTGTGGTCGTTCAGTGAGGCCGGCGAGGTCGTCGTGGACGGGGGCCGGCAGCGCATCTGGCGATTGGCGGAGCGATCCTGATGACGTCGACGCTGGATTCCGCCTGGTTCTACTGGGCGGTGTCCGTTGCCGTCGGTCTGCCCGTGTTACTGGTTGCGCTGGGCGAGCTGCATCACTGGCTCCTGCGCCGAAACAGCTCGCTGGCCCGGCCGGTCGCGATCACCCGCACATATCTGCTGCCCTTGACCGCCCTGCTCATCCTGATGGTCGAGGCCCGCGACGTGCCGTGGCACGACACGCGGGTTCGGCTGATCGCCACCGCGGTCGGTCTGGTGATTCTCGTGATCGCCCTCGCGGGTCTGCGTGCAACGGTGTTCCAGGCGGCGCCGGAAGGGAGCTGGCGGCAACGGGTTCCGTCGATCTTTATCGACGTCGTACGGTTCGCGTTGATCGCGGTTGGGCTGGCGCTGATCTTCTCCTGGGTCTGGGGCGCCCGGATCGGCGGATTGTTCACCGCGTTGGGTATCTCTTCGATCGTCTTGGGTTTGATCCTGCAGAACTCGGTCGGGCAGATCATCTCGGGCCTCTTGATGCTCTTCGAGCAGCCTTTCCGCCTCGGTGACTGGCTAGAGACCCCGACGGCCAAGGGTCGTGTGGTGGAAGTGAACTGGCGTGCGGTGCACATCGAAACCGGCAAGGGGCTGCAGATCACCCCGAACTCGGTGCTGGCCATCGCGTCGTTCACCAACCTGAGCCGCCCCGGCGGTACGCACATCATCGCGCTGGACACCGAGTTCGCCACCGCCGATCCGCCCGACCTGGTCTGCGCCGTGCTCGTGCGTGTGGCCCAAGGCCTGCCCTATCTCCCGGTGGATGCGGTGCCGACGGCCCACCCGACCGGCGGTGCCGGGTACCGCACATCCATACCGGTGCGCGGCCCCGCAGACGAGAGCGCAACGCGTGCGACCTATCTGCGCTGGCTCTGGTACGCGGCCCGGCGTGCCGGCCTGCACCTCGACGACTCCGAGGACGAGTTCTCCTCGCCAGAGCGTCGACGGGAGGCGCTGGCCGTCGTCGCGCACACGTTGAAGCTGACACCAGACGACCAGGAGGCCCTGGTCGACCGGGTGCGGGTGCTTCGGTACGGAGCCGGCGAGCCGGTGCAACGCATCGGTTCGGTTCCCGAATCGATGAAATTCGTCATCCGTGGTCAGGTGCAGCTGGTGCATGATGAGACCGCGGATGACGAGCTGGCGATCCGGGTGCTGGAGACGGGCGAATTCGTGGGTGCCTCCACCTTGACGCGCGAGCCGCTGGTCACGGGTGCCGTCGCCGTCAACGAGGTGACCGTCCTGGATGTGGGCCGCGCCCTATTGGAAGAGCTGGTCGGCAACAAACCCGAATTGTTGCGCGAGATTGGGCGTGAGATCGAATACCGGCGGCGCAGCATGCGACGGGATGTCACCCCAGCGTGAACTGAAGCGGGCCACGGGAACAAATGCCCCACCGACAAGGTTGAGCGCATCAGAATCAACTTTGGAGGTTTGATGACTCAACCCCAGGCGACACCCATGTCGCTGCCCGTCGTGTTCGTGGCCGACCCGATCGTGCTGCCCGGAATGGTGGTCCCGATCGCGCTCGACGATGCCGCCCAAGCCGCCATCGAAGCCGCTCAGGTAGCCGCCGTCGGCGGCGAACCGGGCAAGCTGCTGATCGCTCCCCGCCTCGACGACCGCTACCCCACCCACGGGGTGATCGCATCGATCGTGCAGGTGGGCCGGATGCCGGGCAGTACCGAGACGGTCGCGGTGGTGCGCGGGGAACGCCGTGCCCACATCGGGACCGGAACCTCCGGCCCTGGCGCGGCCCTGTGGGTCCTGGTCGACGACGTCGCCGACGAGCCGGCGTCCGAGGACACCAAGGCGCTGGCGGCTGAATACAAGAAACTCCTGCTGGCCATGCTGCAGCGCCGCGAGGCCTGGCAGATCATCGACTACGTCAACCGGCTGACCGACCCGTCGGCCCTGGCCGACACCGCCGGCTACGCCTCGTATCTGACCGCCGAGCAGAAACGGCAACTGCTGGAGACCGCAGACGTGGCGCAGCGGTTGCGCGCGCTCATCGACTGGATGGCCGAGCACCTGGCCGAAGTCGAGGTCAATGACAAGATCGCCGAGGACGTCCGGGCCGGAATGGACAAGCAGCAGAAGGAGTTCCTGCTGCGCCAGCAACTCGCGGCAATCCGCAAGGAACTCGGCGAATTGGGTCCGGATGGCGCTGGAGAAGAGGCGGATTAC
>DASUGW010000071.1:0-2721 GCA_036273805.1 Mycobacterium sp.
GGGCGCGACGACTCGCTGACGCCGTGGCCCACGTGGCCGCTGGTGCTGCGCACCTCACCGGCGCATGCCGAGGGCGGTCTGCGCCGCTACGAGGTGGCCGTCCAGCGGTTCCTCGGTGACGAAGACGGCAACCTGCGCGCAATGGAGATCGCCGAGGTTCAGGTCACACGTGACCGGGAGACCGGAAGGCGGGCCATCACCCCGGTGGGTGAGCCGCTGGAGGTGCCGTGCGACCTGGCGCTGTTGGCCATCGGGTTCGAAGGCGTCGAACACATGCCACTGCTGGACGGTCTCGGGCTTGCGCTCAACCGCCGCGGTGCGCTGCCGTGCGGTTCGGACTGGCAGACCGACGCACCGGGGGTGTTCGTCTGCGGCGACGCCCACCGGGGGGCCTCGCTGGTGGTGTGGGCGATTGCCGAGGGTCGCAGCGCCGCGCACGCGGTGGACGTGTTCCTGATGGGTGAATCCGATCTGCCGGCGCCGGTGCGGCCCTCTGCGTTGCCGCTGGCGGTCGTGTAGGTGACCGGAAGGCCAACATCATGAACCGAATTCTGGCTGCTCATCTGTATCGGTCGAGATGCCACTGTGCTGCGACTATGCTGGGCCGACGTGACTAGACGCGCGAAGATCGTTTGTACGCTGGGACCCGCCGTTGCCACCGAGGAAAAGCTGCGGGCGCTGGTCGAAGCCGGCATGGACGTGGCCCGGATGAACTTCAGCCACGGCAACTACGCGGACCACAAGGCGGTCTACGACTTGGTCCGGGCTGCGTCGAACGGCAGCGGCCACGCGGTCGGCGTCCTGGCGGATTTGCAGGGCCCGAAGATTCGTCTGGGCCGCTTCGCCCAGGGCTCGGTGGTTTGGGACACCGGCGAGACGGTGCGCATCACCGTGGAGGATTTCGAGGGCAACCACGACCGGGTGTCGACCACCTACAAGCACCTCGCAGTGGATGCCAAGCCTGGTGACCGACTGCTCGTCGACGACGGCAAGGTGGCACTGGTCGTCGAGCACATCGACGGCAGTGACGTTGTGTGCACGGTGACCGAGGGCGGTCCTGTCTCCAACAACAAGGGCCTGTCACTGCCCGGCATGGACGTCTCCGTCCCGGCGCTGTCGGACAAGGACATCGCAGATCTCGAATTCGCCCTGAATCTGGGGGTTGACCTGGTGGCGCTGTCTTTCGTGCGGTCGCCGGCCGACGTTGAACTCGTCCACGAGGTGATGGACCGGGTCGGGCGGCGCGTCCCGGTCATTGCGAAACTCGAAAAGCCCGAGGCGGTCGAGAATCTCGAGGCGATCGTGCTGGCCTTCGACGCCATCATGGTGGCCCGCGGTGACCTCGGCGTCGAACTTCCGCTCGAGGAAGTCCCCCTGGTGCAGAAGCGGGCGATCCAGATGGCTCGCGAGAACGCCAAGCCCGTCATCGTGGCGACCCAGATGCTGGAGTCGATGATCGAGAACTCGCGGCCCACGCGCGCCGAGGCCTCCGACGTCGCCAACGCGGTGCTCGACGGCGCCGACGCGGTAATGCTTTCGGGAGAGACGTCGGTCGGCAAGCATCCGCTGGATGCGGTGCGCACCATGGCCCGGATCATCACGGCGGTGGAGGCCGCATCGGTCGGTGTGCCGCCGCTGACCCACGTGCCGCGCACCAAACGTGGCGTGATCTCCTATGCCGCCCGCGACATCGGCGAGCGCTTGGATGCCAAGGCGCTGGTCGCATTCACCGAGTCGGGCGATACCGTGCGGCGGCTGGCCCGGCTGCATACCTCGCTGCCGCTGCTCGCGTTCACGGCCCTGCCCGAGGTGCGCAGCCAATTGGCGCTGACCTGGGGCACCGAGACGTTCATCGTCGAGCAGATGCATTCCACCGATGACATGATCCGAGGGGCCGACAAGGCGCTACTGGAACTCGGCCGCTACAAGCGGGGCGACCTGGTGGTCATCGTGGCCGGGGCTCCGCCGGGCACAGTAGGCTCGACCAACCTGATCCACGTGCACCGGATCGGGGAGGACGACCACTAACCGTCGAGTCGACGAGCCGCCGAGGTACGAGGTGGCGAGGAGCGAGACGATTCAGCTTCGTCGAGTCGACGAGCCGCCGAGGTACGAGGTGGCGAGGAGCGAGACGACACAGCCCCGAGGAGGCTCAGTGCCGGCCGGCGCCGACTTCGACGAACTCCTGGCCGTACTGGAGCTCCGGCAGACCGAGGAGAACACGTTCTTCGGTTCGCATCCGTCCAAGAACCCGATCCGGACATTCGGCGGACAGATGATGGCGCAGGCGTTCGTCGCCGGCAGCCGCACGGTCAGCCCGAAGGTGCCGCCCAACGCGCTGTCGGCGCACTTCATCGCCGGCGGCGACCCGGAAAAGGATCTCCGGTTCGACGTGGTTCACCTGCGCGACGAGCGGCGGTTCGCCAACCGGCGCGTCGACGTCAGCCAGGACGGGGTGCTGTTGACGACCGTGCTGCTCTCCTACATGTCCGCGGGTCCGGGTCTGGAGCACAACATCCCGGTGCCCGACGTGCCCCAACCACACGGCCTGCCCAAGATCGACGACCTGCTGGTGGGCTACGAGCAGACCGTGCCGCTGTTCGTCGAGGCGCTGCGGCCGATCGAATGGCGCTACACCAACGATCCCGCGTGGGTCATGCGCGACAAGGGCGAGCGCCTCGAGCACAACCGCGTCTGGATGACCTCCGAGGGCAAGATGCC
>DASUGW010000072.1:0-7149 GCA_036273805.1 Mycobacterium sp.
GATCGGGATCCCTCGGGCGCCGGTGACTGCTTGGGAGGTGCGCATGACCCCGTAGACGATCCAGGGCTGGCGCCCGACCTCGGTTGTGATCCAGCCGGCGACGAGCGCCAGGACCGACAAGGGGCCAGCCAGCACGACGGCCCGGTAGAACCACGGCGATCCGGGCAGCCGTTTATGGCGCAAGCGAAAATAGAGGTACACCACGCCCAGCAGCGCCAGCAGCGTCCCGATGCCGACCATCGTCTGAAAGGCGAAGCGCTCGACGTTGACCGGTGGCCGGTCTTGCGCGGGTACCGCGTCGAGGCCTTCGACCGTCGCGTTGGGATTGTGGAAGGCCAGCAGCGACAGCAGGCGCGGAATCTCGATCCCAAAGACGACCTCGTGGCCGTTGTACCAGCCCAGCAGGTGTTCCGGCGCGCCGCGGGTGGTCGGGCCGAGTCCTTCAAGGGCGGCCAGCTTCGTCGGTTGCGCGCTAGCGACTTCGCGTGCGGCCCAGTCGCCGATCACGACTTGCAGTGGCGCGGCGATCGCCGCAGCGGACAGCGCTATCGTCAACGCCGTCCGCTCGTAACGGCCCCAGCGGCCGCGCAGGAAGCCCCAAGCATAACTGGCGGCGACGAGGAAACCGGTGACGATGTAGCCGGCGAAGTACATGTGCACGAACTCGTGCCAGAAATAGAAGTTGCCGAACAGCGCCGACCAGGGGTGCGCGTTGACCGCGCGGCCGTCCCGCAGCGTGAACTCGCCGGGGTGGTTCATCCAGCCGTTGACGGAAATGACGAACAGTGAGCCCGTCACGCCGGCGATCGCGACAGGGATGCCGGACAGGAAATGCGCCCGGGGCGCCATGCGGTCCCAGCCGTAGACGTAGATCGCGATGAAGATCGCCTCGATAAAGAAGGAGAATCCCTCGAGGGTGAAGCCGAGCCCGAACACGTTGCCAAAACTCGCCATGAACGCCGGCCACAGCAGCCCCAGCTCGAAGCTGAGGATCGTCCCCGTAACGACGCCAACGGCGAATACTGCCAGCATCACTTTCGACCAGCGCCGGGCAAGCGTGCGAAACAGCGCGTCACCGGTACGCAGGTAGCGCCACTCGCAGAACAGGACCATCGCTGGAAAGGCGATCCCGAAACACACCAGCGGGATGTGGACGGCAAGCGAGAGAGCCTGCATCTGCCGCGCCTGCAGCAGATAGTTCTGATCAACCGACGCAAACACACCGCAAACGGTCGCGAGCAGCGCGGTCACGTCATCTCCCACCCCTCAGCTAACCGGCGATGATGACGTCTCCCGCTCGTCGATTCGCCGACCCCAACAGTGTCACCGCGCATACCCCCGTGGCATCGCCGTCAGCGGCCACCATGCCTGGGTGCTCGCCGCAGTACTCATATTCCCGTTAGCGGGTAGCACTATGGGCGATCGTGGCCGGCGGCCCAACCTGCAATGATCGCCGGAACTGGGTGATGGCCGCGCGATTCTGCACGGTTGTAGCTCACTCGTGGTGATCTTGAGAACGCGGGCAAGGTGATTATGCAGCAGCCTCCGTGGGGCAGGGTTACCTCGCCGGCAGTCTTGAAGCCGTACCGCGTCAGCGGCTCCTCCTCAGCACCAACAGCAGCCCACCGACCAGGCTGGCGTTCTTCAGAAACTGGATCTCGTGGGCCTTCCGTTCGGCACCGTCGAAGTCCCAGAATGGGTGGCCAGCCAGGGTGGTCGGGATCATCGAGGTGATGAGCCCGAGAGCAGCCAGCCGGGGCAGCTTGTCCAGGGTCAACGCCGCGCCTCCGGCCACCATCGCCGCGCCGTTGCCGCGCACAGCAAGCTCGGGGTTGGGCAAACCCAGGGCCGCCGCCTTGTCGACCCGGGGGCCGGGGTGCACCGCGGCGTCAAACCCGAGCTTGATGAACGCGGCGCCCAGCAACGCCTGCCCAGCGCGCCGCTCCAGCTGATCGATCACTTCTCTCCTCCCAGAACGTTACTTTGGTGGCTGCGGGTGCCGGTCCAAGGTTGGCAGTCAGCCGCGGAGAAACGCCAGGATTTCAGCGTTGAACGTCTGGGCGTGGGTGACGTTGAGTCCATGCGGAGCGTCGGGGACCAGGACCAGTTTGCTGCCGTCGATGGCTTCGGCGGTGCGCCGGCCGCTGACCTCGAAGGGCACGATCCCGTCGGAGTCGCCGTGGATGACCAGGGTCGGAATGGTGAATGCTTTTAGGTCACCGCGGAAGTCCGTCTTGCTGAACGCGGTCGTGCAGTCCAACGTGCCTTTCGGCGAAGCAGCTGCGGCGATCGCGGCGTTGTAGCACCGAAGCGGCTCGCTGACCAGATCGGTGCTGCCGCGGACCGAGAAGAAGTTCGTGACGAACTGGTCGACGAAGGCGACGCGGTCGGCTCGGATGCCGTCGTGGAAGAAGCCGGTGAGGGTGGCGTCGTCGATACCGCCCTCAGGGTTGTCGGCGGACTTGTAGAGGTAGGGCGGGACGGCGGCAGCGAACACGGCCTTGGCGACGCGCTCGGTGCCGTAGCGGCTGACGTAGCGCGCGACCTCGCCGCCGCCCATGGAGAACCCGACAAGAGCCGCGCCGGTGAGGTCGAGGTGTTCGATGAGTGTGTGCAGGTCGGCGGCGAGAGTGTCGTAGTCGTAGCCGTCCCAGGGCTGGGATGAGGCGCCGAATCCACGGCGGTCGTAGGTGATTACCCGGTAACCGTCCTCGACCAGTGCCGCAACCTGCGGCTCCCAGGAGCGGCTGGACAGCGGCCAGCCGTGAATGAGGACCACGGGCGGTCCAGCGCCATGGTCTTCGTAGTAGAGCGCGACGTCGGCGGTGTTGTCCTGACCAACGGTCACATACGGCATGGGTCACTCCTTAGCGCGGTTGAATTCGATGTGGCGCGCTCAGCGGCGTGATCGCTAGGCGGTCTCGCGGCACGACCCTGGGCGCAGCGCCATGTCTCGGTACTCGAAGTTCAGGCCGGCGCAACGGCGACCACGACGACATCAGCATCGTGGTCACCGTTGCACCATTGCCCCCAATCACCGTGGCGCTGTGGCCTGTCGATACCAACAATGTCCTCGACACCCGGCTGGCGTCATCGAGGGCAGCTACCAACTGAACTGCTGGCTACCCGTAATCAAGAAATCCCCGCTAGCGGGAATGCATTTTGACGCGCCTGGCCCACGTAAGCTACCCACCAGATAGGTGTCCTCTCCACGGGAATGATTGTGGCGTCGTCGAGGGGTGGCTACCCGCGTCGCGATGCGTGGGTTCCGCGTCGAGGCAGTGACTAGGCCGTGGCGGCTAGCGTACGGGCGATCTGCGACGGCACTGGTGGCTGACGGGTCTAGAGGTTCCTGCTCTCGTGGATTTCGATTGGGGCTACAGCGCCTCCAGCTGGCCGTGGCTGCCCGGTTGTGCCTTGTCGAGGCGCTCGCGCTGCGGGACGACTACGTACTTTGGATCTTTGGTCGACGCGATGCCCGCTTCGAAGACGCCGAATCTCTGCAACGCGCTGCCCGCCAGCAAGGCGAGGCCCGAAGCCACGGCCGCCGCACGGCTGCGGCCAGCGAGCGTGGCGCCGATCAGTCCTGCGGTGGTCAGGCGCTGGGACCACATCCGCAGCCGGTGCGCCCGGCCGGTCGTGTAGGCCTCGCTGGCGAGTCCGAGCCGCTGCTCCATCAACTTGGAGGCGACGAGTTCGCTGACGCCGCCGTACCACGCGAACATCCGCGCTGGGCCCGCCTCGCCCACGGGGGTCAGCACCATCGCCAGCCCACCCGCACTCGCCGCGGCCGAGCCGGTGAAGATGAACGGCAGCTGCGGGTGCGCCTCGTGCCAGGCGGGCGCGGCGGTCTGGGACAGCAGGACCGCGGTATAGGAGGCGACTGCGGGCGCGACGACCGCCGACGCAACTGCTGCTGGTCGCGCGAGCCGGTCCAGCAGCCTGCCGGGCATCGTTCGGCGCGCCTTGGCCGGCAGGAGTTCGCTCAGCGCAGCGATGCCGACACCCGGTGCGTACAGGGTGAGGATCCACGTGCCGACGCTCATCGGTGAGGTGGGCTTGGCGACCCGCAGCATGTGGTGAAAGCGCTCGGGGCGCCCGAGGTCGGCAATCAGCAGGTAGCCGCTGACGAGCAGGGTGGTCAGGGAACTGATCCGGCCCGCTCGGCGCAGCGCTGGTTTCCTGGTGAGGTCGGCACCTGCGGCCAGCACGGCGCAACCGGCGGACAAGCCCCCGGTGAAGAAGTATGCGGGAACCCCCCACTCCCACACCGGCGGCTTGAGCACCGGCCTTCCGTAGTAGGAACGGAACTCGGCACGCGGCACCATGGACTGCTCGCGGGTGCCGTCGTCGCCGCGGCGACCGCGTGCGCGTCGCTGCTGAGAGTTGCCCATCAGCGACCGCCTCCAACGAATACGGTGACTGCGGCGGTGAGGAACGCCGAGGCAGCTATCCCGGCGTACTTCCACATGGCGGGCAGGTCGCGCGTCGGCACGACCGGGTCGGGGGGCAGCCCGTAGACCTCGGGCTCGTCGAGTAACAGGAAGAACGCGCCGGCGCCGCCGACGCCGTCAGTCGGATCGTCGCCGTAGAGCCGCGCTTCGGGAACTCCGCGCTCCTGCAGCTGCTCGACCCGCTGGGCGGCGCGGGCCCGCAACTCGTCCAGCGGGCCGAACTGGATGGAATCCGTCGGACACGCCTTGGCGCACGCGGGCTCGAGGCCGCCGCGGAGCCGGTCATAGCACAGGGTGCATTTCTGCGCTCTGCCGTCGTCGGGACGGCGGTCGATCACCCCGTAGGGACACCCGGAAACGCAGTAACCGCAACCGTTGCAGATGTCTTGTTGCACGACGACCGTGCCGAACTCGGTGCGGAATAACGCGCCGGTGGGGCATACGTCGAGGCACCCTGCGTGCGTGCAGTGCTTGCAGACGTCCGAGGCCATCAGCCACCGGAAGTCCGTGCGACCTTCGGCTCCGGTCGCCGCGCCGGGCGGTTCGAACGACGGCATACCGAGGTTCTGGGGCTGGGAATCGACTAGCTGGGGATCAACGTGCAACGGCGTGGTTCCAAGCTCGCCACCGCCACGCTCTGCACGCCGCAGAGCCGACGAGACCACCTCGGTCGTCTGCTCGGTCCCCGACGGCCCGGTCGGCAGCCCGGCCAGCCCGGTGTCCTGGTTGCCCAGTGGGCGCTGCTGCTCGATGAACGCCACGTGCCGCCAGGAGTTGGCACCAAGCGCTCCGGTGTTGTCGAAGGACATCCCGAGCAGGTTCAGCCCGTCCTCGGGTACCAGGTTCCATTCCTTGCACGCCACTTCACAGGCTTTGCAGCCGATGCAGACAGATGTGTCAGTGAAGAACCCGACGCGCGGCGGGTGATCGAGGTGGCCGGCGTTGACGGCCACGTCGTCAAGCGGCCCGGAAAGACTGTGGTCACCGATCATGATGGTTCCTCCGTCGATGACTTGCCGGATTCGGCGGCAGTGGTCGCCAGCTGGGTACCCGTCGTGGCGGTGATCTGCGCGCGCCTGCGGTACTCGGCGAGGTAGGACAGCAGCTGCGGCCCCCGCGGGCGACGGCCCGGCTGAATGTCGCAGGTGGCCACCTTGCTCTCCTGGATGAACACATTCGGGTCGACCACCACGCCGAACAGGTCGTTCACGACGTCACCCCAGACGAGGCCGACCGGGCCCCAGTGATACGGCATCCAGATCTGGTGCACGATCCGGTCCTGCACACGCAGCGGCGCCATCCGGTCGGTGACGACGACTTTGGCCTCGACGGCCGCGCGGCTGGTGATCACATGAGCCCAGCCGAGGTGCTGGAGACCGCGCTGCGCCGCCAGTTCCGGGGAGACCTCGACGAACAGCTCAGGTTGCAGCTCCGACAGGTATGGCAGCGTCCGGCTCATCCCGCCCGCCGTGTGGTGTTCGGTGAGGCGTGCGGTGGTGAACACGAACGGGAACACCTCACCGTGTAGCTCTGGTGGCGACGGGTTGGACGGGTTGTCCGAGCGGCCGTAAATCTTGCGCGTCGGGTTGCCCTGCTGTCCGTACAACGCGTTGCGCACCGGTGACTCGTGCGGTTCGTAGTGCGTCGGCAACGGACCGTCTGCCAGCCCGGTCGGCGCGAAAAGCCAGCCCTTGCCGTCCGATTGCATGATGAACGGATCGTCCCCGCGTAGCGCGTCCGGGCCGACCGCACCTTCGGGCGGAAGGTAGGTCGGTGGCTTGTCCTTCGGGAAGTCCGGGACGTCGTGGCCGGTCCACTCGCCGCGCTGGGCGTCCCACCACACGAGGGCCTTGCGGTCGCTCCACGGCTTACCGTCGGGGTCGGCGGAGGCCCGGTTGTAAAGGATCCGCCGGTTCAACGGCCAGACCCAGCCCCATTCCAGGGCGTACAGGTCCTGCTCGAAGCGGGACTTGCGGCGCGCGGCCTGGTTGACGTCGTCGGCGTAGACGCCGCTGTAGATCCAGCAGCCGCACGACGTCGTGCCATCTGACCTGAGGTCGAGGTAGCCGTTGACCACGCGGCCGGTGGTCAGGTCATGGCCATTGATACGGCGCAGCACATCATCGGGCGACGGCTCGTCTCCGTGCGTCTCGTAGTCCCACGCCAGGTCCAGCAACGGCCGGTCCAGCTCATCGGTGGATCCCGCGAGGCGTTCCCGGATCCGGCGTCCGAGGTGATAGAAGAACCACAGTTCCGAGCGCTGGTCGCCGGTCGGTTCGACGGCCTTTTCCCGCCACTGCAGCATCCGTTGCGTCTGGGTGAACGTGCCCGCTTTCTCCACATGCGAGGCGGCCGGGAAGAAAAACACCTCGGTGCGGCATTGCTGCGTGACGATCTCACCGGTCTCAATCTCCGGTGCGTCTTTCCAGAAGGTGGCGCTGTCGATCATTGTGAGGTCCCGCACCACCAACCAGTCGAGGTTGGCCATGCCGAGCCGCTGAAGCCGGCCGTGTGCCGATCCCACCGCCGGGTTCTGGCCGAGCAGGAAGTAGCCGAAGACCTTGCCGTCGACCATGTCCATGACGGTGCGGTAGGTGCCGTGGTCACCGTTGATACGCGGCAGGTAGTCGAAGCAGAAGTCGTTGTCCTGGGTGGCCGCCTCGCCCCAGTACTCCTTGAGTAGCGACACGACGTA
>DASUGW010000073.1:0-11204 GCA_036273805.1 Mycobacterium sp.
ACCATGAGCAGTCCGAGGACTGCCTGAGCCTGACCATCACGACACCCGGAGTTAACGGTGCCCGGCCGGTGCTGGTGTGGTTCCATGGCGGCGCCTGGGTTTCTGGGGCTGGCAATTGGAAGTGCTATGGAGGCCACCGGCTTGCCCGTGAGGGTGACTTGGTTGTGGTCGCGGTGAACTACCGGCTGGGAATGCTGGGCTATCTGCGGTCCCCCGGCGTTTCTGAGGGCAATCTCGGCTTGGCCGATCAGCTCGCAGCGCTGCAGTGGGTGCGTGACAACATCGCCGCATTCGGCGGCGATCCAGATGTGGTGACCATCGCGGGCCAGTCCGCGGGCGCCCATGCCGTGCAGTGTCTGGTGGGTATGCCGAAGGCCCGCGGCCTGTTCCGACGCGCCATCGTCGAGAGCTCTCCGGCCGGACTTGGCCTGGGGAATTCGCGCGCCGCACGGCGCGCCGCCACCCGATTCCGCCGCTACCTCGACGGCACCCCGCAGACCGCTCCGGCGTCAGCAATCCTGACTGCTCAGTCGAAAGTCGCCAGCACCTCGGCAGGACGGCTCCAGCTGAATATCGCCACTGGCGTCACCCCGGTGCCGGGCGTCGAACCGCTGCCCGACGAGGTGGGCTGGCTTGCTGAAGTCAACAGCAGGGCACCCGGCCTCGATGTGATTATCGGGAACACCGCGCGGGAAATGGCCGCCTTCTACGCACTAAACCCGGGTCTGCTGCGTCTGCGCCGGATCCCTCTCGTAGGCCCGGCCGCTGCCAACGGCGTAGAGCGCGTCGTCGGTGCCGCCGTTTTCGGTCGTCCTGGACGTCGGCTGGCCCGTCAGCTGAGCCGTGCAGGCGCCCGCGTGTGGATGTACCGATTCGACTATGCCGCCCCCGCATCGCCTTTCGGTGCCGCTCACTGCATCGAACTTCCATTCCTGTTCGGCACTGACGCCGATTGGGAAAAAGCGCCCATGCTGGCCGGTGCCGATCCGAAAGACCTTGACACCCTGGGGCGACGGATGCGCGCGGCCTGGCTCGGCTTCATCCGCACCGGTGCGCCCCCTAGCGACCTCAAGTGGCCGCAGCACACCGCAGCGACGCCGACCGTCTATCGCTGGGATGTCTGATCAAATAGCCACTAGTCCAACGCCTTTGACACGGCCGACGGCCCACCCAATGAGGATCATTGCGGGAATCTTTGGGGCGACGGGTGCTCCGCTCGGCGTGGCGCTGCATGGCTAGTGGCACCCGCGCGGGTAAATAGCTATTTCGCGTCCACAGCCCGTTGGCCCATTCCTGGCCTACCGGGGGGTCGCCTGTCGCGGTGGCCGGTGCTCAATTATGCGGTTGACCTGCAACGATCTTGGTGGGCGCGGAGGGTTTCGAACCCCCGACCGCTGGTGTGTAAAACCAGAGCTCTACCACTGAGCTACACGCCCGTGCGCTGGCAGGCTACATGCTGTCGTGGCTCATGTTCAAAACCGCTCCCGTCCCGCCGCCGAAGTTGGAGCCATTCGGAACCATGCACCACCGGTAATTCGACGGATTCCGGCTCAGCAAGTCGCTAAAAGTCGCTGGAAGGCGGGCACTTCACCACCCGCTTCCCGAGCGCTGACGCATGGGTTCACAGCTCAGACCCCTACAACGCACCCAGCGCCGCCGCCCACACGTCCTCGCCGCGCGCCTCGCCGGGCTGCTTGCAGTCCGCGAAGCGGATCACGCCGCCACGGTCAATCAGGAACGTGCCGCGGTTGGCGAATCCGCTGTCTGCGTTGAACACTCCGTACGCCTGGGCGACGGACCCGTGCGGCCAGAAGTCGCTGAGTACCGGAAACGAGAACCCGCTCTGGGTGGCCCAGACCTTGTGTGTGGGTGGCGGTCCGACCGAGATCGCCAGGGTGGCCACCTCGGAGTTGTCGAACTGTGCCAGGTGATCACGCACGTAGTCCAGCTCGCCCTGGCAGATGCCGGTGAACGCCAGCGGAAAGAACAACAGCAGCACGCTGCGGTTGCCCCGGTAGTCATCCAACGCCACCGCGCGGCCGTTCTGCTCCTTGAGCGTGAAGTCGGGCGCAGGCGCGCCGACCTCCAACATCACCGTCGTCCGGCGGCTTTGGATTTCGGCTGCACCAGCCGGCTGGCGCTCCAGTCACCGAGATTCACCGACGACGTCGGCATCAGTCCCGCAGTCGGGGCGGATTCGGCGATTTCAGCGGGCTGCACATGTCCGGGCTTGCCCGTCTTGGGTGTCAGCACCCAGATCACCCCGTCGTCGGCCAGCGGTGTGATCGCGTCCATCAGGGCGTCGACCAGATCACCGTCGTCGTCGCGCCACCACAACAGCACCACGTCGATGACCTCGTCGGCATCCTCGTCGAGGAGCTCACTGCCGCACGCATCCTCGATGTCGGCCCGGATGTCGTCGTCGGTGTCCTCATCCCACCCCAACTCCTGCACAACCTGATCTTTTTGGATGCCCAGCCCGCGGGCGTAGTTCGGGGCGTCACCCGCCGCGACCACCTTCGACCTCCCTCTTATCGCCGGCGCATTGCCGAACGGCCCTAATCGTCGCACAGCACTGCCGTGTCGACAGTGGCACCTGCACACAATTGTCGATCGAGTCCATTTCAGTAGTGCGCATCGCACAGATTCAGGGCCTCGGACCGCGTGTCGTTGAGCCGCCTGATGGCGGCGTTGAACTGCGCCGGCGGCTGATGTGCGGTAACCGCTGCGGCGGCAGCACGGGCCGCATCGACCCAGCTGCTCAACGCATCCCGAACGTCTGCCGGCAGGGCGGCACGGGCATCGCCGGCGACGAGGTCGGCAGTGCTGTTCAAGGCCTCGGCGGCGGGTGTTTCGACGGTTGCCGGGTCACCCCCACCGTCGCCGTTCATCGCGTCCACATACGTGTTGACGGCGTCGATGGCGTCGGCGCTACTGGTGGACATCGTCTCGCAGGCCGTGTGGATGACCTCGGTGGTCATCGCCGCCTGACGCTCGCTCTCGCGGGAGCTGGAACTGGCCGCTGACTCCGCCGCCGACACCGAGACCGACGTCCGGTAGGCGGGCGCATCGGCCCCGTTGACCGTCGGGTTGCCACCCGTCACCGCGGTACACCCACCGACGGCACCCATCAGCACCGTGGCACCCAGACCCGAGGCCAGCAAAGCCCTGCGCGCGGCCGGCAGACGGCGCGCGCGCCGCCCAGCACAGTGGGATAAAGGCGCTGCGCTCCCCCGCCAACCTTTCAGCACGGTGGCTGACGTTACCGGCTCGGAAACACCGGCGTACGGCTCAGGGGATTCGGGCCTCCACGCTGGATCGCAGTGGGGTTTGATAGGGGGTGACGGCACCACAATCCGCCGTCTGTGTCCTCGCATCACGCATTCCCAAAAGGAGCGAAGTTGACCACCGAGTTCGTCCGTCAGGATCTGGCCCACCACAGCGGCGCCACCGCCGAACCCGACCGGGTCCGTGTGATCCGCGAAGGTGTGGCGTCCTACCTGCCTGACATCGATCCTGACGAAACGGGCGAGTGGCTGGAGTCATTCGACGATCTGTTGGCCCGCTCCGGCCCGGCCCGTGCCCGCTATCTGATCCTGCGCCTGCTCGAACGTGCCGGTGAACAACGCGTCGCGATCCCGGCACTCACATCGACCGACTACGTCAACACGATCCCCACCGAGATGGAACCGTGGTTCCCCGGTGACGAGGATGTCGAGCGCCGCTACCGCGCCTGGATCCGTTGGAACGCAGCAATCATGGTGCACCGGGCGCAGCGGCCGGGCGTCGGCGTCGGCGGGCATATCTCCACCTACGCCTCCTCGGCCTCGCTCTACGAGGTCGGGTTCAACCACTTCTTCCGCGGCAAGCAGCATCCCGGAGGCGGCGATCAGGTGTTCATCCAGGGCCACGCCTCCCCCGGCATCTATGCCCGGGCGTTCCTGGAGGGACGGCTCAGCGCCGACAAGCTCGACGGCTTCCGCCAGGAGCACAGCCATCCCGGCGGCGGCATCCCGTCGTACCCGCATCCGCGGCTGATGCCCGATTTCTGGGAGTTCCCGACGGTGTCGATGGGCCTGGGCCCGATGAACGCCATCTATCAGGCCCGGTTCAACCACTACCTGCACGACCGCGGCATCAAGGACACCAGCGACCAGCACGTGTGGGCGTTCCTCGGCGACGGTGAGATGGACGAGGCTGAGAGCCGCGGTCTGACCCACATGGCGGCCCTGGAAGGTCTGGACAACCTGACGTTCGTCATCAACTGCAACCTGCAGCGCCTCGACGGCCCGGTGCGCGGTAACGGCAAGATCATTCAGGAACTGGAGTCGTTCTTCCGCGGTGCGGGCTGGAACGTCATCAAGGTGGTGTGGGGCCGCGAATGGGACGCCCTGCTGCACGCCGACAAGGACGGCGCATTAGTCAACCTGATGAACTCCACACCCGACGGCGACTACCAGACCTACAAGGCCAATGACGGCGGCTACGTACGCGACCACTTCTTCGGGCGGGACCCGCGCACCAAGGCGCTTGTCGAGCACTACAGCGACCAAGAGATCTGGAACCTCAAGCGTGGCGGCCACGACTACCGCAAGCTGTATGCGGCCTACCGCGCGGCGATGGACCACAAGGGTCAGCCGACAGTGATCCTGGCCAAGACCATCAAGGGCTACACGCTGGGCAAGCACTTCGAGGGCCGCAACGCCACCCACCAGATGAAGAAGCTGACGCTGGAGGACCTCAAGGACTTCCGCGACCGGGAACGA
Source organism: Mycobacterium sp. (assembly GCA_036273805.1). GTDB lineage: Bacteria > Actinomycetota > Actinomycetes > Mycobacteriales > Mycobacteriaceae > Mycobacterium. The sequence goes on from DASUGW010000073.1 coordinate 4,767, forward strand.
ATTCCGGTGTCCGACGGCCAACTCGAGGAAAACCCTTACCTGCCGCCGTACTACCACCCCGGACCGGAGGCCCCGGAGATCCGCTACATGCTCGACCGTCGTCGCGCGCTCGGCGGGTTCCTGCCCGAGCGGCGCACGAAGACCAAGGTGCTGCCGCTGCCGGCGCGCGACGTCTACGCCCCACTCAAGAAGGGGTCCGGCAACCAGGAAGTCGCCACCACCATGGCGACCGTGCGTACGTTCAAAGAACTGTTGCGGGACAAGAACATCGGGCCGCGTCTGGTGCCGATCATCCCCGACGAGGCACGCACGTTCGGTATGGACTCGTGGTTCCCGAGCCTGAAGATCTACAACCGCAACGGCCAGCTGTACACCGCCGTGGACGCCGAATTGATGTTGGCCTACAAGGAGTCTGAAGTCGGCCAGATCCTGCACGAGGGCATCAACGAGGCCGGGTCGACGGCGTCGTTCACCGCGGTCGGTACGTCGTATGCCACTCACAACGAGCCGATGATCCCGATCTACATCTTCTATTCGATGTTCGGGTTCCAGCGCACCGGTGACGGCTTCTGGGCGGCGGCCGATCAGATGGCCCGCGGGTTCGTGCTGGGCGCCACCGCCGGACGCACGACGCTGACCGGAGAGGGTCTGCAGCATGCGGACGGCCACTCGCTGCTGCTGGCGTCCACCAATCCCGCTGTGGTGGCTTACGATCCGGCGTTCGCCTACGAGATCGCCTACATCATCGAAAGCGGCCTGGCTCGGATGTTCGGCGAGAACCCGGAGAACGTGTACTTCTACATCACGATCTACAACGAGCCGTACACGCAGCCCGCCGAGCCGGAGCACTTCGATCCCGACGGGTTGCTACGGGGCATGTACCGGTACCGCCAAGCCCGCGAGGCACGCACCAACGTCGCGCAGATCCTTACCTCCGGCGTCGCGATGCCCGAGGCGCTGCGCGCGGCCGACATGCTGGCCGCCGATTGGGATGTGGCCGCCGACGTGTGGTCGGTGACCAGTTGGGGTGAGCTCAACCGCGACGGCGTTGCCGTCGAGAAGGAGCTGCTTCGGCACCCGGACCGGTATGCCGCGGGCCCGGAGGCACCGGAAGCGTTCGTGACCAAGCTGCTCAAGAACACCAAGGGCCCGGCCGTCGCGGTCAGCGACTGGATGCGCGCGGTGCCCGAGCAGATCCGGCCGTGGGTACCCAACACCTACGTCACCTTGGGCACTGACGGGTTCGGTTTCTCCGACACCCGGCCCGCAGCGCGCCGCTACTTCAACACTGACGCCGAGTCCGTGGTGGTGGCGGTGCTCGAGGCGTTGGCCCGTGACGGTGAGATCGATCCGTCGGTGGCCGTTGCGGCGGCCCAGCAGTACCAGATCGACGACGTGCTGGCGGCGGGCGTCTCCTACAAGGACACCGGTAGCGCCTAGTCCTTCGTGTGCTGCCGAACCCGGAGTTGTTGACACGCTGTCCCAGCAGCGGGTGTCACCAGCTCCGGGTCGGCGCAGCCAACATTTGGCGGGATCCACCAGAAAACAGGCGTAGCTTTTAGGCGTGATCGACAATCGGTTCATCCCGCCGAGCCCGCCCACCGATCTGGTTCAGAACGTGCCGGAGTCGCTGCGGCGCCGGCTCAAGCAGTACAGCGGCCAGTTGGCCAGCAATGCCGTCCAGGTGATGACCGAACGCCTGCCGTTCTTCGCCGAGTTGGAGGCCTCCCAGCGGGCCAGCGTGCAGCTGGTGCTGCAGACCGCGGTGGTCAACTTCGCCGAATGGCTGCATGACCCATCCAGCGACCTCGGCTACACCGCCGAGGCGTTCGCACTGGTACCCCAGGAGCTCACCCGCCACATCGCGTTGCGCCAAACCGTCGACATGGTGCGGGTCAGCATGGAGTTCTTCGAGGAGATGGTGCCGACGCTGGCCCGCAACGAAGAGCAGATGATTGCACTCACGGTCGGCATCCTGCGTTACAGCCGCAATCTCGCGTTCGCGGCTGCCTCCTCGTACGCCAACGCGGCCGAAGCCCGCGGCAGCTGGGACAGCCGGATGGAGGCCAGCGTCGTCGATGCCGTGGTCCGCGGAGACACCGGCCCGGAACTGTTGTCCCGCGCGGCCGCCCTGAACTGGGACACCACCGCGCCGGCCACCGTCGTCGTCGGGACCCCGCCACCCGGCCGTGAAGAACTGGCCAGCGAGGACATTCGCGATATCGCCAACCATCACGGCCGGGCGGCCCTGACCGACGTGCACGGCACCTGGCTGGTCGCAATCGTGTCCGGCCAGCTGACACCCACCGACCGGTTCCTGCCCGAACTACTGCGTGCTTTTTCCGATGGCGCGGTGGTCATCGGGCCGACCGCACCCAGCCTGACGGCGGCGTATCACTCGGCCTCCGAGGCGATCTCGGGCATGAACGCCGTCAGCGGCTGGACCGGGGCGCCGCGCCCGGTGCCCGCGCGCGAGCTGCTGCCCGAGCGTGCACTGATGGGAGATCAGTCGGCCATCGCCGCCCTCTACAACGACGTCACCCGGCCGCTTGCCGACGCGGGCCCGGCGCTCACCGAGACACTCGACGCCTACCTGGATTCTGGCGGCGCGATCGAAGCGTGCGCTCGCAAGCTGTTCGTTCATCCAAATACGGTGCGGTATCGCCTCAAGCGGATCACCGACTTCACCGGCCGCGATCCGATGACCCCGCGCGATGCGTACATGCTGCGGGTGGCGACGACGGTCGGACGCCTAGCCCATCAGCAATACTTGCAAAACGCGCTCAGTGCCCCGACGGCGCAGATCACTTCCGACTCGCCAGCCACACCGGCCGCTACCCAGCCGGTGTGACATGTTGCATATCGATATCGGCGAGGTCGCAACACCGTGCGGTTTTGTAGGAACCGCACAAAAACATAAGACAAGGTTCATAATCTCTTACACCGGGCAAATCCGGCTTCACAATGTTTTCTTAGAGACGTGAGTCTTACGACAGCTCCTATCGCGCTGCTTGCTCCCGGCCAGGGTTCGCAGACCCCGGGAATGCTGGCGCCCTGGTTGGAACTGCCGGGTGCCGCCGACCAGCTCGCGACGTGGTCGGCGATCGGCGGTCTGGACCTCGCCCGCCTGGGCACCACCGCCACTGCCGAGGAGATCACCGATACCGCGGTGACGCAGCCCCTGGTCGTGGCCGCCACCCTGCTGGCCCACCGCGCGCTCACCGAACGCGGCCTGCTCGCCGATACGCCGAAGGTGATCGCCGGTCACTCGGTCGGCGAGATCGCCGCATACGCCATCGCCGGAATCATCTCCCCTGATGACGCCATCGCCCTGGCCGCCACCCGTGGCGCCGAAATGGCCAAAGCCTGCGCTGTCGAACCGACAGGGATGTCCGCGGTGCTCGGCGGCGACGAGGCAGCGGTGCTGGCAGCGCTGGCCGACCTGGACCTGGTCGCCGCCAACCGCAACGCCGCCGGTCAGATCGTGGCCGCCGGCCGCCTCGACGCGCTTGCCAAGCTCGGCGAGAACCCGCCGGAGAAGGCCCGCGTGCGCGCACTGGCGACCGCCGGCGCCTTCCACACCCACTTCATGGCCCCGGCTGCCGACGCATACGCCGCCGTCGCCGCCAAGATCGCCACCGCTGACACCCTGCCCGCTGGTGTCACGGTGCTGAGCAACGCCGATGGCCAGCCGGTTGCGTCCCCGGCCGACGCCATGGAGAAGCTGGTCGCCCAGCTGACGCGCCCGGTGCGCTGGGACCTGTGCAACGAGACCATGCGGGGCACCGGACTCGCCGCGATCATCGAATTCCCGCCGGCCGGCACGCTGGCCGGCATCGCCAAGCGCGAGCTCAAGGGCACGCCGACCCATCCGATCAAGACCCCCGGCGACCTCGACGGGCTCGCCGAACTCTAAGTCCCGTAACACCCAATATGCAGCTCACAAACCCGTCAGCTGCATCAGTAGATAGATAGATAGAAGGAGCCCACTGTGGCCGCCAGCCAAGAAGAAATCATCGCCGGTCTCGCCGAGATCATCGAAGAGGTCACCGGTATCGAGCCCTCCGAGGTCACCCCGGAGAAGTCGTTCGTCGACGACCTGGACATCGACTCGCTGTCGATGGTCGAGATCGCCGTGCAGACCGAGGACAAGTACGGCGTGAAGATCCCCGACGAGGACCTCGCCGGTCTGCGTACCGTCGGTGACGTCGTCGCCTACATCCAGAAGCTGGAAGAAGAGAACCCCGAGGCTGCCGCCGCCCTGCGCGAGAAGTTCGGTTCGGACTCGTGACCAGGCCTTCCACTGCTAACGGAGGCTTCCCGAACGTCGTGGTGACCGCCGTGGAGGCAACCACGGCGCTCGCTGCTGACATCGAGAGCACGTGGAAGGGCCTCCTCGCCGGCGAAAGCGGCATCCGTGAGCTGACCGACGACTTCGTCACCAAGTGGGACCTTCCGGTGCGTATCGGTGGTCACCTTGTCGACGACATCGACAGCCACCTGACCCGCATCGAGTTGCGGCGCAATTCCTACGTGCAGCGCATGTCGCTGGTGCTGGCCCGACGGATGTGGAAGGCCGCGGATGCGCCCGAGGTCGACCCGGATCGATTCGCCGTCGTGATCGGCACCGGTCTCGGCGGTGGCGAGAAGATCGTCGAAACCTACGACGCAATGAACGAGGGCGGGATCCGCAAGGTCAGCCCGCTCGCCGTTCAGATGATCATGCCCAACGGTGCGGCCGCGGTCGCGGGCTTGGAACTGGGCGCCCGCGCCGGGGTCATCACCCCGGTGTCGGCGTGCTCGTCGGGTTCTGAGGCCATCGCCCACGGCTGGCGTCAGATCGTGATGGGCGACGCGGACTTCGCCGTCGTCGGCGGCGTGGAAGGCGCTATCGAGGCCCTGCCGATCGCGGCGTTCTCGATGATGCGCGCCATGTCGACCCGCAACGATGATCCCGCGGGTGCGTCCAGGCCGTTCGACAAGGATCGCGACGGCTTCGTGTTCGGTGAGGCCGGCGCGATGATGATCATCGAGACCGAGGAGCACGCCTTGGCCCGTGGCGCCAAGCCGCTGGCCCGGTTGATGGGTGCCGGTATCACCTCGGATGCGTTCCACATGGTGGCTCCGGCGGACGACGGCAAGCGGGCCGGCGCCGCGATGAAGCGCGCGCTGGAGACTGCCGGGCTGGCAGCCAAGGACATCGACCATGTGAACGCCCACGGCACGGCCACCCCGATCGGTGACACCGCCGAGGCCGCTGCCATCCGGGTCGCCGGCTGCGAGAACGCCGCGGTCTACGCGCCGAAGTCGGCGCTGGGCCACTCGATCGGTGCCGTGGGCGCTCTGGAGTCGGTGTTGACCGTGCTGGCGCTGCGTGACGGCGTCATCCCGCCGACGCTCAACTACGAGACGCCGGATCCGGAGATCGATCTGGACGTGGTCGCAGGAGAGCCGCGTTACGGCGACTTCAAGTACGCGATCAACAACTCGTTCGGATTCGGCGGACACAACGTCGCACTCGCATTCGGGAAGTACTGAGGTCGTCTGCGACTGACAAGCAATTTCGGGGACTGAACGGGGAAGGACGAACTGCGCAGCATGGCTTCGCCGACAACGGGAAACGGCCTGCCGAACGTCGTGGTCACGGGAGTGGCCACGACGACGGCGCTGGCCACTGATGCCGAGGGAACCTGGAAGAACCTGCTTGACGGGCAATCCGGGATTCGCACGCTCAAGGATTCCTTCATCGAGGAGTACGACCTACCGGTGCGAATCGGCGGTCACCTGCTCGAGGATTTCGACGGTGAACTCAACAAGGTTGAGCTGCGGCGGATGTCCTACCTACAGAAGATGGCGACGGTGCTCGGCCGCCGGGTCTGGCAGAACGCCGGCGACCCGGAGGTCGACACCCGCCGTCTGCTGGTGTCCATCGGCACCGGTATGGGTTCCATCGAGGAAGTCCTCTTCGCCTACGACGAGATGCGCAACCGCGGCCTGCGGGCGGTGTCCCCGCTGGTGGTCCAAAAATTCATGCCCAACGGGCCGGCCGCCGTGGTCGGTCTCGACCGCGGCGCCAAAGCGGGTGTCTGCACCCCGATCTCGGCGTGCGCGTCGGGTTCGGAGGCGATCGCCCAGGCGTGGCGCAACATCGCCTACGGCGAGGCCGACATCGCGATCTGCGGCGGCGTCGAGACGAGGATCGAGGCCGTGCCGATCGCGGGCTTTGCCCAGATGCGCATCGTGCTGTCCAATACCAACGACAATCCTGCGGGCGCATGCCGGCCCTTCGACCGGGACCGCAACGGCTTCGTGTTCGGTGAGGCCGCTGCACTGATGGTCATCGAGACCGAGGAACACGCCAAGGCCCGCGGCGCCAACATCCTGGCGCGCATCATGGGCGCGTCGGTCACCTCTGACGGATTCCACATGGTGGCACCG
>DASUGW010000074.1:0-8082 GCA_036273805.1 Mycobacterium sp.
CCAAATACCGCTGCTCAGCCACGCTCAACTCCCTCATCCAGGGAGTGTCAAGGATCAACCGAAGTAACCGTCACCCATCAGCCGAAACACTGTCGCCCATCACCCGAAGACCAAACGACCAGCATCAACCGAAGCAATACATACTTTGAGTAGGGCGGGCGGGGCTCGAACCCGCGACCAAGGGATTATGAGTCCCCGGCTCTAACCAACTGAGCTACCGCCCCTGGCACTGATGCGGCCACCATGTTCCCACGCGCCCGCCTTGTAACTCCAACCCACCGCCGAAACCAGCTTCCCTGCGACAAAACCGCAGGATATTGAGCCATTACGCTCGGCAAAAGGTGCGAAAGGGGGGCGGGCGCGCCGGAACCAGCGCCCACAACCGTGAACACCGCCAGGCCAAGCGTCCACCGAGTCGCGCTGTGTCGCGTAGAGGCGGGCAGCACGAGGAGGAACATCTGGCCTCCGAATACCGAAGCGTCATTGCCCATCGTGGCCGCCGCCGGCCCGGTCGGGCATCGCCGTTTGACGTGGACAACGCGGTATGAAGTAACGGTGCTCCCCCCGTCCGCCGCGTTTGCCTCCGACAACGCCGCCCCCGCCCACCCGCAGGTCATCGAGGCGATCGTCGCCGCCAACGACGGCACCGCGCCCTCCTACGGTGACGACGCGGTCACCGCCCGCGCCGCCGGTGCGCTGCGCGCCGCCTTCGACTCACCCGATGCCGAGGTGTTGTTCGCCTTCACTGGCACCGGCGCCAACATCATCGCGCTGGCGTCGGCGGTGCGGCCATGGCAGCAGATCCTCTGCAGCGATATCGCCCACACGATTATCGACGAGGCCGGCGGCGTCGTGAGCGTCTCCGGAGCCACGCTGACCGCGCTCCCGAGCAGTGACGGCATCATCGACCCAGCCGAACTCGACCGCGTCATCACCGCCCGCGGCGTCGTCCACCATTCCCAGCCGCGCATCGTCACGGTGACGCAGTCCACCGAGAACGGCCGCGTATGGACCCCGCAGGGCATCGCCGAATTCATCGCGCACGCCCACGCACTCGATCTGCTGGTACACGTCGACGGTTCGCGTATCGCAAACGCCGTTGCCGCACTCGGTGTTTCACCATTGGAAGCCACCGCCGACGCCGACATCGTGACAGTCGGCGGCACCAAGAACGGAATGCTTTTCGGCGACGCGATACTGGTGCGCCGCCCGCAGCACTTCGAGGGAATCCGCTTCGTGCACAAGCAGATCGGCCATCTCGCCAGCAAGCATCGCTTCGTCGCAGCGCAATTCGGGGCACTGCTGCACGACGGGCTGTGGCTGCGGTCTGCCGCACACGCAAACGCAATGGCGGCGCGGTTGAGTGCCGGCATGACCGAATTGGGGCTGACGCTGGCAACGCCGACCGAGGCCAACGAAGTATTCGTCGAACTGGATGCGGCCCGACTGGCCTCGGTGCGCGCACAGTTCCTGGTGCACGCACCCGACCCGACGAAACCGATCATCCGGTTCGTCTGCTCCTGGGCCACCACCGACGACGAGGTCGACGCGGCGCTGGCCACGCTTCAGCTGTAGACGGGTTGTCCGTCGTCGCCAAGCAGATACCGTTCCGTACCTTCGGGGATACGCGGCGCATCGGCACCCAGGGCCACCGCAATCTTGTTGCACGCGTTGCGCATGACGTCAAGGGTCAGTTCGACGGCCTCGTCGGGGCTGAAGTGCTGCCTGATCTGCGATCCGTCGACCGTTGCCGGAGACCAGATGAGCGCATCGGCGTACCGCAGAGCCGCCTTGTGCTTCTCGGGCAGCGCCGACGATTCGTAAGCGTCGATGTCGTCGTACATCGCCTCGGTGCCACCGGCATCCAGTGCCGCACCCTCGCGCAGCGACTTGCACAGGCGGCAGTTGTGCTGCCGCGCACCGCGTAGGCGAACTATCTCGGAGGTGACAGGGTCCAGGGCGCGCATCCGGCCGACCGCCGGGGCAAAACCGTTGAGCAGCAGATCTGCCGGGCTGTTGGTGTGGTCCCAGTCCACGGATTCTTCCGGCCAGTCCAGGGCGAGCGCCCCCAGACCCACCTTCACCCGGGGCACGAAATCGGCGATGAAGATCAATGCGGTGGCGTCGAACACCTTAGGGCCCAATGCTGTTGCGAACGAACCACGTTGTTGCGCAGTGATCACCGAGACATCGGCGCTGAACTGCTCTGCAAAGTCCGTAACAGCGGGGTCGACCGGCCCTGCCGGTTCACTGGGCAACGGCGGCAACCCAACTGTCTGCGCACAGACGGAACGTACCGCCGCGTTCACGTCGGCAAGGTCTGGCGGCGACAGGGCAACAAGGCGCGTCAATTCGGGGATCACACCTCGATTATTACGCCGGGCAGACGTGCGGCAGGCCGATTCTGCAACGACGCAGTTACTGCGCCTGGCTCACCGACGACATGTGGAAGTCGGGAATCCGCAGCGACGGCATCTGCGCGCGGGTGGCCCAGTCTCCCCATTCGCGAGGCAACGTCTTCTCCGGCCGCCCCGCTTCGGTGGCGCGCCGCAACAGGTCCAACGGCGATTCGTTGAACCGGAAGTTGTTCACCGCGGCGGCCACCTCGCCGTCCTCGACCAGGTACACCCCGTCACGGGTCAGTCCGGTCAGCAACAGCGTGGTCGGATCGACCTCGCGGATGTACCACAGGGTGGTCAGAAGCAGTCCCCGCTCGGTCGAAGCCACCATGTCGGCGAGCTCGGCTTCGCCACCGGTCATCAGCAGGTTCGACGCCGGAACTGCGACGGGCGCACCGAATTCCGCTGCCGTGGCGCGGGGGTAGGCCAGCGCGTTGATGGCACCGCCACGAATCCAATCCACCCGGTTGATGTCCATGCCGTTGTCGAACACCGATAACCGCTCTGAAGAACTCTCCGCATGTACGAACGGCGCGCATTCCAGCCCCGGTGCGGCAGGGTCGGAGTACAGCGTCAACCCCAGGTCGCCGAGCCTCTCCCCCACCCGTGTCCCACCGCCGGGCGCCGACAGCGCGGTGCGGCCCTCCTGCGCGCCGCGGCCGTCCATGGTCCACCCCAGGTAGATCATCATGTCGGCGACCGTCGACGGCGGCATCAACGTCTCGTAACGACCAGCGGGCAACTCGACGGTGCGCTGCGCCCATCCCAGCCGCAGCGACAGCTCGGCCAGCATGGCGTCGGTGTCGACATCGGTGAACCACGGCGTGCTGACGCCGACCCAGGCACTGGCACCGTCGCGTTTGCCGTTGATCTCCACCGTGCCCGTCGGCTGGGTGAACCGCCTGCGCACTCCCGTCGACGTGGCCACGAACGTCGTCTCGACGAGGTGATGCGCGAATCCGTACAGCGCATCGCTCCCGGCGAAGCCGCGGACCAGGCCCTGGGCCACCGGAGCGAACACCTCGGCGCCGGTGCCCGGGGGCGAGTCGTCCCAGTCCCCTGCGACCGTGCCCCCGGCCAACAACGGATAACCGTCCCGAGCGGCCGGGGCCGACCGGGCCGCCGCCTGCGAGGCCGCAACCAGCCCAGGCAGCGCGTCGGGATCGACCTCGCTGGACTGCAACGACCCGACGTGCGCGCTATCTCCCGACCGCACAATGGAAATGACGGTAGTGGACCGGGTGACAGCCACCCCGTTGGTGGTCATCGAGTTGCCGGCCCAGCGCAGTGACGCCTCACCGCAATCGGTGACGATGACGATGGTCTCGTCGGCTCCGCCCAGGCGGGCGGCTTCGGCCAGCACGGTGTCGACGACCTGTTGCGCGGGCATCACGAATGGGCCCCTTCTGCACGGGTGTTGAGCACGTTGACCTTTCGGAACAACGCCGACGGGCAGCCGTGGCTGACCGCGGCCACCTGACCCGGTTGCGCCTTTCCGCAGTTGAACGCGCCACCGAGTCGCCACGTCGAAGCCCCGCCGACGGCTTCCATCGAATTCCAGAAATCAGTGGTGGTGGCCTGATACGCCACATCGCGGACCTGACCGTCGAGGCGACCGTCGCGGATCCGGAAGAAGCGCTGCCCGGTGAACTGGAAGTTGTAGCGCTGCATGTCGATCGACCACGACTTGTCGCCGACGATGTAGATGCCGTCCGCCACCTGCGCGATCAGATCCTGCGTCGAGATGTCCGACGGCGACGGTTGCAGTGACACATTGGCAATCCGCTGGATCGGCACGTGATGAGGCGAGTCGGCGTAAGAGCAGCCGTTCGAGCGCGGAGCGGCGGAGCCGTGGAACAACCTGCGTGCGAACACCCGGTCTAGCTGATAGCCGACGAAGATGCCGTCGCGGACCAGGTCCCAGCTTTGCGACTGGACCCCTTCGTCGTCATAACCGATGGTGGCCAAACCGAATTCGACTGTCCGGTCGGCGGTCACGTTCATCACCGGCGACCCGTACTGCATCATTCCGAGTTTGTCGGGCGTCGCGAACGAGGTCCCCGCATACGCCGCCTCGTATCCGATCGCGCGGTCGTATTCGGTTGCGTGACCAATGGATTCGTGAATCGTCAGCCACAGGTTCGTCGGGTCGATCACCAGATCCGTCGGGGCCGCAACGACACTGGGCGCCTTGGTCTTCTCGGCCAGCAGCTCGGGGAGCTGCGCCAGCTCGGCGGACCAGTTCCATACCTCGTCGCCGGAGAGCACCTCCCAGCCGCGGCCCATCGGCGGCGCCAGTGTGCGCATCGACTCGAAGGTTCCTGCCGCGGGGTCGACGGCGATGGCGTCCAGCGTCGGCATCAGCCGCACCCGCTGCTGGGTGGTGGAAGTGCCGAACGTGTCGGCGTAGAAGGTCTGTTCCTTGACCGCGTTGAGGCCGGCGGACACGTGGTCGACACCGTCGGATGCGAGCAGACGGCCGGAATACTCGCCCATCAACGCGATCTTGTCCGGGGTCGGCACGTCGAACGGGTCGATCAGGTAGCTCGACACCCAGTTGACGTCGCGATACACCGGTTCGTCGGCCAACTCGATGCGTTCCGCGTTCAGCGGTGCCAGCGTCCGCGCGACCTGCACCGCCCGGCGTGCGGTATCGGCGGCGACATCGGCCGACAGCTCAGCATGTGAAGCGAACCCCCAGGTGCCGTCGACGACCACCCGCACCGCCAGCCCCACCTCACGGGTGGTCACGGCGGTCTCGAGCTCGCCGTCGCGCAGCTGCACGATCTCGTTGAGGATCCGGTGAATGCGCAGGTCGGCGTAGCTGGCACCGGCGGCTCCGGCGGCGCTCAGGGCGGCGTCGGCCAGCGCATGCCGGGGCAACGCCAGGAAGTCGGCGTCGACACTGTGTACGGTCACGAGCCCCTACGTTAGCGGGCGATCCGCCGACCGCCACGCTGCGCGATGATGTCGGCGGTTCCGTTTGGCGCCGGGCCTCGCGCTCGCGGAACTACACCGCTCGCCGAACCCGCCGGTCAGTGCACACCCTCCATCTGCGCGCTGATCCACGGCGAGATCGCATAGACGACGAGACCGGCAGCTATCGCGACGAGGCCGAGGATGCCGAAGTAGGCCAGTTCGCGGGCGGGTGTGTAGTAGTGGGCGAGCACACCCGACAGCGCGGTGCCCAGGCCGACCGAGAAAAAGTACAGCGCCATCATCTGGGCGCGGAAAGCCTCCGGGGCGAGTTTGGTCGTCACCGACAGGCCGATCGGTGAGAGCATCAGCTCTGAGATTGCGAACACCGCCATGATCGCCATCACGAATAATGCGGGCACTGACTTTCCGGTGCTGCCGGCGAACGCGGTGAAGCACAGGAACGCCGCACCCATGCCGGCCACACCCCAGGCGAACTTGCGCGGTGTCGTCGGCGCGCGGTTGCCCAGCCGGGTCCACATCACCGCGAACAGCGGCGAGAGCACGATGATCCACACCGGCTCGATCGAGCCGATCCAACTCGACGGGGCCGTCCAGCCGAAGATCGACCAATTCATCCGTTCGTCGGAGTACACCGCGAGCACGGTGAAGATCTGCTGGAACAGCGACCAGAACACCGCGTTGGCGATGAACAGCGGTATGAACGCCCGCACCCTGATGCGTTCCGGTGCAGTGACTTTCGCACTGGTGAGCATGATCACGAAGTACGCTATCGACGCGACGATGATGACTCCCGTGGTGACCTGTGACAGGTTGACCAAGGTCACCCATTTCAGCGCGATCACCGCGGCAACGGCGATCACCACGGCGACGAAGATGCCGACGGTCTTTGCGATCGCGCTGCGCGGCAACGGGTTCGGCACGTCACGGCCGTGGGCGCCCAGGTTGCGACGGAACACCACATACTGCGCCAGCCCGAGTGCCATGCCGACCGCTGCGGCGCCGAAGCCGTAGTGGAAGCCGACGTGGGTCTGCAGCAGGCCGGTGATGAGCGGGCCGGTGAACGCGCCCAGGTTGATGCCGAGGTAAAACAGGGTAAAGCCACCGTCGGCGCGCGGGTCGCCCTTGTCGTAGAGCGTGCCCAGCAGCGATGAAGCATTGGCCTTTAGCGCACCCGAGCCCAGTGCGATGAGCACCAGCCCCACCCCGACACCGGCCAGGTCCGGGATGAGCGCCAGCGCGATGTGCCCGCACATCACCACCACGCCCCCGTAGAAGACCGTGCGTTCCATACCGAGCAGCCGGTCCGCGATCCAGCCGCCGAGCACGGTCGACAGGTACACCAACCCGCCGTATGCGCCGACGATGCCGGTGGCCGTCGTCTGCTGCAGGCCCAGTCCGCCGTCGGTCAGCGAGTAGTAGAGGTAATAGCCGAGGATGGTCAGCATTCCGTAGAACGAGAAGCGTTCCCACAGTTCGACGCCGAACAGGTTCACCAGGGCAATCGGGTGGCCGAACACGGTCTTGGGGGGCGCGACGGTTGTCATGGCGAAAGTTTTCCACTCGACAGGGCTCCACGTTCGGCAAACAATCGTCAACCATGAGCGACTTCTCCGAGTTGGCAGAGCTCGACGCGATCGGTCAGGCCGCCTTGGCCGTCGCCGGTGACATCACCGCGGTGGAGCTCCTGGACGCCGCGTTGGACCGCCTGGAGCGGACCCGCGTGTTGAATGCCGTGATCACCGACCTGTTCGACTACGGCCGTGCGCGCGCCCGGGAGCTCGACGCGTCCGGTGCGCTGCGCGACGGTTCCGCGGGACCGCTAGCCGGAGTTCCGTTTCTGCTCAAGGATCTTGGCGCGTCACTGGCGGGCACTCGCGAAACGATGGGGTCGCGGGCATTCCGCACGTATGTGGCCCGCGAGACGTCGTGGAACGTGCGGCGTTACCTGGATGCCGGGCTGGTGCCCTTCGGCAAGACGAGCACCCCGGAGTGGGGCAACCATTGCACCACCGAGCCGTCGCTGTTCGGAGCGACGGTCAATCCGTGGGGTCCGGGCATCACGCCCGGTGGATCCAGTGGCGGCTCAGCGGCTGCGGTGGCCGCCGGGGTGGTGCCGGCGGCGTCGGCCAGCGACGGCACCGGTTCGATCCGGGTGCCCGCGTCATGTTGCGGACTGGTGGGGTTGAAACCGCGACGTGCCCGCACCTCGCTGGCGCCCGGCGGTCTTGCCCTCGAAGGCCTTTCGGTACCCCACGTCGTAACCCGCACCGTGCGCGACAGCGCGGCACTGCTCGACGTGATCACCGGCAGCGACCCGGGCGACCCCTTCACCGCACCACTGCCCGAAATGCCTTTCCGGCAAGCTCTTTCAGTACCGCCCGCTGCCCAGCGAGTACTGATGTCGACGTCGTCGCCGTTTCCCGGGCCGGCCACTGCGCCGGAGGTCGTCGCGGCCGTCGAGGCCACCGGGCGGCTGCTCGAAGACCTCGGGCACGCCGTTGCACCCGGAGCTCCCACATTCAATGCCGATGCTGTCGCCGAGGCGATCGCCGTGCTGCACACCGTCAGCAATGCGCAACTGCACACAATGGCCACCTGGCACCTGGGCCGGGCGCCGCACGAGGACGAGTTCGAACCCAGCACGTGGGTGATGGTCCGCGAAGGGTTCGTCACCACCGGGGTGGTCTACGCCGAGGCGATCTCCACCGTGCATTCACAAACCCGCCGCTTCGTGGCGGGCATG
>DASUGW010000075.1:0-6727 GCA_036273805.1 Mycobacterium sp.
GGCCATCGACCCGTCATTGCCCTGGCTCATGGCGTTGCACATCGGGATCACCTCAGGGCCCCGGATCTCCCCGACGATCACCCGGTCCGGGCTCATCCGCAGCGCCCAGCGGACCAGTTCGGCCTGGGAGATGCAGCCCTCACCCTCGATGTTGGGCTCGCGGGCCTGCAGGGCGGTGACGTCGGCGTGCCGGCGGGGGTCGAGGTTCAAGCCGAGTTCGAACGCGTCCTCGATGGTCACGATGCGCTCCATCGGATCCATCTCCGAGGCCAGCGCCCGCAACATCGTGGTTTTCCCTACACCCGTTCCCCCGGTGATCAGAATGTTCTTGTGCGCGACGACCAGTGCGCGCAAGAACTGCTCCAGGCCCGGGTCGACCGTGCCCGCGCCGCGCAGTTGCCGCAGGGTGGCGGTGAGATAGCAGTGGCGGCGGATCGACAGCGCGCTCACCCCACCGGAGGTCAGGCCCATCACCGCGAACAGTCGCTCCCCACCGGGGAGCTGGACGTTTACCGCCGGGGATCCCCGGTCGAAACGCCGCTCTTCCGACGACGCCCGCGCGGCGAGCAGCCGCACCAGATCGGTCAGCTCCTCATTCGAGGCGGCGATCGGGTCGACCTGCACCCGTCGCCCGTCGCGGTAGCGGACGAAGACCCGGTCAAAGCGGTTGACGTTGATCGTCTCCACGGTCGGGTCGTCCAGCAGCGGCTGCAGCCCTGCCATCCCGAAAACCTCGTTGAGCACCTCGGTGATCACGCGCTGCTCGGCATCCTGCGTGACGAGCTCCCGGTTGGCCATCAACTCCACTTCGCTGTGGCAGCGCACCGCCTCATCCAGGATCGCCTGGGCCAACTCCTGGCGCGCATGGCGATCCACGACCGCGCCGGTGCGCTGTTGCCCCGCCTGGACCTGGGTGGGTAGCTGGGTACCCAGCGCGCCGCGCAGCCGCTGCCGCAACCGAGCCAACGCCGCCGCGGTATCCCCGGCGGCCTCACCCGTAGCAGTGGCCAGGCCGGGCGAGGTAACGCGGTGCGAATTGGTGGGCAGGGTCATGGCGTGCTCCCGTTTCGTGACCCGGCATGTGGTTCACGCGCGATCAGCGGCGGGGCCGGCATCCTGATCCCGTTAGCTGTCACCTGTGGGCTGTCCCTGCTGGGGACCGTGCGCGGTATCGGCACCAGCCGGCTTGCCGAGGCGCTCGAGTCTGGCGGACCCGACAGCGCCGGAGGCGAGAGCAAAGTCCTGGCGACGACGCTGGCGGCGTGACCCAGCGCGGAGCGTGACGGGCCGCCACGACCACTCGGTCGGCCGCACAACATCGCCGCGCCCTGGCGGTCCTCGGGGATCCGGCCCATCACCGGCACACCCAGCTCGCGGTGGACCTCAGCGGTCGAGTGGCCTTGGCCGACCAGCAGCAGGCCCGGACGTGGTGACCAGCTGGCCACCACGGTCAGTCGGGCGGCCAGATGCGCCAGGTCGTCGGCGTGCGCCCGGCTCAGCAGCAGCATCACATCCGCCGAACACACGATCGGCAAAGCCGGCGAGGACGGGTCGATCCGTCCACAATCGGCGATCACCACCACTTGCGGTGCGTTCGCAGCCCGCCTCAGCACGCCGTCCTCACCCGAGTGGTCGGGTGCCAGTGCGGTCAGGGCGGCCAGGACCTGATCCGCGCCCGGCGGGGCGGTCACCACCGGCAGGCCGCCGGGCAATTCCTGTGTGTGCTGCCACAGCAACCTCGGATCGGTGCTGCGCCGGGTCGCTGCGGCCAAGCTCACCAAACCGGGTGAGGACGCCAACGCGAAGCGGGTGGCCATGTCACCACCGGCGGGGTCGCACTCCACCAGCACACACCGGTCCGGCACCGGCCAGCGCGCGGCCAGCGCCACGCTGAAGGTGGTGACCCCGGGGGAGCCCTTCAGGCTGCAGACCGCGACCAGCGTCACCGGCCACCTCCCGGCAGCAGCACCACGGACAACTGCCCAGTGGGCACTGCGGCGACCTGGCGGGCAGCGGTCTCGGTGAGCAGCACCGACACCGCCGTAATTTGCTCATTGGCCGGTGCGGTCACGCTCGTCACGATGCCCGGCCACACCGCCACAGCGCCCTGGCCCGGCAGAGTGCCCAACGAGCCCGTCGCGGAACCGGGCACCAGGACCACCGCCACCCGCGCGCCCGGGGCCAGCTCCACCGGAAACGCTCCCGCCTTCAACGCCAGCGCGGCGATCGCCTGTCCCGGCCCGGGAACCAACGCTGCTCCCAGCACCCCGGGGCTCAGCAGTGACCCTGCGGGCAGGCTGGTCGCCACGCTCCGACCGATCACCACCGACGTCTGCGAAGCGATCATGGTGGACACGCCGGGGTCGGTGGTAATACTCACCTCGCGCAGGTCGGCTGCGGTGAGCACCTGACCGACCGACACCGGCCGTGCCAGGGCCAGCACCGGCGCTCGGCCACCCATGGTCAGCGACCACAGCACGAAACCCGCCGCGCAGGCCAGCACCAACAGCGCGCCCGCCAGCAGGTGCGGCACACTGAGCCGCCGAGTCTGGCTCCGCAATCGCGAGCCGGTATCCGGCCTCTTCCCGGTGGTCACCCATGATCCTCCCGCAGGAGGTGTGGACTGATGCTCGATGCCGGGTGGTGCCACAGAAGTGCTCACCGGTTGCCTCCAGACATAGGGGGCTAGGCCGCGTCGCCAGGGGAGATCAGCGAGCGGAGCCAATGGATTCAGCTGCGTGTTTTGTTGTCGCACCGGGGTCGGGGCGATGGCCCCGGCAGATCAGCCGGTGCCGTCGCCCAGCGCCTGGGCCTCGGCCACCCGCAACCGAGCGGTCGATGCGGTCGTCATATCCGGGGACGTCCCGCTCTGACCCGCGCCGGCCCAGGTGATCACCCAGTGCACCGTCGCGGTGACCGGAAACGCCTGACCGGCCTGATTCGCCGAGGAGCCGCGGTAGATGTGACCGCAGTCCGGCGACGCCGCCTTCGGGTCGCCACCGGGCGTGAACGGGGTTCCCTGGCAGCGGCAGGTCACCGACGTGCCGTCACCCATCGACCACGACACCGACGTCGGCCTGGCTACCGCCGTCACCGACACCCCCGGCACCTGCGCAGTGGCCGACCGCGGACCCCAACTGGCCGGATCCAGCCACAACCAGGTCGGCAGGTTCACCAACTGAGCGCCCACCGGATTCGCCTCGATCCTCGGGGAAGGCAACAACAGCAGGTTTCGCGCCTGCTCAGCCAACTGCGCCGCCGACGGGGCCGCGCCGGGCCGCCCATCCGGGATCCACACCGGCGGTCGATACAACGCGTCGACCACTCCGGCCTGGTCGCACCGATACACATACCAGGCACCCGGCTCGCCAGGTGTGGGATCAGCGACCGCAACAGCCGGCACCGCCCGGCCCGCCGACGCCTGCAAGATCACGGCCGGCGCCACCCTGACCGCCCCGTCCCCGTCCCCAGCCGGCGGCCGGTACGCGACGGTCGCCACCCCGGTCACGGCCGGCTGGTAGTCACTGCGAACGTAGGAGCAGTGCACCGGATCGTCGCCACCCGCGACGTGGTCGCCTCCGTCGGTTCCGCCGCGGTGTTCTCCGCCTCGTGGGCCACGAGCCGGAGCGCGGTCGGCTTTGCGGCCGGCTCCGTCGCCGCCTTTGCCCGCACCCAGTTCACAAGCGGGTGTCGGACTTTGAGCGCAGTCCACGCTGCCCCAGGGGTCCGCGAACGCGGGCAAGGTGCCAGTCAACACGAGGAGAGCTGCGCCGCACACGCTGATGATCAGTCGGTTCAACATGTTCCGACCGCCTGAGCGCCGAAGTCTGTCACCTTCCACGAGCCGTCCACGGCTTTCTTCACAATCGCGTTGATCTGACGCCTGCCGCCGGGTCCGTCATTGGCCGGCTGCCCGTTGTCGGCGCGGTACTTCAACCAGTTTGTTGAGTCACCGCAATCCGAGATCACCACCTTGGTCGGAGACTCCGCAGGGTCCGCTGTCGACACTTGCGGGTTGTTGACCGGCCGCCCCCGAGACACCAGCCCGTTGTAGTGATCGGCATACAAACCACGGGAGAGGGTGGACAGTGCATCGCCGGTGGCGTTCTGCGCCAGCTTGGGCGACCTCCAATCCGATGTCGTAGCGGCATCAGCAAAATCACGCCACATGCCCAGGTAGGCAGCGATGGCCTGTTGTCGCGCGACATCAGCTGGAGAGGACACCGACGTCGGTGGGACCGACGTCGGTGTCTGCGCGGCGGAGTGAGCTGTCGCTGGCGCCGGACTAGACGCGCCTGCACCACAGGCTGTCAGCGCCAGAGCTGCGATGGCCACTACAGCTGCCCGAATGGCGTGCCGCCCCCCGAGTACGCGCGCCTCAGGTTTGGTGTAGCCGACGAGCTCGGGAATCTTGTCCGCTGCCTGCTTGAGTTGGCCGAACGACACACTTGAGATGCCGTCAGCTAGTCCTGCCGCGATGGCTGCCCACGGATCACCGCCCGGCCAGTCTCCCGGCGGCGGTGGGGGTCGCAGGGGTCGATGGCACGATTCTGGCTTCCGTGGCCGCGGCCACACTCGTGTTCGACACGAGAACCTCGGCCCCATCGATCTAGCCTCCCGCCCATCGCATGCTCTCAGGGATGCTGCACTATGTAATCAGCCGTTGACGGCCTGTGCGGCAGATGTAAGCAGAGCACCTGCGCACTGTCAACACCCGTGTACGACCGGTATGCAAAAATGGGTGCGGATGTTGACACGGCTATGTGCGTCCAAGACGTATCGCAGATGAAGCCAGAGACCCTGCATACGTCTACGTTCATATACGATCAGTGCGGGTGCGTGGCTCTAGCGTTGACACGGTGGCGAGCTGTCAGGAGGCGGGTATGACCGGACCCGGCCAGTGCAGACAATCCTTCGCGGGCAAGCTTGCCTACTTGATCGAGACAGTGCATCCACCAGACCGCGGTTCCTACAGTTACCGTGAGATCGCCGCAGCAATCGCATATCACCCCGGGGCGATGACCGCCGCCCACATCAACCAGCTAGCCATCGGTAAGCAGCCGCACCCCCGGATCCACCACGTCGAGGCGCTGGCCAGCTTTTTTGGCGTTCCCGTGACATACTTCTTCGACGACGATGCCGCCGCACAGATCGCTGACCAGATCGCCCAGGTCAGTGCCTGGCGCGATACCGAAGCCCGGCATATCGCCGAACGAGTCGTTCAGCTCAACTCCCGCGACCGCAATACGGTCACCAACCTGATCGACACACTGCGTGCCTACGACGAGCAGCCGCGCTCGAGCCGGCGGCGCCGCAAGCCTTCCACGAGCGATAGCGCATGACACCATGCTCCGCGCTGTGCGTACTCGCTCGGCCCCAGCAGCAAAGGTGACCACCGCGGTGGACTGGCCGAGGCTACGGGCCCGCTGCCGCCAGCGGGTCAACGACCTCCTCGGCCACACCGGCATCCCTGACCCGTGGGACATCAACGAGTTCCTCGACCGGCTCGAACGCCACCGCGGTCGCGATATCGATCTGTGCGCGATCACCTGGAGTCCCGGGGACAGCTGCGGCGCTTGGCAGCAACACCCGGATCACGACGTGATCGCCTACGCCGAGAACACCAGCGGCTTCCACCAGGATCACATCATCCTGCACGAGGTAGGACACATGATCTCCCAGCACCGCGGTCGCTGCGTCTTTTCCCAGGAACAGGCACAGCGCATCGCCCCCGACCTCACGCCAGTTGCGCTTGCGCACCTGCTCGACTGCAGCGGCGCTCAGGCCGAGGAACAGGAGGCGGAGACGATTGCGGTACTGATCCATCAACGGGCCCTCGTCTGCCCCGAGCCCGCTCTCGACGTCCTGCCCCCAGCCGCCGACGAAAGGCTCGCCCGCGTGGCCCAGATCTTCGGACTGTGACGATGGGTGTGTCCAACATGTTCCTGCCCGCAGGATTCGCCGTTGTCATCGTCGACGGACACGGAAGGGGCCGCCTCGCCTCCGGCGGTGCGAATCACGGTACCTCGACCCGAGAGCGCCCCAACCCATGAACGAGTGGATCGAGACAGCTGGCTTGATCAGCCTATGGCTGGCGGCGATCCTGCGCGCCCCGGCCGCGGCTCGGCATCCCGGCCAGCGCCCCCTGTGGCTGGGCACCTGCCTTATCGCCGTCACCACCACGCTCTACCAAGAACCGGTCATCGGCAGGCTCGGGCGGCTGATCGGCGACTTCAATCTGATCGACTTGAGCCGGCATGTGTCCCACACCATCACGGCCGCGGTGATGCTCTACTGCGTGCTCGTTGCTGTGGGCCGCCAGCGCCACATCTGGCTCCTCGCGCCAGCCGCCGCAGGTACGATCGCTGTCACGATCTGGCTGAACCTGTCCGCAGCGCCGCACGCCCGCAGCACGATCACCACTCCGGAACTGCCTCTGGTCTACTGGCTGGTGTGTTTTGGGTTCTACCTGGTCGCCGACGGCATCTCGGTCGCGGTGTGCTGGCAATACGGCAGACGGGCCGGTCCGGGCACTCTGCGCCAGAGCCTGCGGATCTTCGGGCTGAGCAGGCTGTTCGGCTGTGTTCTGTGGATCCTGTTCCCCGCCTACCTCATCACCCGACGCACGGTGCTGCTTGGCTACATCCCCTCGCTGACCGGAATCGAACTTCTCCTGCAAGCAGGCAGCGTCCTGCTGCCGGGCATTGACTCGGTCCGGCACAACCTC